>NZ_JBVHZJ010000034.1:0-95957 GCF_055574655.1 Streptomyces sp. NPDC029956 | reverse complement strand
AGGTTCTTGCCGATGTCGTGGACGTCGCCGCGGACGGTGGCGAGGACGATCGTGCCCTTGCCGTCGGCGTCCGTCTTCTCCATGTGCGGTTCGAGATGGGCCACGGCGGTCTTCATGACCTCGGCGGACTGCAGCACGAACGGCAGCTGCATCTGACCGGAGCCGAACAGCTCGCCGACCGTCTTCATGCCGTCCAGCAGGATCTCGTTGACGATCTCCAGAGCGGGCCGGACCGTCAGGGCCTCGTCGAGGTCCTTCTCCAGGCCGTTCTTCTCCCCGTCGATGATCCGCCGCTTCAACCGCTCGTCCAGCGGCAGAGCGAGGAGCTCCTCCGTCTTGCCGGCCTTCAGGGACTTCGCCGTCGCCCCCTCGAACATCTCCAGGAAGCGCTGGAGCGGGTCGTAGCCGTCCCGGCGGCGGTCGTGGATCAGGTCGAGCGCGACCTCCACCTGCTCCGGTTCGAGGCGGGCGATCGGCAGGATCTTCGAGGCGTGGACGATCGCCGAGTCCAGGCCGGCCTTCACGCACTCGTCGAGGAAGACCGAGTTGAGGACGATGCGCGCGGCCGGGTTCAGGCCGAACGAGATGTTGGACAGGCCCAGGGTGGTCTGCACGTCCGGGTGGAGCCGCTTGAGCTCGCGGATCGCCTCGATCGTCGCGACGCCGTCGCCCCGCGACTCCTCCTGACCCGTGCAGATCGTGAAGGTGAGGGTGTCGATCAGGATGTCCGACTCCCTGATCCCCCAGTTCCCCGTCAGGTCCTCGATGAGCCGCTCGGCGACTGCCACCTTGTGCGCGACGCTGCGGGCCTGGCCCTCCTCGTCGATGGTCAGCGCCATCAGCGCCGCGCCGTGCTCCTTCGCGAGGGCCGTGACCTGCGCGAACCGGGACTCGGGGCCGTCGCCGTCCTCGTAGTTGACCGAGTTGACGACCGCCCGGCCGCCGAGCTTCTCCAGGCCCGCCCGCAGCACTCCGATCTCCGTCGAGTCGAGGACGATCGGCAGCGTCGAGGCCGTCGCGAAGCGGCCGGCCAGCTCCGCCATGTCCGCGACGCCGTCCCGGCCCACGTAGTCCACGCACAGGTCGAGCATGTGCGCGCCCTCGCGGATCTGGTCCCGCGCCATCTCGACGCAGTCGTCCCAGCGGGCCTCCAGCATCGCCTCGCGGAACTTCTTCGAACCGTTGGCGTTCGTCCGCTCGCCGATCGCCAGGTACGCGGTGTCCTGCCGGAACGGCACATGGCTGTAGAGGGAGGACGCGCCCGGCTCCGGTTCCGGCCGCCGGTCGAAGACGGCCGCGCCCCGCACCCGTTCCACGATCTCCCGCAGGTGCTCCGGGGTCGTACCGCAGCAGCCGCCGACCAGCGCGGGACCGTACTCGCGGACGAACGCCTCCTGTGCGTCGGCCAGTTCGGCCGGCGACAGCGGGTAGTGGGCGCCGTCGGAGGTGAGCACGGGCAGGCCGGCGTTGGGCATGACCGAGATCGGTATGCGGGCGTGCCGGGACAGGTGCCGCAGGTGCTCGGCCATCTCGGCCGGGCCCGTGGCGCAGTTCAGGCCGATCATGTCGATGCCGAGCGGCTCCAGGGCGGTCAGCGCCGCCCCGATCTCGGAGCCGAGCAGCATCGTGCCCGTCGTCTCCACGGTGACCTGCACGATCACGGGCAGGTCCACGCCGACCCAGTCCAGGGCCCGGCGGGCGCCGATGACGGCGGCCTTCGTCTGGAGGAGGTCCTGCGAGGTCTCGACGAGCAGGGCGTCCGCGCCGCCGCGGATCAGGCCCTCCGCGTTCTGCCGGAAGGCCTCGCGCAGCGGCTCGTACGTGACGTGGCCCAGGGTCGGCAGCTTCGTCCCGGGGCCCATGGAGCCGAGGACCCAGCGGGGTCGCCCGTCGGCGGCCGTGTGCGCGTCCGCCACGCCCCGGGCGATCCGGGCACCGGCCTCGGACAGCTCGTACACCTGGTGCTCGATGCCGTACTCGGCGAGTGCGGCCAGGTTCGCCCCGAAGGTGTTCGTCTCGACGCAGTCCACGCCCACCGAGAAGTAGGCGTCGTGGACGGAGGCCACGATGTCGGGACGCGTGAGGTTGAGGATCTCGTTGCAGCCTTCGAGGTTCCGGAAGTCGTCCATCGTCGGGTCGGCGGCCTGGAGCATCGTGCCCATCGCCCCGTCGGCCACCACGACCCGCCGCGCGAACTCCTCCCGCAGGGAACTCCGTACGACGGTCACGTGAGCCCCCTCAGACGGGTGACGAGCGTGGCGCTGCACCCGACGCCGTACGTCGTCCTGATCCGGTCCAGGAGCGGGTCCCGGTGCAGGCGGTACTCCTGCGTCCCCACGTAGTCGAGGACGGTCGCGGCCACCGCGCAGCCCAGCTGCGCCGCGCACCGCTCCGGCACGCCCCACAGCCGGCCGGCCAGGAAACCGGACCGGAAGGCGTCACCGACCCCGGTCGGGTCGACGACCGCCGCGACCTCCACGGCCGGCACGGCGAGCGGCTCGCGGCCCTCGCCCCGGATGCGGACACCGGCCTCGCCGTGGGTGGTGACCCAGGTGCCGACCCGGCGCAGCACGTCCGCCTCGGTCCAGCCGGCCTTCTCCAGGAGGAGCGCCGTCTCGTACTCGTTGGTGAACAGGAACCGTGCCCCGTCCACCAGCTCCCGCACCTGCGCGCCGTCGAGCCGCGCCAGCTGCTGCGACGGATCGGCGGCGAAGGGAATCCCCAGGTCACGGCAGGTGCGGGTGTGCCGCAGCATGGCCTCGGGGTCGTCCGGGGAGACCAGGACCAGTTCCAGCCGGCCGGTGCGCGCCACGACCTCCCGCAGGTCGATCTCGCGCGCCTCGGCCATCGCCCCCGCGTAGAAGGTGGCGATCTGGTTCTGGGCCCGGTCGGTCGTACAGACGAACCGGGCGGTGTGGAGCGACTCGCTGACGCGCACCGAGTCGGTGTCCACACCGTGGTCCTTCAGCCAGACCCGGTACGGCTCGAAGTCGGCGCCGACCGCGCCCACGAGGACGGGGCGGAGGCCGAGGACACCGAGTCCGAAGGCGATGTTCGCTGCCACTCCGCCGCGCCTGACCTCCAGGTTGTCGGCGAGGAACGACAGGGAGACCCGGTCCAGCCGGTCGGCGAGCAGCTGTTCGCTGAACCAGCCGGGGAAGGTCATCAGATGGTCGGTCGCGATGGATCCCGTGACAGCGATACGCATGGCCCTCAGCCCTCCTGTCCCGGATGAGCCGCCTTCTTCAGGGCCTCCACGCGGTCGGTGCGCTCCCAGGTGAACTCGGGGAGTTCGCGGCCGAAGTGGCCGTAGGCGGCGGTCTTCGCGTAGATGGGGCGCTTGAGGTCCAGGTCGCGGATGATCGCCGCGGGCCGGAGGTCGAAGACCGCGCTGACGGCTTCCTGGATCTTCTCGTCCGGCAGGGTGCCGGTGCCGAAGGTCTCGACGAAGAGGCCGACGGGTTCGGCCTTGCCGATGGCGTAGGCGACCTGGACCTCGCAGCGGCGGGCGAGGCCGGCGGCGACGACGTTCTTGGCGACCCAGCGCATCGCGTACGCGGCGGAGCGGTCGACCTTCGACGGGTCCTTGCCGGAGAAGGCGCCGCCGCCGTGGCGGGCCATGCCGCCGTAGGTGTCGATGATGATCTTCCGGCCGGTGAGTCCGGCGTCGCCCATCGGGCCGCCGACCTCGAAGCGCCCGGTCGGGTTGACCAGCAGCCGGTAGCCGTCGGACTCCAGGCTGACGCCCTCCTCGACGAGCTCCTTGAGGACGTGCTCGACGACGTACTCGCGCACGTCCGGGGTGAGCAGCCCCTCCACGGAGATGTCCGCGGCGTGCTGCGAGGAGACGACCACGGTGTCGAGGCGGACGGCCTTGTCGCCGTCGTACTCGATGGTGACCTGCGTCTTGCCGTCCGGGCGCAGGTAGGGCACGGTGCCGTCCTTGCGGACCTCGGTGAGCCGGCGCGAGAGCCGGTGGGCGAGGGCGATCGGCAGCGGCATCAGCTCGGCCGTGTCGTCGCAGGCGTAACCGAACATCAGGCCCTGGTCGCCGGCGCCCTGCGCCGCCAGCTCGTCGGCCACGCCCTCCACGCGGGCCTCGTGCGCGGTGTCGACGCCCTGCGCGATGTCCGGGGACTGCGCGCCGATGGACACCGACACGCCGCAGGAGGCGCCGTCGAAGCCCTTCGCGGAGGAGTCGTAGCCGATGTCGAGGACGGCCTCGCGCACCAGCTTCGCTATCGGCGCGTACGCCGTCGTGGTCACCTCGCCGGCGATGTGCACGAGACCCGTGGTGATCAGGGTCTCCACCGCGACCCGCGAGGACGGGTCCTCGGCGAGCAACGCGTCGAGGATGGTGTCGCTGATCCGGTCGGCGATCTTGTCGGGATGGCCCTCGGTCACGGACTCCGAGGTGAAGAGACGGCGGCTCATGCCTGCGCCTCCACCGGGGTCTTGAAGAAGTGCTGCTCGATGGCACCGAGGGTGCGGATGGACTCGACCTCGAGGGTCTCCATCTGGATCGCCGTGCCGCTCTCCTGCTCCAGGAGGAAGACGAACTCGACGAAGGACAGCGAGTCGATGAGCCGGTTCTCGATCAGGTCGAGGTCGGACGCGATGTCGTCGCGCTCGGGGTGACGCTCGAGGATCCAGTTCTTCACCGTCTGCAGGCCGTCGGCCATGGTTGCTCTCCTTTTGGCTGCTAATGGATGGGTGTGGCGGGCGCGATGATCGGTGCGGCCACCGCCACCGCGTAGTCCACGTCGTGGCTGATGGACACGGTGATCTCGGTGATGCCGGACTCGGCGGCCATCTCGGCGGCCGCCCGGTGCAGTTCCACGAGCGGCCAGCCGCCCTCGGAACGCCGCACCACGATGTCCGGCCAGGGCAGGAACCTGCCCCTGACCCGCAAGGTCTTGAAAGCCGCTTCCTTGGCCGCGATCCGCCCGCACAGGCTCAGTACGTCGAGCCCGGAGGAGGTACGGCAGTCGGCGAGCTCGCCGGGGGTGAGCATCCGCTCGAAGAACCGCTCCCCGTACTGGGCGAGGAGCCTGCGGACACGGTTGACGGACACGATGTCCATGCCGAGGTTCGCCCACCCCAGGCCGCCCGCCGGCGGGACGGCGGGACGGGCCGGCACGTCAGATCACCGGCCCGGCCGCGCCACTCGCACCGGCCCGCGTGCGGGCGTTCGCGTCGAGCACCGCCTCGGTCGCCGCCTGCCAGCCGCCGTGGCGGCGGGTCAGCGCGGACAACCAGCGTTCGAGGCCGAAGGCGACACAGCTGGTGAAGGCCGGTCCGCCGGTCGACTCCAGGGTGATGTCGCAGCGGTCGCCGAAGAAGTTCCGGTGCGTGTTGACCGAGGCGATCGCCAGGTCCTCGTACAGGAACTCGTACTTCACCGGGGTGAGCCGCTGGAGGAGCGCCTTCGAGCCGCCCTTGTCGAAGAAGGGGTCGCAGGCGGCCTCCCTGCGCAGCGGCAGGTCGAGCGCCGCGGCGAAGGACCGGATCCGGGTGGTGAAGTCGGCGAGGTGCGTCTCGGCGTGCTCGCGCGCACCGATGGCGACGATCTCCCGCATACGGAAGCCGAGTTGGCGCCGCATGCCCTCGTAGTGGGTCTCCTTGCGGAAGCACCAGGAGCAGATCGTGACGAGGGTGTCGTCGGCGACCCGGGTGCCCTGGTGGTCGAGGTAGACGGCGTAGCAGGAAGCCGAGGGCAGTCCGAGGCCGGCCGGTTCGAGGGCGGCGGCGGGCCACCGCCCGTGCTCGCCGTCGAAGGGGGCGGTGAGGCGTCCCTCCAGGTCGAGCGGGGCGGCGAGGACGGCCTGGTGCGGGAAGTTGTCGTAGTAGTCCAGCTTCGCCAGGTCGGCGGCCGGCAGGAGCGGGGGCATCGTCATCGGGCGTGCGCCCGCGGTCACTCCCCAGCTCTCGAAGGTGTCGTCGAGGAGCCGCAGCAGGCGGGTCCCCTCGGGGCCGAGCGAGGGGAGGCCCCTCGTCGAGCCCGCGGTCTCCCCGGCGTGCGCGGGGGTCGTCACGGTCATGGTCTCTTCACCTCTCGGGTGGGAGGTCTCGCGGGCCGCTCAGACGACGGGCAGGGTGTCGTCGGAGAAGATCCCGGTCTTCAGGAAGAAGGCGAGCGGCTTGCGGATTGCCTTGCGCTCGTGGGGGCGGCGGTTCTCGTCGGCGACCAGCGCGTTGCGCAGGGCCAGCGGGTCGGCGATGCCGGCGTCGCGGTACACGTGCGGGTTGTAGAGCGAGTTGACGCTGTAGACGACGTACCGCTTGAGGTACGCCTCCACCTCGCGGACCCGTTCGGCACTCACGGCCTGGCACATCCGGCCGTACAGGAGGGAGACCAGCTCGCGCCCGAAGGCGATGTGGCGGGACTCGTCCTGGTGGTGGATGCGGTTGACCTCGCGGATGGTGTGGCAGAGCGAGGCGTCCTTCGCCATCCGGGCGTTGTAGTGGTCGACGAGCTCCTCGAAGAAGAGGATGCGGGTGAAGACGAGGAAGTTCTCGACCTCCGGCTCCCAGGCGGCGTCGGCGCGCATGGCGGTGGAGCCGTAGATCTTGTGGCCGTAGCGGCGGCAGAACTCGGAGAAGAACCACATGTGTTCGTTCTCCTCACCGATGAAGTGGTGGAAGAAGTCCGAGGGCACCTCGAAGCCGGGCATGTGGATGCGGCCGACGACCTCGATGAGGAGCTCGCGGATGCCGTGCACGTTGAGGCTGTAGAAGTTGACGGACTCCCACTTCGACAGGCGCTGAAGCGTTTCCTCGTCGAGGGCGTCGTAGTGCTCGGTGCCGTAGACGGTGAGCAGCTCCGGGGTCATCCAGAAGCGGTTCTCCTCCAGTTTCTCGGGCCACTGGAAGGTCTGGTACGGGTTGTAGTAGTCCTCGACGGAGCGCTCGCTGAGCCGCTCCAGGACCTCCATGAACCGGTCGGTGACGGGCAGGGGGGCGGTGGCGCCCATGGTGGTGCTCCTCTTCTTTCGGGGCTCGGTTCGCCTCCGGGGGCCTTGAGTCGGGCTCACGCGTCCGTACGTGCTCGCTCCCTCGTTCCTCGGGAACTCCGCGCGCTCGGACGCGTTCCCCCGACGGCCCCCTTCGGCTCACTCGCCCTCAGGCTCAAGGGGTGCGGGGCCCAGGGCTCTCAGGGCCGGACTTCGTAGACCGCGTTCACCGGGGTCTCGGTGGCACGCCGCCAGCGGGTGAAGCCGGCCTCCTCCGCGATGGCCCGGAAGGCCTTCTCGCCGGAGTGGTTGCCGAGCGCGTGCGGGCCGCGCTGGGCGACCGCGACGGGCAGGCACATGACGGCGGACAGGGCCATGAACATGCGGGCGGCGGGCGTCTGCGCGTCGACGTCCTGCGGGGACACGTTCGACTCGACGAGCATCCATGTGCCGTCCGCGTCGAGGGACTTGTGGACGTGCTGGGCGGCGGCGACCGGGTCGCCCATGTCGTGCAGGGCGTTGAAGAAGCAGACCAGGTCGTAGTCGGAGCCCGGGTAGTCGTCGGCGGACGCGACCTCGAAGACGACCCGCTCGGAGAGACCCGCCTCCTCGGCGAGCTCCCGGGCGATCGAGATGGCCTCCTCCGAGTAGTCGAAGCCGTGCACGGTGGCGTTCGGGAAGGCCTTCGCGATGAGCAGCGTGGTGTGGCCGACGCCGCAGCCCACGTCGGCGACGGTGCCGCCTCCCGCGAGCTTGTCGGTGACCTGGTGGAGGGCGGGCAGCCAGTCGGCGACGAGCTTGTGCTCGTACGTCGGCTGGAAGAAGGAGCCCATGCCGGTGTCGAGGGCCGCGTCGTGTTCGGCCCAGCCGACCCCGTCGCCGGTGCGGTACGCCTCCACGAGCAGGTCCTCGGTGGCGTACAGCGCCTTGAGTGCGGTGAAGAACCCGGCGGCGTACGTGACGGCCTTCGGGTCCGCGAGCACCTCGACGTGGTCGGCGGGGAGCGTGTACGTGAGGGAGCTGGGGTGCCGCTCGACGTACCCGGCGGAGAGCTGGGCGTGCAGCCACTCCTCGATGTACCGCTCGTTCGTGCCTGTCGTCTCGGCGAGCTGCCCGGAGGTGAGCGGGCCCCGCTCGGCGAGCGCCGTGTAGAGGCCGAGGCGCTGCCCGAGGGAGACGGTCAGACCGCGGACGGCCGCCCCGGCGTCGGTGATGACCCGCTGGTGGAAGTCGTGGGCGCTCACGCGGCCGCCTCCTCGTAGCCGTTCGCGCCCGGCAGGTCGCAGGTGAACAGGAAGGAGCGGGGCACCCGCGGGACGGAGCGGGCCGGCACCGGGTAGGGCCAGCGTCCGAAGTCGGCGCCGTCCTCACCGGGCTGCCTGACCTCGCGTACGGCCCAGCCGCAGTCGGCGAGCAGCGCCTCGGGCTCCTCGGTGCCGAAGAGCCAGGGGTTGCCGTCCTCGTCCAGGGCCTTCATGAAGCCGCGGGCGAGCGGGTTCTCCAGGGCGGCCTTCGAGATGACGTCGCCGAGCAGTACGGAGCCGGGGGCGGCGTGCGCGCAGAGCGTCGATATGAGGGTCCGTACGGCCTGCTCCGGCAGGAAGAACAGCAGCCCCTCGACCACCCACAGGACGGGCTCCTCGCTCTTCCAGCCCGCCTCCTTGAGGTGGCCGGTCCAGTCCTGGGTGAGGTCGACGGGGACGGTGATCCGGTCGCGGCCGGCCGGCATCGGCTCCTTCGCCAGCATCTCGGCCTTGGCCTCCAGGAGGGCCGGGCGGTCGAGCTCGTAGACGGTGACGCCGTCGGGCCAGGGCAGCCGGAAGAAACGGGTGTCCATGCCGGCGGCGAGGAAGACGACCTGGCGGATGCCCCGTTCCTCCACCGCCCGGACGATGGCGCGGTCGAGGTAGGTGGTGCGGATGGCGAGGAACGGCACGGTGCCGCCGCCCGCGTAGCGCTCGAGCAGTTCGAAGCCGATCTGGTCGGCGACGGTGCGCGCGTAGGGATCGGCGAACAGCCGGTCCTCGCGCTCGGTCTCCAGGGCGCGCGCGGCGGCGGTCCACTGGGCGGTGCGGGATACGGCCTCCACAGGAGGTCCCCCTTCACTTCGGTGGATGTACGGGGCTTCGGACGGGTCCGGGCGTACGGAGGGGTCCGGATGCGCGGACGGGTCGGGATGCGGGGTCCGGTCTGCGTGCACAGACGGGTCCGCGTGCGTGCACAGACGGGTCCGCGTGCGTGCATGCACAGACGGGTCCGCGTGCGTGCACGGACGGGTCGGGATGTACGGACGGCCGTGTTCAGGGGCCCGACGAAGGACGGTTCGTCAGGCGCTCATGACCGGGACACAGGTCTTGGCCGGTCGCGCGCAGGCGACGGGGTCCTCGGCCGCGGGCATCGACGACAGATGGTCGGCCTCGGAGTCGGCGGGGCGCCGGCGGAAGATGCTGTGCAGGATCATGCTGAACACGGCCGTCCCGTCGGAGGCCACCAGGGTGCACCGCGGTTTGACGGTGCCGGTGGCGGGATTGAACGGCGACGGGGTGGAGCCGAGGATCTCGACGCGCGCGGTGAGGACGTCGCCGGGGCGGACGGGCCGCAGGTAGCGGACCTCGTCGATGCCGGGCGAGCCCATGCAGGCGCTGTAGGCGAGCAGTCCGTCGACGTAGCGGCGCATGAACATCGCCTGGGTGTGGAATCCGCTCGCGATCAGTCCGCGGAACTGCGACCGCTCCGCGCGCTCGGGGTCCGTGTGGAAGGGCTGCGGATCGAAGCGCCTGCCGAACTCCAGCACCTCCTCCGCCGTGATGGTGACGGCGCCCAGCTCGTGGACGTCGCCGGGCCGGAAGTCCTCGAAGTAGCGCATCGTGCGCCCCCCTTGACCTAGGAGTGGTCTTTCCCTGGCACCCACCAATCTACGAATCAGTCATTTATTTTGTCAACCCAAAAGAAGACCTCAAGAGGTGCTATCCGAGGGCCTGTTCGACGTCGGCCCACAGGTCCTCGACGTCCTCCACGCCGACCGACATCCGTACGAGCCCCGGCGCGATGCCGGCGGCCTCCAGCGCGGCCCCGTCGAACTCCCGGTGGGACGTGGACGCCGGATGGGTCATGAGGGACTCCACTCCGCCGAGGGAGAGCGCGAGCCGGGCCACCCGTACGCGCTCGATGAAGGCCCGGCCCGCCTCCCGGCCCCCCGCGAGCTCGAACGACAGCAGCCCGCCGCCGCCGTCCAGGACCGTGCGGGCACGCTCGTACGAGGGATGGCCGGCGAACCACGGGTAGTGGACGGCCGAGACGCGGGGGTGAGCGGCGAGCCGCTCGGCGAGGACGGCGGCGTTGGCGCAGTGCTCGCGCATCCGCAGCGGCAGGGTGGGGATCCCGCGCAGGGTCAGCCAGGCGGCGAACGGGTCGGCGCAGGCGCCGAGTTCGACCGTACGGGGCCAGATGCGGCGGCGCAGCCCGTCGTCGGCGAAGACGGCGGCGCCGCCGAGGACGTCCGAGTGCCCGGAGAGGTACTTGGTGGTGGAGTGGACGACGATGTCTGCGCCGTGCTCCAGGGGACGACACAGGACCGGCGAGGCGAGGGAGTTGTCGACGAGGCCGATAACCCCGAGCGTGCGGGCGGCGGAGAGCAGCCCGGGCAGGTCGGGAACCTGGCCGGTGGGGTTGGCGATGGTCTCCAGGACGAGCAGCCGGGTCGCGGGGTGCACGGCGGCGGCCTCGAACTCGGCCGGGTCGTCGCCGGATATCCGTACGACCTCGATCCCGTACCGCTCGGCCAGGTCGGTGAGCACGGCATGGGTCCCGCCGTACAGGCAGCGCTGCGCCACCACCCTGTCGCCGGGTCGCAGCAGGGCGAGCAGGACCCCGCTGACGGCCCCCATGCCGGAGGCGAAGGCGAGGGCCCCGGCGCCGCCCTCGAGGCCGGCGAGGGTCTGCTCCAGGGCCCGAACGGTCGGGTTGCCGCGGCGGCTGTAGGCGTACGCCCCGTCGGGTCCGGCCATGGCGTCGGCGAGCTCGGCGGCGGACTCGAAGGCGAAGGCGGAGGACTGCACGAGCGGCACGGAGAGCGGCCGACTGCCGGACGGGAGCGGCTCGTTGACGACATGGACGGCGCGGGTCCTGAGTTCCACGGAAGGTCCTTTCCGGACGCTTGTGCGGGATGCGGGAGCGGGTCGCTGTGGGCGGGATGCGGGAGCGGGTCGCTGTGTGCGGGATGCGGGAGCGGGTCGCTGTGTGCGGGATGCGGGATACGGAAAAGGGGCCGCCCGACGTCCGGGGGTGGACATCGGGCGGCCCCTTCGGGCGGGGGTCAGGCGGAGACCTTCTCGCCCTGCGGCGCGGGGGCGGCGGCCTCGGCCGCGACCGCCTTGTCGCTCTTCATGACGAGGAGGGTGATCACACCGCCGACGGCGGCGATGATCGCGGCGCCGATGAAGGCGGACGAGAAGCCGTCCGTCAGCTTCGGCAGGTTGCCGAGCTGGTCGGCGCCCTGGGACATGGCGACGGCGGTCAGCGCGGCGAGGCCGAGCGCGGAGCCGACGTTGTAGGTGGTGTTGACGATGCCGGAGGCGAGACCGGCCTGCTCCTGCGGGGCGCCGGACATGGCGGTCATCATCGTCGGGATGTAGGCGAGGGACATGCCGAGCGCGGCGACCAGCGAGGCCGGGAGGACGTCGACGAGGAAGGAGCCGGTGGGCGGGACGGCGGCGAGCCAGACCAGGCCCGCGGCGAGGACCAGCAGACCGCCGGCGATGAGCGGCTTGGCGCCGACCTTCATCATGAGCCGGGCCGTGATGGCCGTCATGAAGATCATGAGGAGCACGGTCATCGGGAGCAGGGCGGCACCGGACTCGAAGGCGCCGAAGCCCAGGACCTGCTGGAGGTACAGGTTGAGGAAGTACCACATCGGGATCCAGGCGGCGCCGAGCAGCGTCATGGCCAGGTTGGCGGAGCCGAGGCGCGGGACGCGCCAGACGCTGAGCGGCATGAGCGGCTCGCCGATGCTCTTCTGGATCACGAAGAAGAGGACCAGGAGGGCGGCGGCGCCGACCAGCTGGAGGATCGTGCCGGTGGAGCCCCAGCCGACCTCGGGGGCGCGGACCACGGCGAAGACGGCGAGCGCGAGACCGGCGGTGACGGCGACGGCGCCGAGGATGTCGACGGAGCCGCGGCGGGACTCGACGTTCGGCAGGAGCTTGGTGGCGGCGAGGGTCGCGAGGCCGATCGGGATGTAGATGATGAAGACCCACTGCCAGCTCATCCACTCGGTGAAGACACCGCCGAGGAAGACGCCCGCGGTACCGCCGGCCGGGGCGGCGGCGCCGTAGAGCGCCATCGCCTTGCCGAGCTCCTTCGGGTCGTGCATGAAGAGGATCATCAGCAGGGTCATGGCGGAGGGCGCGATGAGCGCGCCGCCGACGCCCTGGACGGCGCGGCCCGCGATCTCGACCCAGGCGGTCTGCGCGGCGGCGGCGAGGACCGAGCCGGCGATCATGACCACCCAGCCGGCGACGAAGATCTTGCGGGCTCCGACGAGGTCGGAGAGGCGTCCGCCGAGGAGCAGCAGGCCGCCGAAGACGATCACGTAGGCGTTGAAGATCCACTGGAGCTCGCTCTGCGAGAAGCCCAGGTCCTTCTGCATCTCGGGGAGCGCGACCCCGATGATCGACGTGTCCATGATGACCATGAACTGTGCGGCGGCGAGCACGACAAGTGCCCACCAGCGCCGGGGATTGACGGTTGACATTGCCCTGACCCTTCACTCGCTGCGGCCCCCCGAGTGGTCCGACCGGAACTCGGGGCATACCCCTAGGGGGTACCTGTGCGGAGCACCGTAGCATACCCATGGGGGGTATGTAAGAGTGAGGGGAAAGCGCTGCCGGGGACACGGGGGAAGCGAGCCTTCCGGCCCGCACGCCGGGCAGAATGCCCCCATGACCGCCGAGGAAGAGCACGAGAACCCCACCGGGCAGCACGACCCCACCGCAGCCCCGGACCCCGAGCTGCTCCAGCGCTGGAACTCCACCCTGCGCGCCGCCCGCGCCGGCCACGAGGGCCCCGACCCCACCCCGTACGGCCGCAATCTGCTGACCCGCTGGGCCGAGCCGCAGCGCCGCTATCACACGGTCGACCACCTGCGGGCGGTCCTCACCCGCATCGACGAGCTCGCCGACCAGGGCGGCGAGGGCGGGGAGTTGGAGCTCGTACGGCTCGCCGCCTGGTTCCACGACGCGGTCTACCGCCCCGACCGCTCCGAGAACGAGGAACGCTCCGCGGTCCTCGCCGAGAAGGCGCTCACCGAGGCCGGACTCACCCCTCACGAGGTCGCCGAGGTCGCGCGCCTGGTCCGCCTGACCGTCAGCCACGACCCGGCCCCGGGCGATCTGAACGGCGAGACGCTCTGCGACGCGGACCTCGCGATCCTGGCGACCGACCCCGATACGTACGGGGGGTATGCGGCAGCCGTCCGCGAGGAGTACGGCTTCGTCCCCGACGACGCCTTCCGCCAGGGCCGCGCGGCGGTCCTCCGCCAGCTCCTCGACCTGCCCCGCCTCTTCCGTACGCCCTACGGGGCGGCGGTCTGGGAGGAGAGGGCGAGGGAGAACCTGGAACGCGAACTCGCGGAACTGACGGCCTCGCCCGGCAAGGGCTGAGCCAGGGGCCGGACCGAGGCGCGGAGACCGCCGGCCACGGGCGGGCCGGCCGCCCGGTCGATCAGGCTGGCCGGTCGATGAGGCCGGCCGCCCGGTCGATGAGGCCGCCCGGTCGATGAGGCCGCCCACCCGGTCGATCCGGCCGGCCGGTCGATCAGGCCGTCAGCGGGTGGGAAGCGCCCCGGGAGGCGTCCGTCCGTATGCCGAGATCCCCGGCGAACCGGGAATGACAGGAACAAACCCCAGGTTGACCCATGTCATGCCGCCTTCCTCCGCCGAGCCCACGACACCCGCTCCCGAGCCCGCCGCACAGGCCGCCGCACAGGGCCCCGAGCCCGCCGCACAGGCCGCCCGGCCCGCAGCGGCGAGCACCGGATCCGCCACCCGCATGCCGCTGGCCGTCTACATCCTCGGCCTGTCCGTCTTCGCGCTCGGAACGAGCGAGTTCATGCTCTCCGGACTGCTGCCGCCCATCGCGGAGGACATGAACGTCTCCATCCCCCGCGCCGGGCTGCTCATCTCGGCCTTCGCGATCGGCATGGTCGTCGGCGCCCCGCTGCTCGCCGTCGCCACCCTCCGGCTCCCCCGCAAGACCACCCTCATCGCCCTCATCACCGTCTTCGGCCTCGGCCAGATAGCCGGCGCGCTCGCATCCGACTACACGGTCCTCTTCGCCTCCCGCGTCATCAGCGCCCTCGCCTGCGCCGGCTTCTGGGCGGTCGGCGCGGCCGTGGCCATCGCGATGGTCCCGGTCGGCTCGCGCGCCCGCGCCATGGCGGTCATGATCGGCGGCCTCTCCATCGCCAACGTCCTCGGCGTCCCGGCCGGCGCGTTCCTCGGCGAGCACCTCGGCTGGCGCTCCGCGTTCTGGGCGGTCGGACTCGCGTCCGCGATCGCCCTCGTCGGCGTCGTCACCCGCATCCCCCACATCCCCCTCCCCGAGACGAAGCCCCGCCTCAAGAGCGAGGTCGCCATCTACCGCGACCGCCAGGTCCTCCTCTCGATCGTCGTCACCGCCCTCGCGGCGGGCGGCGTCTTCTGCGCCTTCTCCTACCTGGCCCCGCTGCTCACCGACGTGTCCGGCCTCGACAAGGGCTGGGTCTCGGGCGTCCTCGGGCTCTTCGGCATCGGCGCGGTGATCGGTACGGCGATCGGCGGCCGGGTCGCCGACGCCCACCTCTTCGGCGTTCTGCTCACCGGCATCGCCGCCTCCACGGTCTTCCTGATCGCCCTGGCCCTCTTCGCGTCCAGCCCGGTCGCCACGATCGTCCTGACCTTCCTCCTCGGCGTCTCCGCCTTCTACACGGCCCCGGCCCTCAACGCCCGCATGTTCAACGTCGCCGGCGCCGCCCCCACGCTCGCGGGCGCCACCACCACCGCCGCCTTCAACCTCGGCAACACGGGTGGCCCCTGGCTCGGCGGCACGGTCATCGACGCGGGCCTCGGCTTCGCCTCGACGGCTTGGGCGGGCGCGGCGATGACCGCCGTCGGCCTCGCGACGGCCGCGGTGGCCCTGAAGCTCCACAGGTCCCCGTCCCGCGTGGTGACCTCCGGCATCCCGCAGCCCGAGAAGGCCGTGTCGACCACGGCCCGCTGACACGATCCCGCCGCCGCCACCGGGCCGGGGACGGCGGCGGAAATCCCCTTCGTACGACGCCGTCACCGCCGTACGGTGGCGCGATGACGACACAGATGATCATCCTCAACGGCGGTTCCAGCGCCGGGAAGTCCGGCATCGTACGGTGCCTCCAGGCCGTACTCCCCGACCCGTGGCTCGCGTTCGGCGTCGACTCGCTCATCGACGCGATGCCCCTCAGGATGCAGAGCTCCGCCGACGGCATCGCGTTCGACGCCGACGGCGGAGTGAACATCGGCGACGACTTCCGCGCCCTCGAGGGCGCCTGGGCCCAGGGCGTCGCCACCATGGCCCGCGCCGGGGCCCGCGTCATCATCGACGACGTCTTCCTGAGCGGAGCGGCCGCCCAGAACCGCTGGCGGAACGTCGTCGGCGACCTCGACGTGCTCTGGGTCGGCGTCCGGTGCGACAGCGCCGTCGCCGAGGGCCGCGAGACCGCGCGCGGCGACCGGGTCGCCGGCATGGCCGCGCAGCAGGCGGACCTCGTGCACCTGGGCGTCGACTACGACGTGGAGGTCGACACCACCCGCACCGAATCGCTGGAATGCGCCCGCGCCATCGCGTCCCACGTCGTCTGACCCGCGCCGCCCGCCCGGGCCGGCCTCCCCCTCCGGGCCGGCGCCACCGGGCTGCCCCGAACCGTCAGGAAGGCGCCGGACGGCCCTTCGGCCGCCGCAGCCCCGCCGCCGTGAGGCGCAGCAGCAGCTCCTTCGATCCGACCTCGACCGCACCGCCGGCCACGGCGTCCGCGTACCGGTCGGAGGGTATGTCGTAGTGGTCGCGCTCGAAGGCCCGGCGCGGCGCGCCGATCGAGGCGGCGAAGGTGTGCAGCTCCTCGAAGGAGGCGTCGCTGACCAGGTGCGACCACATGCGTCCGTGCCCCGGCCAGGTGGGCGGGTCGATGTAGAGGGTCACCGGCGTGTACTCCTCGCTCCGGGGCGTCGTGCCACTCCGGGCCGCCCCACTCCGGGCCGTCTCATGTGAGACCGCCCACGGGCGCGACCACGACACCCTGCTTCCCGCAGACCCAGTGCGGATCCGGCCCCAGCTCGGGCTCCACGTCCAGGGCGTGCGGGTCGCCGGTGGAGCAGACCGGGCAGAGGGGCCAGCGGCCGTACCGTTCGAGCAGGGCGTCCTGGACGTCCTGGGCGACGAGACCGGCGACGTACGTCAGCCCCTCGGGCCACTGCTCGACCCACCAGCGCCGATGGGTCACCGCGTCCTCCACCATCGACACCACCTCGGCCGCGGCGACCTCGCGGGCCACCAGGTCGGCCAGTACCAGGGCGCGAGCGGCATGCAGCGCCTGCTCCACGGGGTCGATGTCGTCCATGCACCCATTGTCACCCGGGGCGCGCGCCCCCAGCGAAGGGCCCAAGGTCCCTGCCCGATCCGGGACCGACGGGGTCTTGTCGCACCACCCCTCCGAAAGTATCTTTCAGATGTGACCAATGACGTGAAGGAAAGTTTCACGGGCGACGCGCCCCCCGCCCCCGCCGCGCTCGCGGCCAAGGTGCGAACCCTCGCGCCGTCCATGACCCGCTCGATGCAGCGGGTCGCCGAAGCCGTCGCCGGAGACCCCGCCGGCTGCGCCGCGCTCACGGTCACCGGCCTCGCCGAGCTCACCGGCACCAGCGAGGCGACCGTCGTCCGCACCGCGCGCCTCCTCGGCTACCCCGGCTACCGCGACCTCAGACTCGCCCTCGCCGGGCTCGCCGCCCAGCAGCAGTCCGGCCGCGCACCCGCCGTCACCGCCGACATCGCCGTCGACGACCCGATCGCCGACGTCGTCGCCAAACTCGCCTACGACGAGCAGCAGACCCTCGCCGACACCGCCGCCGGACTCGACACCGTCCAGCTCGGCGCCGCCGTCGCCGCCCTGGCCACCGCCCGCCGCATCGACATCTACGGCATCGGCGCCTCCGGCCTCGTCGCCCAGGACCTCGGCCAGAAACTCCTCCGCATCGGCCTCATCGCGCACGCCCACAGCGACCCGCACCTCGCCGTCACCAACGCCGTGCAGCTCCGCTCCGGCGACGTCGCCATCGCCATCACCCACTCCGGCTCGACCGGCGACGTCATAGAACCGCTCCGGGTCGCCTTCGACCACGGGGCGACGACGGTCGCGATCACCGGCCGCCCGGACGGACCGGTCACGCAGTACGCCGACCACGTCCTCACCACCTCCACCGCACGCGAGAGTGAACTGCGCCCCGCGGCCATGTCGTCCCGCACCAGCCAACTCCTGGTAGTGGACTGCCTGTTCACCTGCGTCACACAGCGTACGTACGAGACGGCGGCCCCTGCCCTCGCCGCCTCGTACGAAGCCCTGGCCCACCGCCACTCACCCCGCACCCGCTGACGACCACAGCACCGAAAGAGCCGCTCGTGTCTGCTACGTACTCCGAACTCCGCGCCCAGCTGGCGACACTCACCACCGAAGCGTTCCGTCCGGAACTGGCCGAGATCGACCAGCTCCCCACCGCCGAGATCGCCGCGCTCATGAACGGCGAGGACGCCACCGTCCCCGCCGCCGTCGCCCGGCAGCTCCCCGCCATCGCCGCCGCCATCGACGCCACCGCCGCACGCATGGCCCGCGGCGGACGCCTCATCTACATGGGCGCCGGCACCGCGGGCCGCCTCGGCGTCCTCGACGCCAGCGAGTGCCCGCCCACCTTCAACACCGACCCGAGCGAGGTCGTCGGCCTCATCGCGGGCGGCCCCTCCGCCATGGTCAAGGCCGTCGAAGGCGCCGAGGACTCCAAGGAACTCGCCGCCGAGGACCTCACCGCGCTCGGCGTCACCGCCGACGACACCGTCGTCGGCATCTCCGCCTCCGGCCGCACCCCGTACGCCATCGGCGCCGTCGAACACGCCCGCGCCCGGGGCGCGCTCACCATCGGCCTCTCCTGCAACGAGGACAGCGCACTCGCCGCCGCCGCCGAGCACGGCATCGAGGTCGTCCCCGGCCCGGAGCTGCTCACCGGCTCCACCCGGCTCAAGGCGGGCACGGCCCAGAAGCTCGTCCTCAACATGATCTCGACCATCACGATGATCCGGCTCGGCAAGACGTACGGAAACCTGATGGTCGACGTCCGCGCCTCCAACGAGAAGCTCCAGGCCCGCTCGCGGCGGATCGTCGCCCTCGCCACCGGCGCGCCGGACGAGCAGATCGAGACCGCCCTCGCCGCCGCCGACGGGGAGGTGAAGAACGCGATCCTCATGATCCTCGCCGACATCGACGCCCCCACGGCCGCCGAACGGCTGAAGGTCTCCCAGGGCCACCTGCGCGCGGCGCTGCACGCGACCGGTCCCACGCCGTAACCCCCCGGGGGCACCCCCCGTCGGCCCCCTCCCCCAGAGGCACCCCTCACAGCAAGGCACCACCGCACCATGAGCACAGACGACAAGAACCGCGCCACCGCCGCCGCGATCCTCCCCCTCGTCGGCGGCGCCGAGAACATCAGCTCCGTGGCCCACTGCATGACCCGCCTCCGGCTGGGACTGCGCGACCGCTCGCTCGTCCAGGACGAGGCCCTCAAGGCACTGCCCGCCGTGATGGGCGTGGTGGAGGACGACACGTACCAGATCGTCCTCGGCCCGGGCACCGTCGCCCGCGTGACCCCGGAGATCGAGGCCCTCGTGGCGGCGGCCCCGCAGCCGACGCACTCGGCGGACGACCTCGCGGCACAGGGCGCCGCACTGAAGGCGGCGCAGAAGGCGAAGAACGCCACCCCGTTCAAGCTCTTCCTCCGCCGGATCGCGAACATCTTCGTCCCGCTGATCCCCGCCCTCATCGGCTGCGGCATCATCGCCGGCCTCAACGGCCTGCTGATCAACCTCGGCTGGCTGCCCGGCGTCACCCCGGCGCTCGCGGCGATGGCCAGCGGCTTCATGGCCCTCATCGCGGTCTTCGTCGGCTACAACACGGCGAAGGAGTTCGGCGGTACGGCCATCCTCGGCGGCGCCGTCGCGGCGATCATCGTCTTCCCGGGCGTCGCCAAGATCGACGCCTTCGGCCAGACGCTCTCCCCCGGCCAGGGCGGTGTGCTCGGCGCGCTCGGCGCGGCGATCCTCGCGGTGTACGTGGAGAAATGGTGCCGCCGCTGGGTGCCGGAGTCCCTCGACGTCCTGGTCACCCCGACCCTGACGGTCCTGATCTCCGGCCTGGTCACGATCTTCGGCCTGATGTTCGTCGCCGGTGAGATCTCCACCGCCATCGGCGAGTTCGCCAACTGGCTCCTCGCGCACGCGGGCGCCGGAGCGGGCTTCCTCCTCGGCGGCCTGTTCCTGCCGCTGGTGATGCTGGGCCTGCACCAGGCCCTCATCCCGATCCACACCACGCTCATCGAGCAGCAGGGCTACACGGTCCTCCTCCCCATCCTGGCGATGGCGGGCGCGGGCCAGGTCGGCGCGGCGATGGCCGTCTACCTGAAGCTCCCGCGCAACGGCTCGATCCGCCGCACCATCAAGTCCGCGCTCCCGGCCGGCTTCCTGGGCGTGGGCGAGCCCCTCATCTACGGCGTCTCGCTGCCCCTCGGCCGCCCCTTCGTCACGGCCTGCGTCGGCGGAGCGTTCGGCGGCGGCTTCGTCGGACTGTTCAGCATGCTGGGCGACACGGTCGGCTCGACGGCGATCGGCCCCTCGGGCTGGGCCCTCTTCCCCCTCCTCGACGGCAACAAGGGCCTGGGCGAGACGATCGCGATCTACGCGGGCGGTCTGATCGTCGGCTACCTGGCGGGCTTCGCGGCGACGTACTTCTGGGGCTTCAACAAGGAACTCCTGGAGGAGTTCAACGTGGACACGGAAGCGGCACCGACGGAGGTGACCGTGGCGAAGGGCGGCCCGACACCGGAACGGGAGCCGGAGCCGGCGAAGGTCTGAGCGAAACGGGAAGGGAGCCCGGCCGGAAGGATTCCGGCCGGGCTCCCGCACGTCATACGAGATACGGCTACCGCCTACCGGCAGAGAACATCCCCGTCCGGCCGGACGCCCTCGGTGAGGAAACGGGTCACGGCCCGATCCCCACAGGCGTTCCCGTTCCCGAGATAGGCCCCGTGCCCGCCGTGGTCGACGGAGACGAGCCGGGCACGGTCACCGAGGGCGCGCCGCATCCCCATCCCCTTGGAGTACGGGGTGGCGGGATCGCGCAGGTTCTGGATCATCAGGATGTTGGACGGTCCGCGGTCGGTGATGCGGACGGGCTTCTCGACGGCACCGCCCTTCCAGTACGCGCACGGGGTGACGTTCACGGTCATGCCGGCCGTCAGCGGGTGCCGCACGCGTTCGGCGGATACAGCCCGCTGGTAGCTCTGCGCGGACCGGCGGGGCCAGTCGACGTCGTTGCAGATGACGCCCATGGTGATGGCGGCGGCGTCATCGGGCATGGCGCCCGCGAGCTCGGGCGGCAGCACGGGAGTGCCGTTCGGATCGAGGGCGGCGGCGACGAGCCGGCCGAAGGCGGGGAAGGCGGCGTCGGAGTAGAGCGCCTGCTGAAGCGCCTGGAGCAGCACGGTCCCGGTGAGGTCCACACCGGGGGTGCCGGTGGCACGAGGCGCGCGATCGAGCCGAGCGGCAAGACCGAGCACGAGGGGCCGGACGTCCTCGGGGCGCTGGGCGAGCCGAGGCCCGTCGTCGCCCCGGTCGGGGTGCGAGGCCCAGGCGGCGAAGTCGGGGAAGCGGTCCTCGGCGCCCTGCGCCATGCCGTCGAGCCAGCCACGGGCGACGCGCGAGGGGTCGGGGTCGTTGCTGCTGTCGAGGACCCAACGGTCGGTGCGCTCGGGGAACTTCTGGGCGTAGGCGGCGGCGACGTAGGTGCCGTAGGAGACGCTCCAGGCGGAGAGCTTGCGCTCCCCGAGCGCCTGCCGGAGCCGTTCGAGGTCGCGCACCTGGTTGGCGGTGGTGAGGCCGCGCAGCATGGCGCCGCCGTTGCGGGCACAGGCCTGGGCGGTCCGCTTCGACCGGGCCACGTTGTCGTCGACCGAACCGTCGGGGCCGGGCCAGGACCGCAGGGTGACCATCCACCGGTCGGCCGCGGGGAGCCGGCAGTCGGCCTTGGCGGACCCGCCGACGCCGCGCGGGTCGAAGGCGACGAGGTCGTAGGCCCCACCCGTCTCCCGGCCGAGGGCGGCGCCCTTCTGCCCGAGCCGCTGGACACCGGAACTGCCGGGCCCACCGGGAATGACCATGAGGGTCCCGCGATGGGCGTCGGAGCGGGTGCCGGCGATCCGGGACACGGCGAGCTGGATCTGCGTCCCGTCGGGATCGGCGTAGTCGAGGGGTACGGAGAGCTTGGCGCACTGCTGCCCGGGAAGCGGCTTGACGGCGGGGTCGCACGCTCCCCAGTCGAGCCCGGCGGCGGAGGCGGGGGCGACGCCGCTGCCGGCAAGTCCGAGCCCGAGCCCGGCGACGATGGCGACGGAGAGACCGAGAAGGGAAGCGCTGCGTCCAGGATTCGCTGTCATGCCCACAGCCTGTCGAAGCCGGACCCCACGTCCCATCCGGCAGGCACGCGGCCGGAGGGTAGGGCCAACCCCCGGGGGGGGCGGGGGCGCTAGGGGCGGAAGAGGGCCCTTGGGGTGGGCCGGGTGTGGGGGCTTCTGGTGGGACCGCCCTCTCTCCGAGAGTCGCTCCTTCCGGCGGTGCGTCAAGGGCACTCCCTGCGGTCGCGTCGCTGCGCGATGGGCTGCGCCCACCCTTGACCCACCACCTCCAGAAGCGAAGACACTCTCGGAGGGCGGTCCGGGGGCGGGGTCCACGCCGGGCTTCGGGCAGCGGCCGGGATGGGAGGGCGTGTGCCGGTCGGTGGGTGGGGGCTTGGCAGCGGCCGAGGTGGGGTGGGCTGGTGTCGGTGGGTTCGGGGTGCGCGGTTGTTGGATGGGGCGGTCGGGCTCGGCTCAGCGAGTTTCGGTTCTCCGGGGTGGGGCTTCAGGCCCCGCTGGTCACTCCCGGTGGGTGGGGGCGTGAGTAACTGCGCATTACTCCGAGTAACACACCCCTGGATATGAGGACAGACGAGGCTAATCGCCCTTTTCGGGCGGCGAAAGTGCAGGAAACTCCCCCGACCCGCTCCCCACCACCCACCAACAGCGACCAGCGGGGCCTGAATCCCGACCCGAGGACTTCGGCCGGCCGCTAAGCGCCGCCGGGCCGCCCCATTCAACAACCGCGCACCCCGAACCCACCGGAACCGCGCCCACCGACCCCCGCCACAAGCCGCGCCCCCACCCACCGGCCGACGGACGCACACTCCGACCCCGGCCACTGCCCGAAGCCCCGCGCGGCCACGCCCCCCGGGCGCCCTCCGAGTGTGAAAAGGCGGCCTCCGCCGCCGGGTCAAGGGTGGCCGAAGGCCATCGGCGAAGCCGACTTGCCCTTGACGCGGTGGTGGAGGCCGCCACACTCGGAAAGAGGGCGGCCGCACCAGAAGCCCACTCGAAACCCCCGCCCCAGAAACCTCAGAGACCCGCACCCAAGCGACCCGCGTGGCCCCAAGCGGCCCCCAAAACCCGCACACCACAAGGCTCCTCAACGGAATCCTTTATCCGATGGCGGTCACCCATCCCCTGAGGGATCATCCCCCGCATGACCACCACCCCCACCGTCTCCCCCACCCCGCCCACCCCGCCCACCCTCGCCTCCGCCGCCGGTACCTGGGTCCTCGGGGATCTCACCGTCAACCGCATCGGGTTCGGGGCCATGCGGCTGCCCCAGCGCGGCGAGGCGCTCGTCGAGCACGCCGTGCCCCGCGACCGCGGCGAGGCGATCGCCGTGCTGCGCAAGGCCGTCGACCTCGGCGTGAACCACATCGACACCGCCGCGTTCTACTTCTCCCCGCTCCGCTCCGCCAACGAGCTGATCAGCAGCGCCCTCGGCGGGCCCTACCCCGACGACCTCGTCATCACCACCAAGGTCGGCCCCTGCCGCGACGCCGACGGCTCCTGGGGCACCCACGCGCGCACCCCCGCCGCCCTGCGCGGCCAGGTCGAGGAGAATCTGCGTCAGCTCGGCCGCGACCACCTCGACGTCGTCAACCTCCGTATCGTCGGCACCGATTCGATCGCCGAGCGCTTCGGCGCTCTCGCCGAGCTCCGCGACGCCGGTCTCATCCGCCATCTCGGCGTCTCCAACATCACCCCCGAGCAGCTCACCGAGGCGCAGGCCATCGCCCCCGTCGTCTGCGTGCAGAACATGTACGGGATCGGGGTCCGCCCCGAGTACGAGAACTTCGTACGTCACTGCGGCGAGCAGGGCATCGCCTTCGTCCCCTTCTACGCGATCGCCGCCGCCGGCCGTCAGGGCGGAGCCACCGCCCACGAGAGCCCCGCGGTCCTCGCCGTCGCCGAAGCCCACGGCGCGAGCCCCGCCCAGATCCGCATCGCCTGGACCCTTCACCAGGGCCCCCACCTCCTCGCCATCCCCGGCACCGGCGACCCCGACCACCTCGCCGCCAACGTCGACGCCGGTGCGATCCGGCTCTCCGACGAGGACCTGGCGCTTCTGGACGGCCTCCACCGCGAACCGTCTGCCTAGACTCCGTCCCCATGACGATCACACCGGACCCGTCCCGCGCCGCCGGCCTCGCCACCGACCTCGCTCCCACCGGCACCCTCCGGGCCTCCATCAACCTCGGGAACCCGGTGCTCGCCCAGGGCACCCCCGAGGCGCCGTCCGGGATCACCGTCGATCTGGCCCGGGAGATCGGGGCGCGGCTCGGGCTTCCCGTCGAGCTGCTCTGTTTCGACGCGGCGCGGAAGTCCTTCGAAGCGATGACCGACGGTCGGGCCGACCTCTGTTTCCTCGCCGTGGATCCGGCGCGGGAGACGGAGGTCGCGTTCACGGCCCCGTACGTCGTCATCGAGGGCGTGTACGCCGTCCCCCTCGGCTCCGGCCTCACCACCGTCGAGGACGTCGACGTGCCCGGCGTCCGGATCGGCGTCAAGCAGGGTTCCGCGTACGACCTGTTCCTCTCCCGTTCCCTCACGCACGCGACGGTCGTGCGCGGCGCGGAGGGCGTCGACACCTTCCGCGCCGAGGGTCTCGAGGTGGGTGCCGGCATCCGTCAGCCCATGACCTCGTACGTGCGGGAGCACCCCGAAGTCCGTTTGATCGAGGGCAGGTTCATGGAGATCCGGCAGGCGGTCGGCACGACGGTCGACCGGGCGCCCGAGACCGTCGCCTTCCTCCGTTCCCTCGTCGAGGAGCTGAAGGCGAACGGCTTCGTCGCCGAATCGCTCCGTCGCGCCGGCCAGGGCGCGGGGCTGCTCGCCCCGCCCGCGGCCTGACGTTCCCGGGCTGCGGCGGGGCGGTTCAGCCCACTCAGCCCACCACGTCCGCCGCCGTCAACGGCTCTCCCGGAAGCAGGATCCGGTCCCCGGGCCCGTACGGCGTCAACTCGTCCCACCATCGCGCCGCGGGGTCGAAGCGGGCGTACGCCACGGCGCCGGACAGGGCGGGATCGCGGGCCCGGAGTGCGCGGAGGGCGAAGGCCGGGCCCTGTCCGAGCCGGACGACGCCGTCCACGGCGAGCGCGCCCAGTTCCGTGGACATCACCGGGCCGTCGGCGACCGGTGCGAGTCCCCGGACCTGGCGTACCGCCTCCGCGTGGATGTCCACGACCTCGGCGAGCGGGAGGCCGAAGCAGCGGCGCGGGCCCGCGCCGCGCTCGACGAGCACGCGGTGGGGGGCGAGGCCGAGCGCGGTCTGTTCCCGCCACAGGTGCGCCCAGACTCCGGCGTCGTCGTTGACGTGCCGGAGGACGGGGGCCTGGGTTCGTATCGTCGCTCCGGTGGCGAGGATGCGGGCGACGGCCCGGCGGGTCGGTGCCGGGGCGAGCTCCCGGGGGTGGGAGAGCGGGAGGAGCAGCGAGAGGTGGCGGCCGGCCGCGACGACCCGTGCGAGGAGCCGGAGAAGGTCGTCGGCATCGGCGACGGCAGCGGCGGCGTCATCGCTCGGGTCGAGGAAGCGCTCCGGGGCGTGGAGCACGGTCCTCGTCCGGATGCGGATCGTGCGTACCTGGGGAGTGGCCAGGAGTGGTGAGAGGTACGCGTCGAGTTCCGCGGCCCTCATGGCGAGCGGGTCCTCGCCGTCGAGGTCGACGTCCGTGATCTCCGGGTGCCGGGCCAGTCGGGCCGTCATCGTCTCGGGCCCGCCCCGCGCCGGGTCGGCGGCGTCCGGGGGCCGGCGGAAGCAGGAGGCGCAGGGGGCGGGGCAGGTGCGGCGCGGGTCGGGGAGGACGTGCAGGGTGCCCGGGTAGGTGTGCCGGACGACGTCGGTGTTCCGGCCGGCCGGGTGCGGGTCGAGTCGTTCGCAGAGGCCGTCGACGACGAGCCGGAGTCGGTCCCGGTCGCCGTCCCTCAGGGTCTGCTCGACGGCGGCGAAGTCCGCGGCGGCGAGCAGGTCGCGGTGGGGCACGAGGAGCCGGTAGAGGGGGTCGTCGGGGGCGCGCGACCAGTCGATGAGTTCGTCGGCGGCGTGGGAGCCGAGGGTGAAGGGCAGTACGCGGCCGACGACGTCGGCGTCGTGCGCGAGCGCGGGCTGCCCGGTGCGGTCGGCGATGAGCCGGGCGAGCCGGTGACCGGTGAAGACGGTCACCCGTTCCCCACCGCCGGGATGTCGGTCGTCTGCACGGTCGTCGCCTCCCCGAAGGCCTCACCGATGGCTGGTGCGGCGCACCCCCGGATGATGATGGGGAGCGGGGCCCGGGCCGCCAATGGCGCTAGCGGTGGCCCGACTCGGGGGCAACGGAGGAGTCCGGCCATTCGCGCGCGACACGTACCGGACAGCACCGTGTGCCACGAACATCCGGTTCATCCCTGTAAGGCAGGTTTCGCACCCGAGGGCTTTCGGCCTGGGGTAGGCCCGGGGCATCTGCCAGATTGGCGCCTTTCCTCCGCGTCCGCGGATCGCCGCGCGAACGCCCGAGGGCCCGGCCTCGATGGCCGGGCCCGCGGGGTGGGAAGGGGGTGAGCGGGCGTCAGTACAGGCCCTTGAAGCCGTTCCAGCCGCTCGAACCGATCAGCGCCCGGGTGCCGTACCCGCCGGTCCCGGTGCCGCTGTAGCGCCACAGCTTTCCTGCGGTGTCGCGGGCGATCAGGTCCGCGCGGCCGTCGCCCGAGAGGTCACCGACGCCGACCATGGAGGAGTAGCCGCCCCAGCCGCCGCCGACCTGCACGCGCGCGGATACGCCGCCGGTCGCGGTGCCGTGGTAGCGCCAGAGCACGCCCGCCGCGTCCACACCGAGGAGGTCGCCGCGGCCGTCGCCCGAGAGGTCACCGACGCCGACGATCTTCTTGTACAGCTTCCAGTTGGTGCCGATCTTCACGCGGGACTTCACCCGGTGGTCGGCCGTACCGGCGTAGAAGTACATGTCACCGGTCGACGCCTGGCGCACGACCAGGTCCGCGTACCCGTCGCCGTTCACGTCTCCCGGGGACGTCAGCACGTCGTACTGACCCCAGCCCGAACCGACCAGCGTGTACGGCGAGGAGGCGGAGACCACCTTTCCGCACCCGGGGCGATAGGCGCGCAGCTGGTCACCCACGCGGGCATAGACGTCGGCACACCGGTCCGCGTTCAGGTCGCCCGTGGGCACGAACACCGACGACGTCGAGAACTTCGTCCCCGTACCGGCGATCCGCGCCGACAGCGCGCCCGCGCCCGTACCCCGGTACATCGACACCAGACCGGCCGTGTCCATCACCAGCAGATCACCGAAGCCGTCGTCCCCGGCCAGGTCACGCCGCACGGCGGCCGCACCGGTCACGGAAACCGCACCGGAGAGGGTGAGGTCCGTGCCCTGCCCGTCGGCGGGCTTCACCGTCAGGTTCCAGGTGTGGGCCCCGTTGGCGACGAACCTCCCGGCCGCGTCCTTGCCGTCCCAGACAGGGGCGACGATGCCTCGCGCCTCGCCGCCGGTCAGGGTCCGGACGACCTTGCCGGTCGCCTTGTTCCTGAGCGCGAGAGACCAGGAGGAGGCCGGCTTGGACAGCCACCAACGCGGCTTCCAGGAGGCCGACTTGAGGGCGGCGGCGGGGGTGTCGGCATCGATGGCGGCGAGTCGGCCCGTGGTGCCGCCGAGTCCGGAGACGTGGACCTTCCGCAGGGAGTCGACGAACGCGACGCCGCCGCCGAAACGGTCGACCGCCCAGATCGTGCTCTCGTCCTGGACGTCGTAGCCCGCGAGGACGCCGAGTTCACGGTCCTCCGGCTCACCGGAGCGAACGTCGGTCACCGCCAGGGTGTACCCGTACTCGCTGTACGAGGAGTGGGCGAGGAAGCCGTCGCCCAGCTTGGGCTCGGTGTTGCGGGGGACCCAGACCTCGACCGCGACCTTCTTCTCACGGTCGTAGACCACCGCGTCCGTCGAGGCCGAGGTGCAGCGCGAGTAGATCCACCTGCCGACGACCTGGAGGTAGGAGGACCGGCAGTCCGTCCCGAGGTCGAGCGTCTCGGCGGTCGCGCCCGTCCGCAGGTCGATCGCGGAGACGGTGTCGTCCGTGGCGGACGCCGCCCAGAGCCGGCCTCCCCACAGGGCTTGCGCGGTGCCGGCGGCGGAGTTCCGAAGGATCTTGCCGGTCTCGACGTCCGCGACGATCGAGCGCGTTCCGGAGTCCGTGTTCCCGCGGAAGTGCACGTAACGACCGGATGCGCTGTAGAGGATGCCCGCCTGGAGCTTGCCCGTGTGACCGAGCGTGACCGTGCGCGTGGTTCCCGCGGTTCCGGGTGTGGTCACACGCGCCTGGACCGCGCAGTCGGAGCACGCCGGCTGCCCGCCGGACGCCGGGCGGCTCACCGTGTCCAGGGTGACCAGGCGGCCGTCCCCGGTGTCGTGCCACCACGCCCCCGTGGAATTCGACGACTTGAGGACCGCCGGGCAATCGGCGGCGGTGCCGGACAGCGCGTCGCAGGTCCAGGCCTGCCTCGGCGTGTGCGCGCCGGTGAGGGCGAGGTCGAATCCCCGGAGGGTGTGGGTGTCGGTCTGCGTCTCCGTGACGACCCGGCCGTTGGCCGTGGTCAGAGCGGTGTACGGGACGGTCGGAGGAGTGGCCAGGGCCTGGGAGGTGACGGGGACGCCGCCGGCTCCCGGGGCAACGCGTCGAACGCCCCAGTGGGCGGAATCGGTACCGCCCAGCAGGTACAGGGCGCCGTCCGCGCCGGTCTCCACGCCGTCCCCCGACCGGGTGACGATGCCGAGGCCCCGGGTGTCGCCCCCGGAGATGGGCGTGGCGACGACGGGGACGGCCGTGAACTCGTACGGTTCGTGCGGCCCGTCGTAGTGGCCCACGATCCAGTCGCCGACGACGCCGATCCGCCCGTCGGTGTCGTCCCTGTCGTTCGGCAGCTTCACGGTCGTGCCGGGGTCGCCGTGGTCCGTGCGGGAGACGACGAACGCCTGGTCCGTGCCCGACGCGTCGTACCGGACGATCCAGTCGGCGCTGAGGACCGCACGGGAGGTGACCAGGGCGAACGGCACCTCGGGCACGGGCGTGATCGCACCCGTGGCGAAGTCGAGCATCGCGGTGTGCGGGGACGCGGCGTCGCGGTAGGAGATGAGCGCGCCGGCGTCGTCGTGGGCGACGACGTGGGGCGCGTCGACGGCACCCGGTACGGACACGTCGAGGTCGGCAGGGGCATCGGGGCCGTAGCCCAACAGGTGCACGACCCCGCCGCCGGCCCCGTGCTCGGTGACGATCAGCCGGTCCGCCGCGAGGTCGGGGTACCGCTGTTCGGCTCCGAGGGTCCGGGTGAAGACGGCACCGCTCGCGACGTCGTGGACGGTCACCTCGTCCCCGAGGTCCGAGACACAGGCCACCCGGTCGCCGTGGATGACCGGGTCGGACGAGTAGCACGGGGGAGTGTGGACGACACGCCCGTCCTTCAGGCTCTGCCAGGAGGGGTGCGCGGACTCTCCGCCACGCGTCAGCTGGACGCCTGTGCCGACCCCCATGAGGTAGGTGTCAGGCGTTCCGGCGGGGTCCGCGGGTGCGGCGATCGTGGCCGCGTACGGCGCGTCGGACGTGGTCGCGGCCGTCACGGCGGGTGCGGTGACGGCCGTCAGGCCGGTGATGCCCAGCGTCGCGCTCAGTGCGAGCGCGACGGCTCTTCGGACGGACAAGTACGTGTCCCCTCGTGCGGGTGGGAAGCATGCAGGCGAAAGCGCACAGGGGGCGGCACGGCAGGCAGGACAGGGCGGAGTGGACCGCGCGGGCGGGGCCGGCGGGACCCCCCCTGTCGGCAGCCGGATCGTACATTCACGCGATTCGAACGCACCAGAAACCCACCTGCGCGAAGGCCTGAATGCCCTCTTCCCGGCCCTGCAGGGCGCCTTCCGGGAGCCCGCACCCCGGGCGCCACCCCTCGGGTCTCCGCCCCGGGAGGCAGCCCGCCCAGCACCCGCAGAACGTCTCCGGGCACCATGCCTGACCTGGGCTTTCGCCTCTCCTGCCGGTATTCTTGGGGGACTTGGAGGGGAGATCCACTTGGGTCCGAACGATCGCTGCATCCACACCGTCGACGACGTCCTCACTCTGCTCGACGGGCTCTTCGCGCCCGATGCCGACCGGTGGTCCGGTGGCGGCGCCGACTGGTGGGACGGGTTCTACGCCGACCGCGACAAGCCCGTGCCGTTCTTCGTCGCCAAGCCCGACGAGAACCTGGTCTCGTACGTCGAGCGGGGACTGCTCCCGGCCGGTGGCGGGCGGGCCCTCGACCTCGGGTGCGGGCCCGGGCGGAACAGCCTGTACCTCGCGTCGCTGGGGTACGAGGTGGACGCCGTCGACCTTTCCGCGACCGCGATCCGCTGGGCGGAGGAGAGGGCCCGGGAGGCCGGGACCGGGATCCGGTTCGTGTGCGGCGACGCCTTCACCGCCCCCCTGGAAGGCCCGTACGACCTCGTCTACGACTCCGGCTGCTTCCACCACCTGCCGCCGCACCGCCGCATCAGCCACCTCGCGCTCCTGGACCGCGTCCTCGCACCCGGCGGGCACTTCGCACTCACCGCGTTCGCCGCCGGCGAGGGCGGCATGGGCTCCGAACTTCCCGACGCCGACTTCTACCGGAAGGGCAGGCTGGACGGCGGACTCGCCTATACGGACGCCTCGTTGCGCGGCATCTTCGCCGGCCTGACCGACGTCGAGGTCCGTCGTATGCGCGACGAGGCCGCCGACTCCCCCGCCTTCGGCGAGGCCTTCCTCTGGACGGCGCTCTTCCGGCGCCCGTAATCCGGTGGGGGACCGACACCCCGGCCCCCTACCCTCGCCCCATGGGCTATGCCAAGACCTCGTACGTCTGCCTGCCGTGCCGCGCCTCCTACAAGCAGTCCTACCCGGAACCGCATGAGGAGGGGGCGCGAGCGGCGGTGTCCGCGTTGTGCGCGCGCCCTCATCCACGTCGGGTCCGCCTTCGCGCCGCCCCGCCGCCGGGACGTCTCGGGCTGGCGGGCGCTGTCCGTCGTCCTCCACTCCGGCCTCCGGTTCCACAAGTCCTGCTGCGGCGGGCCCGGTTACCGGCCCCGCACCCTGTCCGAGGTCAAGGCCGGCCTGGCCCGCGCCCGCCGGACCGGCGAGCCGATCGCGAAGGCCCTGACCCGCTGGGACTAGGTCCTGTCGTCAGGAACCCGCCGTCGCCCGAAGGGCGGGGCGGGCGGGAGTTCGACGACAGGGCCTGGGGCCGGGCGAGGCCTTCACATCGACTTCAGGTGCTCCGCGAGCCGGTCGTACTGCTCCCGCACCCCCGCCTCCATGCCCGCCGCCAGCGACTGGTCCCTGATCTCGTTCGACGGCCAGAAGGAGGTGCTGGTCAGGGCCGTACCGCCGTCGGGAGTCGCGTCGAACGTGAGCGTGACGCGGACCGGGTCCCCGTCCGGCATCTGCTCGAAGACCTCCGTGTAGTCGAGCCGCTCGACCGGGACGACGTCCTCGTACCTGCCGGAGAAGACGATCTGCTGGCCGTCCGGGGCGGTCTGGCCCCAGCGCCACGCACCGCCCACCCGCAGATCGATGTCGACGACCGTCGTGGTCAGTCCGGCCACCCCGTACCACTCCCGTACGTGCTCGGGGGCCGTCCACGCCTCCCAGACCCTGGCCGGCGGGGCGTCGAAGGTGCGGGTGATGACCAGCTCTCGGTCGGCCGGGGTCGTCAGGAGGGTGACCATGGTCCGTTCCCTTCACGAAGGGGCACTTCCAGGATCACCCCGTCGCCCCCGCCCAGCACTCTCAACAATCAAGTGAACATGTTCAACAGGTGAGCGCTAAAGTTCTTCCACGCGGCCGCTCCCGATCACGGGCGACGCCGCCATCACAGACCTGTGGGGGGTCCCTTTGCCGCGCTCAACGCGCAGGCTTCCGCACGCCTTCGTGCGTGCCGCAGCCGTCTTCGCTCTCTCGGCGGGCGTCATCGCGCCCGCCGTCGTTCACGCCCCGGCCGCCCACGCGGCCGACGTGTCCGCCACCTTCACCACCGACGACGCCAGGCTCGGCGTCCAGATCACCGGCCGCCCGCTGTGGATCAAGGTCAGCGTCCTTGCCTCCACCGCCCCCGGCGCCGCCGTCCTCGCCTCGACCGACGCCCTGAACTGGCAGGACGGGGACACGAACACCGGCCGGCCCTACGGCTACGTCACCGACACCGCCCTGCGGCTGCCCGAGGGCACCGCGTACGGCAGCTACCCGGTGCTCGTCGAGTACCGGCAGCCCGGCGGCACCGTCCAGAAGTGGACCGGCGGCACGTACGCCCACAAGCTGCACACCGGCGTCTCGAAGCTCTCCTTCGACCGCCAGGACACGAGCCTCACCGCCCGGAAGGTCGTCCTCTCCGGCACGGCCACCACCTGGGACCCGGTCACCGGCACCGTGACGCCCGCCCGCGTCGGCACCAAGGTCAAGGTCGACCTCAGCGTCTTCACCGACACGTGGAAGGAGCTGACGGCCACCGCGACCACCGGCGCGGACGGCACCTTCTCGCTGCCGTTCACCCCGAACGCCGCGATCACCCGCGGCACCGCCACCGTCGTCGCACCCGCCGCCGACACCGTGCCCGCCGCCGCCGCACCCGTCCCCGAGGTCGGCGTCGAGAAGACCACGTACCGGATCACCGCCAAGCTGAACAAGTACCGCGTCGCGAAGGACACCAACGTCACCGTCGCCGGCCGCGTCGAGCGGCTGACCCCGGACGGCTGGAAGCCGTACGCGGGCGCGCCGCTCATCACCACGACCCAGAAGCCGACGTACGACCTGTCGGTCCACGGGCTCATGGGCAGTGGCGTCTCGGCGGTCGACGGCACCTTCTCCTACGGGGCGCGCGCCACGCACGCGACGCAGGTGTTCACCTCCCTCGCGCCGTCGGTGTACTACCAGTCCCGCGCGTACGACGAGGGGAACATCGCCGTCCCCCAGCCCTTCTCGTTCACCGGCTGGCGCATCACCCTCGACGAGTACGGCCGGGTCCGCGGCACCGGCCGGATGACGACCCAGGCGTACTGCGGGGAGCAGACCGTCACCCTCCAGGCCTCCCTGGACAACGGCCGCACGTGGCGGAACCTCTCCGGCGCCAAGGCGAGCGGCGGCAACTCCGGCTACTGCCCGTTCGACGTCTCCTCCCGCGCCTACGTCAACGCGCTCTACCGGCTGCACCACCCCGAGAACGACGAGATGGTCGCCCGGACCACCGGCAGCGTCCGGCTCGGCCGCATCCCGACCCGGTTCTCCACGTTCTCCATCACCCCCGCCCGGCCGTACGTGAACACCAAGATGACCGTCTCCGGCACCCTCCAGCAGCAGACCGGCGGAACCTGGAAGCCCCTCAAGGGCGCCAAGGTCACGCTCGTGTTCAAGCCCAAGGGCGAGTCCCAGTGGTACTGGGTGACCCAGAACGTCACCACCGGCAGCACCGGCAAGTTCAGCTTCCGCGCCACCAACTACGGCGACGGTTCATGGGCGTTGGTGAAGCAGTCCGCGACCGCCTACTTCTACAGCGAGACGAAGGCGAAGTACATCGATGCGCGCTGACCTCCGGCGGACCACCGCCCCCCTCGCCACGGCCCTGGCCGCAGTGCTCCTCGGAGGCGCCGTCGCCGCCCCCGCCCAGGCCGCCGACACCCCCTCCCCCCTCGGCATCGGCCCCGCCGTCACCGACAGCCACCAGCGCGGCGTCTTCGGCGTGTCCGCCTGGACCGACACCCCCGGCGTCACGGTCACCAAGGTCTCCGCGACGCTCCGCAAGGGCGACACCGTCGTCGAAATCCCCTCGATCCCCGCGTACGACTGGGACAAGGGCCGGTACGGACTGGGCCAGGAACCGCTGAAGCTGACCGAGGACGGCGGCACGATGCCCGCCCTCGGCCGGTACGCCATCGACATCACGGCCACCGACTCGCGCGGCAACACCAGCACCCGCACCGACGCCGGCATCCTCGACTTCACGCTCAAGCCGCAGCTGGAGTTCGCCTTCTCCGCCCCCGGCTGGGACGACCGCACCACCGTCCCCAGCGGCACCCTGACCGGTGTCCAGCCCGGCTCCGGCGACATCGTGCCGATCACCGGCAGGACGATCGACGTCCAGCGGACGACGCCCCCGGCGAGCCCGGTACAGTCCCCCGTCACCGACGAGACGGGCGCCTTCACCGGCGAGGCGTACCCGGACGTCATGCCGGGCGACGAGTTCCGGGTCGCCTACACCGAGGACAGCGACGAGGTCCACGGCACCGCCGGCTGGACCCGCACCCTCTACACCTGGCGCCCGCACACCGTGACCGTGAAGGCCACCGCCGACCGCGTACGGGTCCTCCCCGGCCAGCAGGCCACCGTCACCGGCCGGATGACCGACCCGAAGAACGGCGGCGCGCCCCTGGCCGGGCAGCAGGTCCGGGTCGGCCCGACCACGGGCACCTCCCTCCACCCCGCGTTCGCCAAGGTCGTCACGACCGACGCCGACGGACGGTTCACCACGCGGATCCCGTCCCTCCCCGGGCTGCGCATCGACGGCTGGACGGTCGAGCGGGTCGACCCGTACCAGAGCTTCGGCACCACCACGGTGGGCGGCCGGCTCGCGATGCCGCAGGAGGCACGGGTCCTCCTCCGGTCCCGCGCCCTGGCGGCCGACGGCATGGTGACCGCAACCGGGCAGCTGCGCGCCACCTATGACCCCGAGGCCTCGTTCAGCGGGCAGCCGCTCCTCCTGGAGGTCTCGGCCGACGGCCGGACCGGCTGGCGGCAGATCGGCTCCGCCAAGGCGGAGGACTACTACGACACCACCGTCAGGGCCGGCAGCCGCGGCGGCTGGTACAGGCTCCGGCACCCGGCGAGCGACGTCCTCGCCGAGGCCGCGAGCAACACCTTCCGCCTCGTCCGCACCGAGACCCGCATCGCGGGCGCGAACGCGGGACCCGAGCCGGTCCGCAAGGGCGCGTACGTCACCATGACGGGCACGCTCCAGCACTACACGAACCGCGCCTGGCGGACGTTCGGGAGCGGGTCCGTGGCCCTGCAGTTCCAGGCGAAGGGTTCGACGACCTGGCGTCAGGTCGCCACGGGCCGCCCGGCCTCCAACGGGAAGATCTCGCTCAAGGCGAAGGCGACCGTGGACGGCACCTGGCGGCTCCGGTACTACGGGGACGCCACGCACTTCACGTCGCCGTTCTCGTGGGCCGACTACCTCGACGTGCGCTGATCACCTGAGCGGCCGGCCGGGTGACCGGCCGGCACGCTCGCCGGTCGGTCAGTCGGCCGGCCGGCACCCGGAAACGCCCGAGGGCGGCACCCCCATCAGGGAGTGCCGCCCTCGTTCGTGCTGAGCTTCGCGTTCAGCGATGAACCACCGATCCCGGAGGATCAGAAGTCCATGTCACCGCCCGGCATGCCGCCGCCGGCCGGCGCGGACGCCTTCTCCGGCTTGTCGGCGATGACGGCCTCGGTGGTGAGGAACAGCGCGGCGATCGACGCGGCGTTCTGCAGCGCGGAGCGCGTGACCTTCGCCGGGTCGATGATGCCCTCGGCGATGAGGTCGACGTACTCGTTGGTCGCGGCGTTCAGGCCGTGGCCGACGGGCAGGTTGCGGACCTTCTCCGCCACGACGCCGCCCTCGAGACCGGCGTTGACCGCGATCTGCTTCAGCGGGGCCTCGAGGGCCAGCTTCACGATGTTCGCGCCCGTGGCCTCGTCACCCGCGAGGTCGGCCTCGAGCTTCTCGAAGACCGAGGAGGCCTGGAGCAGGGCCACGCCGCCGCCGGCGACGATGCCCTCCTCGACGGCCGCCTTCGCGTTGCGAACGGCGTCCTCGATGCGGTGCTTGCGCTCCTTGAGCTCGACCTCGGTCGCGGCACCGGCCTTGATGACCGCAACACCGCCGGCGAGCTTCGCCAGGCGCTCCTGCAGCTTCTCGCGGTCGTAGTCCGAGTCGCTGTTCTCGATCTCGGCGCGGATCTGGTTCACGCGACCGGCGACCTGCTCGCTGTCACCGGCACCGTCGACGATGGTGGTCTCGTCCTTGGTGATGACGACCTTGCGGGCGCGGCCCAGCAGGTCGAGGCCCGCGTTCTCCAGCTTCAGGCCGACCTCCTCGGAGATGACCGTGCCGCCGGTGAGGATGGCGATGTCGTTCAGCATGGCCTTGCGACGGTCGCCGAAGCCCGGAGCCTTGACCGCGACGGACTTGAAGGTGCCGCGGATCTTGTTGACGACCAGGGTCGACAGGGCCTCGCCCTCGACGTCCTCGGCGATGATCAGCAGCGGCTTGCCCGACTGCATGACCTTCTCCAGGAGCGGGAGCAGGTCCTTCACCGAAGAGATCTTGGAGTTGACGATCAGGAGGTACGGGTCGTCGAGCGACGACTCCATGCGCTCCATGTCGGTGGCGAAGTACGCCGAGATGTAGCCCTTGTCGAAGCGCATACCCTCGGTGAGCTCCAGCTCCAGACCGAAGGTCTGGGACTCCTCGACGGTGATGACGCCTTCCTTGCCGACCTTGTCCATCGCCTCGGCGATGAGCTCGCCGATCTGGGTGTCGGCGGCGGAGATGGAGGCCGTGGAAGCGATCTGCTCCTTGGTCTCGACATCCTTCGCCTGCTCGAGCAGGGCGCCGGAGACGGCCTCGACGGCCTTCTCGATACCACGCTTGAGGGCCATCGGGTTGGCACCGGCGGCCACGTTGCGCAGGCCCTCGCGGACGAGCGCCTGGGCGAGAACGGTGGCGGTGGTCGTACCGTCGCCGGCGACGTCGTCCGTCTTCTTGGCGACTTCCTTGACCAGCTCGGCGCCGATCTTCTCGTACGGGTCCTCGAGCTCGATCTCCTTGGCGATGGAGACACCATCGTTGGTGATCGTGGGGGCGCCCCACTTCTTCTCGAGGACGACGTTGCGACCCTTGGGGCCGAGGGTGACCTTGACGGCGTCAGCGAGCTGGTTCATGCCGCGCTCGAGACCGCGCCGGGCCTCCTCGTCGAACGCGATGATCTTGGCCATGTGAAGTGGTCCTCCCGGACATGGGGTGGATAACGCTCCAGGACCGCGCCGACGCCCGCGACGGACGGCCTCCGCAGCTCCGCGTGGTTCCTTGCCCCACCCGGCCGGCGGCCTCGTCTGCCCGATCCTCGTAGCACTCTCACCTGCCGAGTGCTAACGCCAATGATTAGCACTCGCCCTATGAGAGTGCAAGCGACTCTCGAGTTTCGAGAGGTGGACGGAGGGGCGTGAGGGGGCGCGGGAACGCGCGAGGGGTCCGCATCCCCTCAGGGATGCGGACCCCTCGACGGCGTTGCGTCGGTGGCCGATCGCGCCGCGCTCAGACGGCGAGCTTGACCATGTCCGCCTGCGGACCCTTCTGGCCCTGCGAGATCTCGAACTCGACTCGCTGTCCCTCTTCGAGGCTGCGGTAGCCATCCATCTGGATCGCGCTGTAGTGGACGAAAACATCCGCACCACCGTCGACCGCGATGAAGCCGTAGCCCTTCTCCGCGTTGAACCACTTGACGGTGCCCTGAGCCATGCCTAACTCCCCTATTACTGGCCCTTGCGCGGGACCCGCACTTCGCGGAACCCGGGTCAGACCCTGCGCCGGAACGCGTCGACCGCGGCTGAATGTATCTGCCCAACTGCCCTCTGCAACAGGTCAATCGAGCGAGAATTCTGGGCGCCACGGAAAGGCGAATCAGGGAGAATCCCTTGAATTACCGGGCAAGTCGGGCCCGGCAAAGCGTGCAGAAGGTACACAACGCGCACGCACTTTGGCCGCTTCTTGTCGTACCGGGACGCATTCTCATATGCGTCTGGCATGAGCGGCAGGGGGGACTTCCCCAACTCTACCGCGCTCAACCATGCAGAATTGCCCCCTCCGCTTTATGTCGCGGAAGGGGCAATTCAAGAAAGACGGGACAACCGATGGCCCTATGAGGGCTCAGCAGCCTCCGGCGACGGCCGGGATGATCGAGACGCCGGCGCCGGCCGGGGTGGCCGTCTCCAGACCCTGCTCGAAGCGCACGTCGTCGTCGTTCACGTAGACGTTCACGAAGCGGCGCAGCTTGCCCTGGTCGTCCAGGACGCGGGCGGCGATGCCCGTGTGGTTCTTCTCCAGGTCGGCGATGACCTCGGCGAGGGTCGCGCCCTCGGCCTGGACCTCGGACCGACCGCCCGTGTAGGTGCGGAGGATGGTGGGGATGCGGACGTTCACGGCCATGTCTTCGTAACCTTTCGGTGGGCCAGGGAAGCGGACGGACTCAGACGGCGAGGCCGGCGTCGCGGAACGCGTCCAGGCTCGGGCGGATGGTGACGGTCGCCTGAGAGGTGTCGGCCACCGCGTCCAGGGTCTTGAGTCCGTCGCCGGTGTTGAGGACGACGGTGGTGAGGTTCGGGTCGATCAGCCCGTTCTCGACGAGCTTCTTCGCGACGCCGACGGTCACGCCGCCCGCGGTCTCGGCGAAGATGCCCTCGGTCTGCGCGAGGAGCTTGATCGCGTCCACGACCTGCTCGTCGTTCACGTCCTCCACGGCGCCGCCGGTGCGACGGGCGATGTCCAGGACGTACGGGCCGTCGGCCGGGTTGCCGATCGCGAGCGACTTGGCGATGGTGTTCGGCTTCTGCGGGCGGACGACGTCGTGGCCTGCCTTGAAGGCCACCGACACCGGGGAGCAGCCCTCGGCCTGGGCGCCGAAGATCTTGTACGGCTTGTCCTCGACGAGGCCCAGCTTGATGAGCTCCTGGAGACCCTTGTCGATCTTCGTGAGCTGGGAGCCGGAGGCGATCGGGATGACGAGCTGGTCGGGGATGACCCAGCCGAGCTGCTCGCAGATTTCGTACGCCAGCGTCTTGGAGCCCTCGCCGTAGTACGGGCGGAGGTTGACGTTGACGAAGCCCCAGCCCTCGCCCAGCGGGTCGCCGATGAGCTCGGAGCAGAAGCGGTTGACGTCGTCGTAGTTGCCCTCGATGGCGACGAGGTCACCGCCGTAGACACCGGCCATGACGACCTTGCCCTGCTCCAGGTCGTGCGGGATGAACACGCAGGAGCGGAAGCCGGCGCGGGCGGCGGCGGCGCCGACGGCGCCGGCCAGGTTGCCCGTGGAGGAGCAGGAGAGGGTGGTGAAGCCGAAGGCGCGGGCGGCCTCGATGGCCTGGGCGACGACCCGGTCCTTGAAGGAGTGGGTCGGGTTGCCGGAGTCGTCCTTGACGAAGAGCTTGCCGGGGGCGACGCCGATCTCGCGGGCGAGGTTGTCGGCCTGGACGAGCTTGGTCCAGCCCGGGTTCAGGTTGGGCTTGTCGGCGACGTCGGCGGGGACGGGCAGCAGCGGGGCGTAGCGCCAGATGTTGGCGGGGCCGGCCTCGATCTGCTTGCGCAGCGCCTCGGGGTCACCGGTGGGGAGGTCGTACGCGACTTCGAGCGGTCCGAAACAGAGCTCGCAGGCGAAGATCGGGCCGAGCGGGAAGACTTCACCGCATTCGCGACAGGAGAGTCCCGACGCGGGACCGAGGTCGACCGAAGTGGCGGGGGTAACAGTCTGTACAGCCATGGAGGCGAGGCCCTTTCTCCTCATCTTTCCCATGACGAATTTTTCGCCATGAGACGGATTTGGCACCTTCCCTAGTCGGGAGCCTCGCTGGAGGACGAGTAACCGACTGGAGGGTTGCCGGGGCTTCAACGGGCCGTTTCCCTCTGCCCCTCTGGATGAGCGGTATTCGATTGTGAAGCGCGGTGAACTTTCGTTCCTGCGCTCCGGCGCGGGCGGCACCCCGACGTGCATCGGGCATCCGCGTTGTTCAAGACTGTAACCGAAGGCCCGGACGCTTGGACCGGCCGTCCGAACCGCGAGATGGAGATCACGTGCTGGAAGAGGTGGAGCGCTGGCTGGACCGGCGGTCCTGGTCCGTGGCGGACCGGCCGCTGGAGCGGATCCTCGCCGCGAAGCGGAACACGAAGGTCAGCGTCGTCCTGCCGGCGCTGAACGAGGAGGCGACGGTGGGTGACATCGTCGCCGTGATCCGGCGCGAGCTCATGTCGGAGGCGGTGCCGCTCGTCGACGAGCTGGTGGTGATCGACTCGGGTTCCACGGACCGTACGGCGGAGGTGGCTGCGGCGGCCGGGGCGCGGGTGGTCGCACGGGACGCGATACTCCCCCGGATACCGGCCGTGCCGGGCAAGGGCGAGGTCCTGTGGCGGTCGCTGATGGTGACCACCGGGGACATCGTGTGCTTCATCGACGCGGATCTGCGGGACTTCTCGGCGGACTTCGTGTCGGGGATCGTGGGCCCGCTGCTGACCGACCCGGACGTGGACTTCGTCAAGGCGATGTACGACCGTCCGCTCGGCCCCGGGTTCGATGGCCTCGCCTCCGGCGGGACCCCTGCCCAGGGGGGTCGGGTGACGGAGCTCGTGGCCCGTCCGCTCCTCAATCTGCACTGGCCGCAGCTGGCCGGTTTCGTACAGCCGCTGGGCGGCGAGTACGCGGCGCGCCGGTCCCTGCTCGAACGGCTGCCCTTCCCGGTCGGGTACGGGGTGGAGCTCGGCCTGCTCGTGGACGCGCTGCACACGGTGGGCCTGGACGCGCTCGCGCAGGTGGACGTGGGGGTGCGCAAGCACCGGCACCAGGACGGGCAGGCGCTGGGCCGGATGGCGGCGGCGATCTACCGGACGGCGCAGCTGCGGTTGTCGCGGGGACATCTGGTGCGGCCGCGGCTGACGCAGTTCGAGCGGGGCGAGAAGGGTTTCGAGCCACGGACGTACGCGGTGGACACGGAGGAGCGGCCGCCGATGGCCGACATCGTGGAGTACGCCCGCCGCCGCGTGGCCTGACCGTGCGGCGCCCTGACCGCCGTACCCCACCGCGTGGCGCCCTGCCGCCTTGCCCGTCCGCGTGGCGTAACGCCCGATGATGATCAGTTTTTTCTATATTGCCCTTTTATGCGCTTCAGACAACATCACCTGGGCAGGGTGCTCGCGGCCGCCGTGGCCGTCGGACTGACGGCGGGCTCGCTCGCGTTCACCGCGGCGGGGCCGGCCGCGGCGGACGTGGTCGAGCCGTTCGGCAAGCGGTACGCAGCGTCGCTGTACGGCGACTTCACGACGCTCGGCAACACGGTCATGGGCTGTCCGACCACCCCCGCCGACCTGGCCGCCCGCTGTGCGACCGCGGCGAGCGGCCAGGGCTCGGACGGCAACAACACCTTCGTGATGCGGCGGATCGACGCCGGCGCCATGGGTGGCGAGCACGGCTCCAGCACCGGCCACGTGCGGATTCCGGCAGGCGCCGAGGTGGCGTACGCCCGGCTCTTCTGGGGTGGCAACGACGGCACGTACACGAGCCCGAGCGGGGCTCGGCTGAAGCGCTGCGACCTCTCCGGCGCCGATGCCGGGCGCTCGCCCGGCGACCCCACGACGACCGCCCCGGTGATCAGGGTCGGCACGGGTGCCGCGACCCCGGTCTCGATCGACAGCATGGTCGCCGACCCGGCGGACACCGACGGCCCGCACTACTACACGGGCGAGTCGGACGTGACGGCCGCGTTCGCGGGCACGTCGGGGACGGACGCGCAGGTGGCCGTCGGCAACATCTGGGCGCCGGACGGCAAGGGCTGCGTGGCGGGTTGGTCGCTGACCGTCGTCCACCGGTTCCCGGGACCGGACCCGGTCCGCGCCCCCGAGCGGCGGAACGTGTCCGTGTACGGCGGGCACGTCCTCCAGCGCTCGTCCTCCCCCGCGACCACGATCACCGTGGACGGCTTCCACCGGAGCGGCGGCACGGCGCGGGCCGGTGTGACCGCGTACGAGGGCGACCGGAACACCCCCGGCGACACCTTCCTCGTCGGCGGCAAGGCCGTCACCGAGGCCCGCACGGGCGACACCGGCGACTTCTTCGTCGGCGGGGGCGACGGCGCCGTCGCCCCCGAGCAGGTCGACAACCTGGGCATCGACACGAAGACCTTCGACATCCCCGACGACGCCGTCCCGCAGGGCGCCACCTCGGCCGATCTGACCTTCTCGACGCGCGGCGACACCTATGTGGCCGCCGCGCTGGCCTTCTCCGTCCCGGTCCCCGACCTGGAGATCACCAAGACGGCGAGCCCGCGCACGGTGAAGCCGGGCGACACCCTCACGTACACGATCACCGCGAAGAACGTCAGCGCGCTCGACCTCCCGAACGCCAGGTTCGTCGACGACCTGACCGGGAGCCTCGACGACGCCGAGTACCGGGGCGACCTCCGGACGGACCTGGGCACGGCGACGTACACGGCCCCGAGGATCGGGTACGCGGGAACCATCCCGGCCGGGAGGACGGCGACCGTCACCTACTCGGTGAAGATCAAGAACCCGCCGACCGGCGACGGCAGGCTCCACGACCGCGTGGAGGCCGAGACACCCCGCTCGAACTGCGGAGACGGCGGCAAGGACCCGGCCTGCGGGGTGAACCCGCAGCTCAGGAAGCCGAAGCCCCCCAGGCCGACCCCGACGCCGACCCCGACGCCGACCCCGACGGATCCGACCCCGACGCCGGTGGACCCCACGCCCACCCCCGTGGACCCGACGCCGACCCCGGCCGACCCCGCGCCCACCACGCCCCCCGCCGAGGCCGACCCCACGCCCCCCGCCGAGGCCGACCCCGCGTCCCCGGCCCCGGGACCGCACGGGAGCGGCGGCGGCTCGATGGCCGAGACCGGCGGCAACGGCGAGCGGCTGTGGCTGCTGGGCGCGCTGGGCCTCGCCCTCGCGGCGACGGGCCTGGTCGCGAAGGCCGCGATGCGCGGGCGACGCGAGAACTGACGACCGTCCGGAGGCCCGGCCGACAGCCCGGCCGACGACCGTCCCGGGGCCCGGCGGAGGCCCGGCCACCCTCCGTGGCCGGATCCACCCGTCTCGTATACGTACGTTTGAGCGTTTACGGGACGGGCTAGGTTCGCCCCATGGCAACTGTGCTCGTGGCATCCAACCGGGGACCCGTCTCGTACCTGCGCGGCGAGGACGGTGAGCTCGACGCCCGCAGGGGCGGCGGCGGCCTGGTCTCCGGGCTGAGCGCCGTCTCCTCGCAGGACAGCCTGTGGGTGTGCGCCGCGCTCGGCGAGGGCGACCGGGAGGCCGTGCGGCGCGGGATCGGCGAGCCCGGCGTCCGGATGCTCGACATCGACCCGGAGGTGTACGCCGACGCGTACAACGGCATCGCGAACTCGGTGCTGTGGTTCCTCCACCACCACCTGTACGACACCCCCCGCGAGCCCGTCTTCGACGCGGAGTTCCGGCGCCGCTGGGAGTCGTACCGCGCCTACAACCGGGCCTTCGCCGAGGCCCTGGCCGCCGAGGCGGACGACGGCGCGGCGGTCCTGGTGCAGGACTACCACCTGGCGCTCGTCCCCGGGATGCTGCGGGAGCTCCGCCCCGACCTGCGGATCGGGCATTTCACCCACACCCCGTGGGTGTCCTCCGAGTACCTGCGCATGGTGCCGGACGACATCGTCGAGGAGCTCCTGTGGGGCATGCTCGGTGCCGACGAGCTGGGCTTCCACACCTGGGGATGGGCCTCGATGTTCATCAGCTGCTGCTCCCAGCGCGAGGACTCGACCGGAACGGCCCGGGGCGTCTGGCCGAGCGGCGACCCCTGGCACGGGGTGGAGTGGCGCCGCCACGGTGGCCCGAAGGGCCGCACCCGGGTCCGGGCGTACCCCCTGGGCGTCGACGGCGACGAGCTGCGGGCCCTGGCCCACCGCCCCGAGGTGGACGAGGCCCTGGCCCGGCTCCGCGCCGAGGTGGGCGAGCGCAGGACCATCGTCCGCGTCGACCGCACGGAGCTGTCGAAGAACATCCTGCGCGGCCTCCTCGCCTACCGGGAGCTGCTCACCGTCCACCCGGAGTGGCGCGACCGGGTGGTCCACCTGGCCTCGGCGTACCCCTCCCGGCAGGACCTGGAGTCGTACCGCGCGTACACGGCCTCGGTGACCGAGCTGGCCGCCGAGATCAACGCGGAGTTCGGCACGGCCGACTGGCAGCCGGTGATCGTCTCCGTGGAGGACGACTTCACCCGCTCCCTCGCCGCGTACCGCCTGGCGGACGTGGCCCTGGTCAACCCGGTGCGCGACGGCATGAACCTGGTCGCGAAGGAGATACCGGTGGTCTCGGACGCGGGCTGCGCGCTCGTCCTGTCGACGGGCGCGGGTGCGTACAAGGAGCTGCGGACGGACGTCCTCGCGGTCAACCCCTTCGACGTCTCGGAGACCGCCGACGCCCTCCACACCGCCCTGACGATGCCCCCGTCCGAACGCGCCGACCGCACGAGGCGCCTCGCGGCGACGGCGACGGCCCTGCCCCCGCAGCGCTGGTTCCTGAACCAGCTGGACGCGCTGCGGGAGGAGAGTTAGGTCCTGTCGTCAAACTCCCGTCGTCGCCCGAAGGGCGGCCCCGCGGCGTCAGGTGCGTGCTCTCGGCGCGCCGGGCACAAGTCCTCGTACTGGAGTACTCGGGCTTGCGCCCGGTGCGGCGAGAGCGCGTGCATGGCGTCGCGGGGCAGGCGGGAGTGTGACGACAGGGCCTAGGAGGCGGCCCGCTCACGCCCCCACGCGGCCAGGGGTTCCAGGGCCGTGTTGAGCCGGGTGCCGGCCTCGGTCAGGGAGTACTCGACGCGCGGCGGCACCTCGTCGTAGGACGTGCGGTCCACGATGCCGTCCGCCTCCAGCTCCCGCAGGTGCGAGGCGAGGACCTTCTCCGTGATGCCCGGGACGAGCCTCCGCAGCTCCCCGAAGCGGCGGTACGGCTGCTGGTGGAGCGCCCAGAGGATGAGCACCTTCCACTTGCCGCCGATGATCTCCATCGCGGCGTCGATCCCGCAGACGTGCCCGTCCGGTGGGCCGGGCCGGTTCAGTGTCGCCATGTCCGCACCCTTCCGACCTGCTCGCTTCCCCCGGGGTAACCACCCACTTCGAAGTAGGTACTTGATGACCCCCGGGGCCCGGAACCAGCCTAAGGGCATGACAACGACCCCTGTGGAGAAGACCCCTGCGGAGAAGATCCCCGTGGAGAAGACCCCCGTCACCCTGCTCGGCCTCGGCGCCATGGGAAGCGCCCTCGCCCGCACCTGGCTCGCCGCCGGGCATCCGCTCACCGTCTGGAACCGCACCCCGGCCCGTGCCGTCCCGCTCGCCGCCGAGGGCGCGAAGGTCGCGGACAGCGCGGCCGGGGCGATCGCGGCGAGCACCCTCGTCATCGTCTGCCTGCTCGACGACGCCTCGGTCGAGGACGCCCTCGCGGGCGCCGACCTGACCGGCAAGGACGTCGTCAACCTCGTCACCGGCACGCCCGCCCAGGCCCGCGCCCGGGCCGCGTGGGCCGAGGAGCGGGGCGCGCGCTACCTGGACGGCGGCATCATGGCCGTACCGCCGATGGTCGGCGTCCCCGAGGCCGGCGGCTATGTCTTCTACAGCGGCTCGCGGGCGCTGTTCGACCGGCATCAGGAGGCCCTGGCCGTGCCGGTGGGGACCGTCTACGTCGGTGAGGACGCGGGCTTCGCGGCCCTCCACGACGTGGCCCTGCTCAGCGCGATGTACGGGATGTTCGCCGGGGTCGCGCACGCCTTCGCCCTGATCCGGCGGGAGGACATCGACCCGGTCGCGTTCGCGCCGCTGCTCGGCGACTGGATCGGGGCGATGGCGGGGCCGTCGGTCGAGCAGACCGCCCGGCAGCTGAAGGCGGGCGACTACACCGCCGATGTGGTCTCCAGCCTGGCCATGCAGGTGGCCGGCACCCCCACGTTCCTCGGCACCGCGGACGAGCAGGGCGTCAGCCCCGAACTGCTCGCCCCCTACTTCGCGTCGATGCGCCGCCGCCTCGACGTCGGCAGCGGCGAGGAGGACCTGACGGGCATCGTGGACCTGCTCGTACGGAAGGGCTGACCGGCTCCGGCCAGGTGCCCGGCCCCGTCGGCGCCCGAGCCGGGCGGGCCTCAGCCCTCCCGTACCGCCGCGGCGAGCGCCCCCAGGAACTCCACCACCCCCGGTGGGCCCGGCACCGCCAGGTCCCCGCGGTCGGCCAGCTCCGGGACCTCGGTGGAGCCGCTGCAGACCAGCAGGCCCGGGGTGCCGTCGGAGCGGAGTTTCTCGACGGCGGCGAAGGCGGGCAGGTCGCCCAGGTCGTCGCCCGCGTAGAGCACGGACCCGGCGCCCACCTCCCGTACGTACTCCGCGAGCGCGACGCCCTTGTCCATGCCGGGGGGCCGCAGCTCCAGGACCATGCGGCCGGGCTCCAGGACGAGGCCGTGATGGGTGGCGAGGTCGCCCAGCGGGCCCTTGAGGGCCTCGAAGGCGCCCTCCGGGTCGAGGGCGCGGCGGGTGTGGACGGCGACCGCGCGGCCCTTCTCCTCGATCCAGACGCCCGGCCAGGCACCGGCCCGGTCGAGGAAGCCGGGGAGCTCGGCGCGGACGGAGGCGACGCCCGGGTGCGGGGCGGCGGCCCGGACGGTGCCGGTGACGGCGTCCCAGCGTTCGGCGCCGTAGTGGCCGAGGACGACGAGGTGTTCCAGGCCGGGGACGCCGGCGAAGCCGCCGTACCGGACGGCGACCCCGGCGGGGCGGCCGGTCACGACGGCGACGGAGGCGACCTCGGGGGCGAGGGCGGCGAGCGCCTCGACGGCGCCGGGGTGGGCGCGGGCCCGTTCGGGGTCGGGGACGATCTCGGCGAGGGTGCCGTCGAAGTCGAGGGCGACGACGGCTTCGGCGGGCCGCGCGAGCAGCGCGGCCAGGCCGTCGCGGCCGGCGGATGTGGTCGGGTGCGGGAGGCTGACCATGCTCCCGACCCTACCGAGGCGCGCCGTCCGCGTCAGGGCCGCGAACGAGACGGTGCCGGATGATCCGGCCGGCGTCGGCCCCCGCCGGCCCGGGGTACCGCCCCGCGGAGACGGTGCCGGGTGATCCGGCCGGCGTCGGCCCCGGCCGGCCCGGGGTACGGGCCCGCGCTTCAGCGCCGGCGCTGCCTCTCCTCCCGCACCCGCCGCAGCCGGTTCACCGTCACCGGGTCGTGGGCGAGGGCCCTGGGGTCGTCCAGGAGGGCGTTGAGCAGCTGGTAGTAGCGGGTCGGGGAGAGTCCGAGGCTCTCGCGGACCGCGCGCTCCTTGGCGCCGGGGCCGGGCCAGGAGCGGCGCTCGACGGCGAGGAGGGCCTGCTCGCGCTCGCCGAGCCCGCCCTCGTCACCGCTGTCCGCCGTTTCCCGCTCCTCGGTCATACGAACAACCTATTACCCGGCGCTCCGCGTCGCCGTGGCCGCCCGTTCGCGCGGTCGTCCTACTCGGCGCTCTCCGCCGCCGTCGCCGCGCGTCCGATCGCCCCGAGGACCTCGGCGGGGACCCCGGCCGGGGTGACGGCCTTGCCGATGTTCTGCTTGACGTTCTCGCTGACCTGGGCCCAGGACGTCTTGCCGACCGGCGGGAGCTGGCTGTCCGGGAGCGTCTTGAGGAAGACGCGCAGGTTGGCGTGCTGGGGTTCGGTCTCCATGCGGGTGGAGGCGGTGACGGTGACCGGCAGGAGGTCGTTGTCGCCGGCGAACTTCAGGACGTTCTCGTCGCTGAAGGCGAAGTTCAGGAAGTCGCCGATCTCCTTGCGGTGACCGTTCTGCTTGAAGCCCATGATCCAGTCGGCGACGCCCATGGCGGCCTCGGCGTGGCCGTCGGCGCCCGGGAGCGGGACCTGGCCCACCTCGACGCCCTTCTTGGCGGCTTCCTTGAGGAGCGAGGGGTGGCCGTTGAGCATGCCGACCTCGCCGTTCGCGAAGGCGGCGAAGGCGGCCTTGCGGTTGAGCTTGCCGGGGGCGACGGGCCCGGTGAGGCCCTTGCCGACCAGGTTCTTCTTGAGCCAGTCGAAGGTCTTGATGTTGGCGTCGGAGTCGACCGCGTAGTGGTCGGTGCCGTCGATCCAGCCGCCGCCGCCGCTGAGCATCCACATCAGGGCCTCGGCCTGGGCCTCCTCGGGGCCGAGGGGCAGCGCGAAGGGGGTGCGGACACCGTTGTCCTTCAGCTTCTCGGCGGCTCCGGCGAGCTCGTCCCAGGTGGTGGGGGCCTTGGCGCCGGCCTCCTCGAAGAGGGTCTTGTTGTAGAACAGCGGCCGGGTGGAGGCGACGAACGGCAGCCCGTACTGGATCCGCTTGTGCTCCCCGGCGTCGACGAGCGGCGCGAGGAAGTTGGACTGGACGGGTATGGAGAGGAGCTCGTCGGCGGCGTAGAGCTGGCCGGCGGCCGCGTAGTCGGCGTAGGCGCCGATCTGCGCGATGTCGGGGGCCTTGTCGGCCTTGACCATCTCGGCGACCTTGCGGTCGACGTCGTCCCAGGACTCGATCTGCACCTCGACCTTGACGCCGGGGTGTCCGGCCTCGAAGGCGGTGACGAGGTCGGCCCAGTACTTCTTGGTGGTGTCGCCGCCGGTGAGGTCGTAGTCGGCCGCGACCAGTCTCAGGGTCACGTCGCCGGAGTCACCCCCGAGGGAGCCACAGCCGGCGACCGTGGCGGTCAGTCCGAGTGCGGCGACGGCCGCGGTCCATCCAAGAAAACGTCGCCGCTCCACGGCTTCATCCACCTTTTGCTCGTCGTTGAGCTGCATCGAGCCGCACGTTTGCTCTGCGCAGGGCCGTAAGTCTCTCGCGTACGCGGGTATGAGGTCTACACCACTCGGGTATCACTTCCGCAACGTCACCGGGACGATGGGGCCCATGACGGGACCCGAATTTGTATCCGTACGCAACAATCCTCGGCAGTGGACTAGACCTTTTGGGTCCGCGAGGGCCAAACTGTCACCCGTGAGACACGTCATCGCCCTGGATGTGGGCGGCACCGGCATGAAGGCCGCCCTCGTCGGGGCGGACGGCACCCTGCTCCACGAGGCCCGTCGCGCCACCGGACGCGACCGCGGCCCCGAGGCCGTCGTGGAGACGATCCTCGGCTTCGCCGCAGAGCTCCGCGCCCTCGGCCAGGAGCGGTACGGCGAGCCCGCGGCGGCCGCCGGAGTCGCCGTCCCCGGCATCGTCGACGCGGAGAACGGCATCGCCGTCTACGCCGCCAACCTCGGCTGGCACGACGTTCCCATGCGCGAACTCCTCAGCGGCAGACTCGACGGCATCCCCGTCGCCCTCGGCCACGACGTCCGCACCGGCGGCCTCGCCGAAGGCCGCATCGGCGCGGGCAACGGCGCCGACCGCTTCCTCTTCGTGCCCCTCGGCACCGGCATCGCCGGCGCCATCGGCATCGGCGACCGCATCGAGGCCGGCGCCCACGGCTACGCCGGCGAGATCGGCCACATCGTCGTCCGCCCCGGCGGCACCGTCTGCGGCTGCGGCCAGCGCGGCTGCCTGGAGCGGTACGCCTCCGCCTCCGCCGTCTCCCAGGCCTGGGCCGAGGCGAGCGGCGACCCGAAGGCCGACGCCGCCGACTGCGCCAAGGCCGTCGAGTCCGGCGATCCCGCCGCCCTCCGCATCTGGCAGGACGCCGTCGACGCCCTCGCGGACGGCCTCGTCACGGCCCTCACCCTGCTGGACCCCCGCACTCTCATCATCGGTGGCGGACTCGCCGAGGCCGGGGAAACCTTGTTCACACCACTTCGGGCCGCGGTGGAGGAGCGAGTCACGTTCCAGAAGCTGCCCGCCATCGTCCCGGCGGCCCTCGGGGACACCGCCGGATGCCTGGGCGCGGGCCTCCTCGCCTGGGACCTGCTCGCCGAACAGCGCCCCCAGCGCCCCACCGACTCGGAGGTTTCCGCCTGATGGCCGATCACAAGGTTCTCGCCGGCGCACACGTCGTGCTGCCCACCGGGATCGTCGAGAACGGACGCGTGATCGTCGAAGGCGACCGCATCGTGGGCAGCTCGCCCGACGGTGCCCCCACCGTCGACCTGACCGGGCACTGGCTCGTCCCCGGCTTCGTCGACATGCACAACCACGGCGGCGGCGGCGCGTCCTTCACCTCCGGCAGCGTCGACGAGGTCCTCAAGGGCGTCCACACCCACCGGCTGCACGGCACGACCACCGTCGTCGCCTCCTTCGTCACCGGCGAGATGGACTTCCTCACCCAGCGGGCCGGGCTGCTCTCCGAACTCGCCGAACAGGGCGAGATCGCCGGCCTCCACTTCGAGGGCCCCTTCATCTCCCCCTGCCGCAAGGGCGCCCACGACGAGACCCTGCTCCGCGACCCCGACCCGGCCGACGTCCGCAAGCTGGTCGACGCAGCCCGCGGCCAGGCCAGGATGGTCACCCTCGCCACCGAACTCCCCGGCGGCATCGACTCCGTACGCCTGCTCGCCGAGCACGGCGTGATCGCCGCCATCGGCCACACCGACGCCAGCTACGAGCAGACCGTCGAGGCCATCGACGCCGGCGCCACCGTCGCCACCCACCTCTACAACGCGATGCCCGCCCTCGGGCACCGCGCGCCCGGCCCGATCGCCGCCCTCCTGGAGGACGAGCGGATCACCGTCGAACTCATCAACGACGGCACCCACCTCCACCCCGCCGCCCTGGAACTCGCCTTCCACCACGCGGGCCCCGAGCGCGTCGCCCTCATCACCGACGCCATGGACGCCGCCGGCTTCGGCGACGGCCGCTACATGCTCGGCCCGCTGGAGGTCGAGGTGAAGGACAGCGTCGCCCGCCTCGTCGAGGGCGGCTCCATCGCCGGCTCCACCCTCACCCTGGACCGCGCCTTCAAGCGCGCCGCCACCATCGACGGCCTCCCCGTCGAGTCGGTCGTCCAGGCGATCTCCGCCAACCCGGCCCGGCTGCTCGGCGTGTACGACCGCGTCGGCTCCCTGGAACCCGGCAAGGACGCCGACATCGTGGTTCTGGACGCCGGGTTCAACCTCAAGGGCGTCATGCGCAAGGGCGAGTGGATCGTCGACCCGAAGGCCTGAGCACGCCCCTGATCAGGAGTCACACGGAACGGCGGTGGGCCGGGGGTCTGGGCCAACCGCCTTTCGTTTGGCATGATCAGTGCCCGTCGGAGCGTGCGTTCCGCAGGACTTCACACGGAGTACGGGGGTCGGTCGGATGATTCTCACGGTCACCCTCAACACAGCGGTGGACCTGACCTACCGGGTCCCCGCCCTCACACCGCACGCCTCCCACCGGGTCACCCAGGTCATCGAACGCCCCGGCGGAAAGGGCCTCAACGTCGCCCGGGTGCTCGCCGCACTCGGCCACGAGACCGTCGCCACCGGCTTCGCGGGCGGCGCCACCGGTGCCGTGCTCCGCGAACAGCTGGCCGCGACCCCGGTCCGCGACGAACTCGTCGAGACCGCCGGCCCCACCCGCCGTACCGTCGCGATCGTCGACACCGCGACCGGCGACACCACCCAGCTCAACGAACCGGGCCCCACCGTGAGCGCCGCCGAGTGGACCGCCTTCCGCACCCGCTTCACCGCGCTCCTGGACGGCGCCGCGGCGGTCGCCCTCTGCGGCAGCCTCCCGCCGGGCATCCACGTCGGCGCGTACGCGGAACTCGTCCGGCTCGCCCGTACGGCCGGAGTCCCCGTCCTCCTCGACACCAGCGGCGAACCCCTCCGGCGCGGCATCGCCGCCCGCCCGGACCTCGTCAAGCCCAACGCGGACGAACTCGCCCAGCTCACCGGCACCCGCGACCCCCTGCGCGCGACCCGCGAGGCACGGGGCCGCGGCGCCCGAACGGTCGTCTCCTCGCTCGGCCCCGAAGGCCTCCTCGCCGCGACCCCGGAGGGCCTGTGGCGCGCGGCCCCGCCGGCTGCCGTGAAGGGCAACCCGACGGGCGCGGGCGACTCGGCCGTCGCGGGCCTGCTGTCGGGCCTGGTCGACGGCGCCCCCTGGCCCGACCGCCTGTCCCGCGCGGTCGCCCTCTCGGCGGCGACGGTGCTGTCACCGGTGGCGGGCGAGTTCGACGCCGCGGTCTACCCGGAACTGCTGGCCGGAGTGACGGTCACCGCGGAGGGCGAGGCGGGCTGAGCCCCCCTCGGACGAGTACGCGAACGGCCCCGCGCGGGGTACGTCACCGTGCGGGGCCGTTCGACAGGGGCATCGGTCAGCGACCGGTCTTGCCCGCTTCCAGGTAGACCTGGTCCAGGATCGCGTCGCAGGTGTTGCCCGCCTCGCAGGAGATCTTCAGCGCGTTGTCGCCCTTGTTGAGCGTCACGTAGGCGTACGTGTACGTCCAGCCCTTCTCCCAGTCGCCCTCGGGGGCCTTGGCGAAGTTGGACATCCGCACGTCCCGGGGGGTTTCGCCGTTGACCGTGAGGGAGGTCTTGGCGTCCTTGCCGGGCACGCTGTAGATGATCCGCAGGGTGTAGTCACCGGACTCCGGCACCTTGACGGACCAGCTCGCCGAACCGCCCACGCCGTTGAAGGACACGTACGAGCCGCCCGGGCCCTTCGCGCCCTTCACGGTCGAGGCGAGGGCCGCCGGTCCACCCAGCGTCAGCGTCGCCGCGTCCTGCTTCGGGAGCTCCTCCGGGGTCGGCTCCGCACTCGGCTCCGCGCTCGGCTTCTCCGACGGCGTCGCCGGCGCGGTCGCGGTGGTGCCGCCCGTGTTGGCCTGGTCGTTCTTGTCGTCGTCCTTGCCGGAGTTCGTGATCACCGCGGCCGCGATGCCCACCACGACGACCGCGACGACCGCGACCGCGCCGATGAGGATGCCCCGGGTGTTGGGGCCGCGGCCGGAGCCGCCACCGTGGTGGTGCTGCTGCGGGGGTCCCTGCCGGGTCGGCGGGCCGCCGTAGGTCTCCGGCGCGGCGTACTGCGCCTGCGGCTGGCCGTACGGGGCCTGCTGCTGCGGCGGAACGTACGGCTGCTGCTGGCCGCCGTACTGGCGCTCGCCGACCGTTCTGACCTGGTTGTACGAGGTCCGGGGCACGCCTGGCTGAGCCGCGGCGGGGCCGGGGTAGCCGTAGCCGCCCCCACCCGGGGGCTGGGCGCCCGCGGCCTGACCGTCCTCGTACAGGTAGCCGAACGGGTCGTCGTTCTCGGGCTTGTTCGCGCCGTCGTTACCGGCAGCCATCCGGGTTCCTCTCCATGCTCGCCAGCCGTCGCCGACCGGCCGAGCCTACCCCGAACGGACCAGCCCCCGAAGCGGCCCCGGGCGTGTCAGGAGCCTCAGCCGGCGCGGCGGTGGACCTTGGCGCGGGAGCGTTTCTCCACGTACATCCGCTGGTCGGCGGAGTTCAGGACCTCTTCCACGGTCATCCCGCATTCGGCCCAGCCGATGCCGAAACTCGCCCCGACGCGGACCGCCCGGCCGTCCACCCGGATCGGCGGAATGATCGCGTTGCGCAGGCGTACGGCCAGGTCGGCCGCGTCGGCCGCGCCGAGACCGTCGGCGAGGACGACGAACTCGTCACCGCCGAGCCGGGCGACCGTGTCACCGTCGCGGACCCCGGTGGTGAGACGGCGCGCGACCTCGATGAGCACCGCGTCACCGGTGTGGTGCCCGAAGCGGTCGTTGATCGACTTGAAGCCGTCGAGATCGCAGAAGAGGACGGCGAGGCCCTTGGTGCCGTCGTCGATGTCACCGCCCGAGGGGGCCACCATGTGGACGTGGTGGTCGTACGGGCCGGCACCCGCCGGTTCGAAACCGAAGCCGTGCTCGTGTTCGTGCTCGTACGGCGACGACTCGTAGCCGGAGTGACCGGGGCCACCGGAGCCGCCGGCGTCGTATCCGGCGTGCGCGGGCTGCTCGGCGTGCCCCTGGTCGTAGCCCGGCCCGTAGCCCGTCCCGTAGCCGCCGTCCCGCCCCGACTCGTACGCCCCGCCGTACCCCGCCGCCTGGTCGACCGACACGTGCGCCGCCGGGCGCTCGCACAGCCGGGCGGAGAGCCGGGAGCGCAGCTCGGCGCTGTTGGGGAGGCCGGTGAGGGCGTCGTGCGAGGCCCGGTGGGCGAGCTGGAGCTCGTGCCGCTTGCGCTCCTCGATGTCCTCGACGTGGGTGAGGAGGAAACGGGGGCCGTCGGCCGCGTCGGCGACGACCGAGTTACGGAGGGACACCCACACGTACGTGCCGTCGCGCCGCCCGAGCCGCAGCTCGGCACGGCCGCCCTCGGCGGAGGTCCGCAGCAGCGTCCCTATGTCCTCGGGGTGGACGAGGTCGGCGAAGGAGTAGCGCCGCATGGCGGCGGCGGGCCGGCCGAGGAGCCGGCACAGGGCGTCGTTGGTCCGCAGGAGCCGGCCGTGCTGGTCGCCGCCCATCTCGGCGATGGCCATGCCGGAGGGGGCGTACTCGAAGGCCTGCCGGAAGGACTCCTCGCTGGCGCGGAGCGCCTGCTGCTCCCGCTCCAGGCGGACGAGGGCGCGCTGCATGTTGGAGCGGAGCCGGGCGTTGCTGATGGCGATCGCCGACTGGGAGGCGTACATCTGGAGCGCCTCCTGGCCCCAGGGGCCCGGGTGCCGGCCGTTGCGCGGACGGTCGACGGATATGACCCCGAGGAGCTCACGGCCGGAGCCGGGCGGGGCTCCCCCCGGGCGGGCGGAGCCGATCCTGGGCGAGTACATGGGGGCGTAGAGACGGTCGTGCGGGTGCCACTCGTCCTCGAAGCGGGGCGCGGGGCCGTCGGTGTGCCACTGGGGGACGTCGTCCTCCATCAGCACCCAGCCCTCGGTGTGCGGGATGAACCGCAGGTCGCCCCAGGCGGTGGCCATGGACAGGCGGCGGTCCCAGGAGGCGCGGGAGCCGACCCGGCCGGTGATCAGGGCCTCGGCGGCGGAGCTGCCGGCGAAGGCGGCGACGACGAGGTCACCGTCGGGGCGTACGAGGTTGACGCAGGCAAGCTCGTAGTTGAGACCGGCGACCACACCGTCGGCGACGGTCTGCAGGGTGTCCGCCAGGCTGCGCGCAGTGTTGAGGTCCGCCACGACCTGATGCAGCTGCCGCAGGGTCGAGAGACGGACGTACGGCTCCGACTCGGTCTCCATCGCTCGCTCTCCCCGAGACCTCGACAGCAACTCCAGGGTTCTCATCGGCTTCGTGTTGCACAGTCACCGTTCGTATTGCACTGTCACTGCCACTGAATCACAGCGAGCTGCGCACCCGGTACACAGGGTCAGCAAATACTGGGCGCTGTGACTCAAGTCACAGCAGGTCATCGTGGGTCGCCGCGGGTCGCGCCCGCCCGGGCCGCGGGTCCTAGGACCCGCGGGGGTGGCGGCCTGGTCCCCCGGCCCGATGCGGCCCCCGGAGAGCCGGGGCTAGCGTGCGGACGTGCTGCAGAAGACCCCCACCTCGCCCCCCGTGTCCGATCTGGCCATCCCCCATGCTGAGGGGGTGAGCAACGACGAGTTCCGGGCGGCGATGTCCCGCCTCGCGGCCGGCGTGGTCCTGGTGACCGCACACGACCCCGACGACGGCCCGCACGGCGAGGACGTCGGCATGACCGCCACGGCCTTCGTGTCGGTCTCCCTCGATCCGCCGCTGGTCCTGGTCAGCCTGCGCAACGGCTCCCGCATGGACGACCTGCTCGCCGAGGTACCCGTCTGGGCGGTGTCGATCCTCGGCGAGAACCAGCGGCACATCGCCGGGCGCTTCGCCATGAAGAACCGCATCAGCGACCGGCTCCTCTTCGCCGACCTGCCGTACACCCGCGGCGAGGAGAGCGGCGCCCCGCTCATGGGCGGCGCGCTGGCGACCCTGGAGTGCCGTACGGAGAGCAGGGTCGTGGCCGGTGACCACACGCTCGTGGTGGGCCGGGTCCTGACGGTGGACGCCGGGGCGGCGGGCGGCGGCCCGCTGACCTACTACCAGGGGAAGTACCGGGGCCTGTCCTGACCAGGGGACGTCCGTACGGCGGTACGGGGCCGGCTCAGCCCCAGTCGCGGGACTGCCGCGTCCGCTTCGTCTCCGAGCGCTGCTTCTTCTCCCGCAGCCGGCGCTCGTTGATGCCACGGGGGATCTTCGTCGGACGGCGGGGCTTCGGCGGCGGGGCCGTCGCCTCGGCGAGCAGCGCGGCGAGCCGCACCGCCGCCGTCTCACGGTTGCGCCACTGGGAGCGGTGCTCCGAGGCGCGGACCGTGACGACGCCGTTCACCAGACGGCCGGCGAGGCGCTCCAGGGCGCGGGCCTTCCACACCTCGGGAAGCGCGTCGGTGGCCGCGAGGTCGAAGCGCAGCTCGACCTGGGAGTCGCTGGTGTTCACATGCTGACCGCCCGGGCCCGAGGAACGCGAGAAACGCCACTGGAGCTCGGCCTCGGGGAGCGAGACGGAGCCGCGGATGGGATACGGACCGGACATGCCCTCCATGTTCCCCGCAGGGGGCCATCGGAGTCATCCTGTTTTCGCCGGGAGTGCTCCGGGAACCGTCCGGGGGCACCACGCGTTTCTCCAGGCGAAGACACCACGATGAAAGGGACTTTCCATGGCTGTGAGCCTGTCCAAGGGCGGCAACGTCTCTCTGACCAAGGAGGCCCCGGGCCTCACCGCTGTCACCGTGGGCCTCGGCTGGGACGTCCGCACCACCACCGGCACCGACTTCGACCTCGACGCCTCGGCGATCGGCGTGGACGCCGCGGGCAAGGTCGCCTCCGACGCGCACTTCGTCTTCTTCAACAACAAGGCGACGCCGGACCAGACCATCGTCCACACCGGTGACAACCGCACCGGCGAGGGCGGCGGCGACGACGAGCAGATCAACGTCAACCTCGCGGGCCTCCCGGCGAACGTCGACAAGATCGTCTTCCCGGTCTCCATCTACGACGCGGTCGCCCGCTCGCAGAACTTCGGCCAGGTCCGCAACGCGTACATCCGCATCGTGAACCAGGCCGGCGGCGCCGAGCTCGCGCGCTACGACCTCTCCGAGGACGCCGCCGTCGAGACCGCCATGGTCTTCGGCGAGCTGTACCGCAACGGCGCCGAGTGGAAGTTCCGCGCGGTCGGCCAGGGTTACGCCTCGGGCCTGGAGGGCATCGCCCGCGACTTCGGCGTCAACCTCTGACCGACGCAGCGCAGCACCCTTGAGCCCCGGCCGGGTTCTCCCGCCGGGGCTCTACCCTTGCCGCGTGATCGTCGAAGCCCTCGCGCCCAAGGCCCTGGAGGACGGTGCGGCCCTCCCCGGCCCGCTGCTCACCGAACTCACCGCGCTGTACGCCTCGAACGAGGAGTTCCAGCAGCTGAGCGGCGACTTCCCCGACCCCTCCGACATCCGGTCCGAGCAGGTCGCGGCCGCCCTCGCCGACGAACTCGCGCAGCCCACCGCCGAGGTCCTGCTCGCCCGCTCCGAGGGCCGGCTCGTCGCCGTCGCCGTCACCCTCGGCCGCCACCCCGACCCGGCGGAACCCGAACCGTGGCTCGGACTCCTCATGGTCCACGGGGACGAACGGCGCGCGGGCCACGGACGCCGGCTCGCCGCGTACGTCGAGGACCGCTTCCGCGCCGAGGGCCGTACGGGCCTGCGGCTCGCCGTCCTGGAGAACAACCCGAAGGCCCTCGCCTTCTGGACCTCCCTCGGCTACGCGGAGACCGACCGCCGCCCCGACCTCGCCCACGGCCGCGCGTGCGTGGTCATGCGGAAGGCCCTGACCTGACCCCGGCCAGGGCCGGGGTCATCGGTTCCCCTGCGGGTTCGTCGGCGGGACCCGCGCCGAACTCGCGGACCTGCTCCCGGCGCGGCCCTTCCCGTGCCCGCCGGACGGCGCACGGTCCGCACCCCGGCCGCCCGGCACGGAGTGCGTGTTCTACCGGTCGAACGGCAACCTCCTGGCGGACGTCGACCTCTACCGCCTGTGCTGGTCCGGCCCGCGTCTGGCCGCCAAGGACGTGCTGGTCCGCTAGGGGTGTCCCGCTAGGGCTTCGCCGGCTTGCCGTCGCCGTACAGCCACACGTCCCACAGCTCGTCGAGATCCCGCCCGGCCATGCTCTCCGCGTAGGCGGTGAAGTCGTCCGTGGAGGCGTTGGCGTGACGGTACTTCGCGGGCCAGCCGCGCAGGATCTCGTCGAAGGTCTCGTCCCCGACCGTCTCGCGGAGCTTGTGCAGGACCATCGCGCCCCGCTGGTAGACGGGCGGGTCGAAGAGGTTCTCGGCGGTCGGCGGGGCGGCCGGCGGGAACGCCCAGTTGGCCTCCTGGGCGAAGGCCCGCTCGAAGTGCGTCCGCGCGGGGACGTGCTCGTACTCCTCCGTGTACAGCCACTCGGCGTACGTCGCGAAGCCCTCGTTCAGCCACAGGTCCCGCCAGGTCGCGGGCGAGACCGAGTTCCCGAACCACTGGTGGGCCAGCTCGTGGACCAGGGTCGTCCGGTCGAAGGCGGCGGCCGGGAAGACGGGCCGCGTCTGGGTCTCCAGGGCGTACCCGAGCGTCCCGTCCTCGGTGACGATCGCGCCCGCCGTGGAGAAGGGGTACGGGCCGAAACGCCGGGCCTGCCGGGCGATGATCTCGGGAATCTCGCCGCGCAGCGGGGCCGTCGCGCCGGCGATCGGGCGTTCGGCGGCCGTGAGCACGGGGACGGTGCCGGAACCAGGTGCGGCGGTCGCCGTCTCGTACCGGCCGATCGCGACCGTCGCGAGATAGCTCGCCATCGGCTCGGCCGCATGCCACTCGGTCGTCACCCGGCCGTCCGCCGCCGTCCGACGGGCCGTCCTGACGCCGTTGGAGAGCCCTTCGAGCCCGGCCGGGACGGTGAGCGTCAGCTCGTACGCGGCCTTGTCGGAAGGGTGGTGGTTGCCCGGGAACCAGGTCATCGAGCCCGCCGGTTCGCCGACCGCCACGGCGCCGTCGTCGGTGCGCAGCCAGCCCTCGCGGGAGCCGTCCGCGTCCGTGACCGGCTCGGGCACGCCCCCGTACGTGACGGTGGTCCGGAACTCCGCGCCCTCGCGGATCTCCTCGCGCGGCCGGAGCGTCAGCTCGTTCCCGGCCCGGTTGACCGCGGCGGCCTCACCGTCGACGGACGCCCCGTCGACGGTGAGCCCCGCGAGGTCGAGGTTGAAGGCGCTGAGGTCCTGGGTCGCGCGGGCGGTGATCTCGGCGGTGCCGTCGAGCCGCCCGGTCCCGGGGTCGTACGCGAGGGTGAGGGCGTAGTGGCTGACGTCGTAACCGCCGTTGCCGAGCTTCGGGAAGTACGGGTCGCGCAGCCCGGCGGACCCCGGGGTCCCCCGGACGCCGCCGGTGGCCTCCGTACAGCCGCCCGCGAGGAGTGCGAGGGCGGTGAGGGCGGCGGCGAGGCCGCCCGCGGCTGCTCCGGTCCGGTGGTGCCGGTCCGTCCGGTTGCGCTGGGTCACGTATCGATCCTAAGCAGGATCGACGCGGAAGAAGGCGACGGCGCCCGGCGGGGGATCCGGGCGCCGTCGCGGACTGTGGACCGCTGCCGCGACTACTTGCCGAGGGCGGCGACGCCGGCCTGGGCGAACTTCTCGTCGAGGTCGCCCGAGGGGGCGCCCGCGACACCGATGCCCGCGATCGGCGCGCCCTTGGCGGTCACCGGCGCGCCGCCGGCGAGGAAGAGGGTGCCGGGGATGTCCTTCAGGTTCGGGGCCTGGGCGAGGCGGCCGGCGAGGACGGAGGTCGGGGCGTTCCAGGAGACGGCGGTGTACGCCTTCTTCTCGGCCGACTCGTAGGACTGCGGGCCCGCACCGTCGCCGCGGAGGGTGACGATGGTGTTGCCGTTGCGGTCGACGACGGCGACGGAGACGCGCTGGTTCTCCTTCTCGGCGGCGTCCAGCGTCGCCTGCGCGGCCTTGGTGGCGGCCTCGATCGTCAGGTGCGTCGACTGCTGGAGGTTGTCGTTGCCGGCGTCGGCGCGGACCACGGCGGCGGGGGCGGCGGCCGGGGCGGAGGCGTTCGCGGAGACCGCGCCGAAGGTACCGGCGGCGACGACAGCGGCAGCGGTGGCACCGAAGAGGATCTTCTTCATGGGGAACTCCGTGAGGGTGAGGAGGGAAGCGGGGAGGAACTGCGAGGAGAAGCGAGCCGAGCCGAGGTGAACCGTGCGAGCGGTCCGTTCCTTCGCTCTGCAACCAATCCTGTGGCCGGAACCCGGGCCGCCCGGTCCACGGTCCGGCTGCCCTCCGCGCGCACACTGGAGGACGGCCGGGTCAGCCGATCGGCTGATGCCCCCGTGGTCCCCCCGGGCCAGGATGGACACATATGCCCAGGTCAAGAAGGTGAGTACGTGAACCGGCCGACGCAGACGGACCAGGACCCCGACGCCACCTGGCTCGCGCGGGTCATGCACATCGCCTTCTTCCTCCTCCTCGGCGCCTCGCTCGCCCGCTTCCTGCTGCGCCACCCCTGGGAGGACCGCAGCCCCTGGATCGTGGCCCTCTCCGGCGCCCTCGCCTCCCTCTACCTCCTCGGCCCCGTCGTCGGTACCCGCGCCGCGCCCCGCCGGATCGCCTGGCTGGGCACCGTCGTCGCCGTCTGGATCCTGCTCGTCGTCCTCGCGCCGAGCTTCGCCTGGTGCGCGGTGCCGCTCTTCTACACGGGCCTGCGCACCCTCCCGGCGCGGGCCGCGCTCGGCCTGGTCACGCTGCTCACCGCGTTCGTGGTGTTCGCGCAGGTGCAGCTCGCGCACGGCGGCTGGGACCCGAACCTGATCGTCGCCCCGCCGGCCGTCGCCGCCATCGCCACCGGGGTCTTCGTGTACTCCGACCGGCAGGCGGCCCGCCAGCGGGCGCTCATCGACGACCTCATCCGCACCCGGCGCGAACTCGCCGCGATCGAGCGTCGCGAGGGCACGCTCGCCGAGCGCCAGCGCCTGTCGATGGAGATCCACGACACCTTGGCGCAGGGCCTGTCCAGCCAGCAGATGCTGCTCCAGGCCGCCGACCGCACCTGGGACAGCGATCCGGACACCGCCCGCCGCCACGTCCGTACGGCCGAGTCCATCGCCGAACGCAACCTGGCCGAGGCCCGCCGCTTCGTGCACGACCTGGCGCCCGCCGACCTCGCCGAGGGCGGCGGCCTCGAAGAGGCCCTACGCGGCCTGGCGGCCCGCGAGTCGACGGTGTTCCGGGTCGACGGGACCGCCGTCCCGCTCCCCGAACGGGTGCAGTCGGCGCTCCTGCGGATCGCGCAGGGCGCCCTCGCCAACATCCGGGAGCACGCCGGCGCCGACTCCGCCGCCCTGACCCTCACGTACCTCGACGACCAGGTGGTCCTGGACATCGCCGACGACGGCCGCGGCTTCGACCCGGTCGAGAGGCCGGGCGGGGTACGGGGCCACGGGCTGCCCGCGATGCGCGTGCGGGCGCAGCAGCTGGGCGGGACCCTGACGGTCGAGTCCACGCCGGGCGAGGGCACGGTGCTCTCGGCCGCGATCCCGCTCCCGAGCACGCACCCGCACCCGCCGACGAACCCTTCCTCGAACCCGCCCTCCCAGGAGCAGTGATGTCCGTACGGATCCTCCTCTGCGACGACCACGTCGTCGTCCGCGCCGGCCTGCTCGCCCTGCTCGGCAGCACCCCCGACATCGAGGTCGTCGGCGAGGCCGGCAGCGGCGAGGAGGCCGTCGCGATGGCGGCGAAGCTGAAGCCGGACGTCGTCCTGATGGACCTCCAGCTGGGCGCGGGCATCGACGGCGTGGAGGCGACCCGCCTGATCGCGCCGACCGGCGTCCACGTCCTCGTCCTCACCACGTACGACACGGACGCCGACATCACGCGGGCCATCGAGGCCGGCGCCACCGGCTACCTCCTGAAGGCCGAGCGGCCCGAGGAGCTGTTCGCCGCCATCCACTCGGCCGCCCAGGGCCGCACCGCCCTCTCCCCGCCGGTCGCCAGCCGGGTCATGGACCGGATGCGCGGCGCGGCGGGCCCGACCCTCACCGACCGGGAGCGGGACATCCTGGGCCAGCTGGGGCGCGGCCTCGGCAACCGCGAGATCGCGCGGGCGCTGTTCATCAGCGAGGCGACGGTGAAGACCCACCTCGGCCGCATCTACGCGAAGCTCGGCGTCGACACGCGCGCGGGCGCGGTGGCGGTCGCGAAGGAACGGCGCCTGCTGCCGTAGGCCGCGCTTCGGGCGCACCCGGGGTCCCACCACTGCTACTGTGCGTTGCCGTTCGACAGCACGGTGTCATGCCTCAGGCCCGGTCAGTCCAGTGGGAGCGCACGTGAAGCTCGCGATCGTCGGCGGCGGACCCGCCGGCCTCTACCTCTCGATCCTGCTGAAGCGGCAGGACCCCGCCCACGAGATCACCGTGTACGAGCGGAACCCCGAGGGTTCCACGTACGGCTGGGGTGTGACGTACTGGGCCGGGCTCCTCGACAAGCTGCGCGCGGGCGACCCCGAGTCCGCGGCCGCCGTCTCCGAGGCCTCGGTGACCTGGACCGACGGCGTCGCGATCGTCCGCGACGAACGCACCGTCCACCGGGGCGACGCGGGCTTCGGCATCGGGCGGCGAAGGATGCTGGCGCTGCTCGCCGACCGGGCCGAAGAGCTCGGCGTGCACGTCGAGTTCGAGCACGACATCGCGGGCCCCGACGCGCCCGAGCTGGCCGACGCGGACCTGGTGGTCGCCGCCGACGGCGTCAACAGCGTGCTCCGCGAGGCCCACCCCGAACACTTCGGCAGCGCGGTCACCAGCGGCCGCAACCAGTACATCTGGCTCGGCACCACCAAGGTCTTCGACTCCTTCAGCTTCGCCTTCAAGGAGACCGGGCACGGCTGGATCTGGTGCTACGCCTACGGGTTCAGCGGCGAGCGTTCCACCTGTGTGGTCGAGTGCTCCCGGGAGACGTGGAGCGGCCTCGGCCTCGACACGCTCGGCGAGGCCGACAGCCTCCACCTCCTCGAGAAGCTGTTCCACGACCTCCTCGACGGGCACGAACTGATCGGCCGCGACCGCGCCGACGACGCCGCCCAGTGGCTCACCTTCCGCACCCTCACCAACCGCGTCTGGCACCACGGCAACCTCGTCCTCCTCGGCGACGCCGCCCACACCACGCACTACTCGATCGGCGCGGGCACGACCCTGGCCCTGGAGGACGCGCTGGCCCTGGCCGACGCGCTGCGCGCGCACACCGACCTGGACACGGCCCTCACCACGTACGGGAAGCGCCGTCGCGCCGAGCTCGTCTCCGCCCAGAGCGCCGCCCGCTACAGCGCCCAGTGGTACGAGAACCTCCCGCGGTACATGCGCCTGGAACCGGCCCGGATGTTCGCGCTCCTGGGACAGCGCCACTCGCCGCTGCTCCCCCACATCCCGCCGCAGCTCTACTACCGGATCGACCGGGCCGCCGAACAGCTGGAGCCGTTGCGGCGCCTCAAGCGCTGGCTCGGCCCGCGCGTGGCACGCGCGGTGCACGGCCGCCGCTGAGCGCCCTCACACGTCCCGGCGGTGGACCGCGACCAGGGCCACCGCCACCGCGGCGAGCGACCACACCGCGTACACCGTCCACGCCCCGCCCGCCGACCACGGGAACTCCACCGGCACCGGCGAGTCCCCCACCTCCGTCAGCCGCCGCCACGCGCCCTGCGGCAGGGCGTGCAGGAACGTCGCCGACCAGCGGCTGCGCCCGTCGACGAGCGCGGGCAGCAGGAGCAGGACACCGGTGAGGGTGACGATCGTCGTCGCCGTGTGCCGGAGCAGCGCCCCGAGGCCGAAGCCGACGAGCGCGCACACGGGGGCGAGCAGCGCGGACGCGGTGAGGGCCGCCGCCGCGCCCGGGTGGCCGATCGACATGCCGGCGTCCCGGCCGGACAGCACCGCCTGGGTGGCGGCGAAGGACACTCCGGCGACGAGCACCCCGTACACGAGCATCACACCCGTCAGGACCAGCGCCTTCGCCGCGATCACGGACCGCCGGTCGGGAACGGCCGCGAAGGTCGTACGGATCTGGCCGGTGCCGTACTCGCCGACGATCACGAGCGCGCCGAGGGCCCCGGTCGCCAGCATGAACACCATGGCCCCACCGAGCGTGAAGGCGTCCCTCATCGCCCAGATAGGCACGAAGAGTTCGCGGATGCCCTCGCTGTAGTGCGGGTAGTTCCGGTAGTCGGCGAAGGAGGCGTTGAGGTTGACGCCGAGGACGGCGAACGCGCCGACGCCGAACGCCCAGGGGGTGGAGCGCAGGGACCACAGCTTCATCCACTCGCCGGCGAGGAGATCACGGAAACGGGCTCTCGGGGCGCGTGTCGGCTCCGTGGTGGGCCGGGTCGGTGCGCCGTGCGGGGCGTTCATCGGTCTCCTCCCATCGGCTGGTACTCGACGCTGTCCGCGGTCAGCTCCATGAACGCGTCCTCCAAGGACGATCCCCGTGAGGCGAGTTCGGCGAGCGGGACTCCGTGCCGGAAGGCGAGCACGCCGATCCGGTCCGCGCCCAGCCCCGTCACGACCAGCGGCCCGTCCGCCGCTTCCGGAGGACGTACGGTCGCCCCGGCGCGGATCAGTACGGCGGTGAGGCCCGGCGCCGCCGCCGGGTCGGCGGTCCGCACGGTCACGCCGCGGCCGGAGCCCGCACCGGTGCCGCGCGCGGCGAAGTCCGCCAGGCTCTCGGCGGCGATCAGCCTGCCGCGGCCGATGACGACGAGATCGTCGGCGGTGTGCTCCATCTCGCTCATCAGATGGCTGGAGACGAACACCGTCCGCCCCTCGGCGGCGAGCCGCCGGAACAGCCCGCGCGCCCACAGCACACCCTCCGGGTCCAGGCCGTTGACCGGCTCGTCGAAGAGCAGCACCGGCGGGTCGCCGAGGAGCGCGGCGGCGATCCCGAGCCGTTGCTTCATGCCGAGGGAGTAGCCGCCGATCCTGCGGCGGGCCGCCTCGGCGAGGCCCACCTCGTCGAGGACCTCGCCGACCCGGCGGCGCGGGATGCCGTTGGTGCGGGCGAGCGCGGCAAGATGCCCCTCGGCGGTCCGCCCGCCGTGCACGTCGTGCGCGTCGAGCAGCGCCCCGACGTGGCGCAGCCCGCGGGGCAGGTCCCGGAACCGCCGCCCGCCGACGGTCGCGCTCCCGGACGTCGGCTCGTCGAGCCCGAGGATCAGCCGCAGGGTCGTGGACTTCCCGGCCCCGTTGGGCCCGAGAAACCCGGTCACCCGCCCGGCCCGGACGGTGAAGCCGAGCCGGTCGACGGCGGGACGGGCGACGGCGGGGCGGGCGACGGCGGGGCGGGCGGTGGCGGGACGGGCGACGGCGGGGCGGGCGACGGCGGGGCGGGCAGTGGCGGGACGGGCGGTGGCAGCGGGGTCCTCACGGCGCGACGACTCCGGGTCGGCGCGGCCCGCGATGCGGCGACGGCGGCCGTAGCGTTTCGTCAGTTCATGGGCTTCGATCACGCGGCCCACGGTGCCGGGTCCACACCCCCGCCGGCATCGGCCCGCCGGCCGCAACCGGGCGGGGACGGTGGCCCGTGGGTGTACGCCCGCGGGCCGATGTCCCGGCACCCTTCCGCACATACGATCGGCCGCATGCCCGCCACGCCCAGCCCGTCTCCGCCGGCCCCCACCGCCCCGCACGGACGCCCGGCCCCGGACGGACCGGGGGCGCCGGACGGACCCATGGCCCCGGACGGATCTACGGCCCCGCGCGGGCGTGTCCCCACCCTCCTGACCTGGTGCGCCGCCGCCGTCCATCCCCTCGTCCTCTTCCTGGGCGTACAGGCGGGGCCCTTCCGCTCCGGCGAACTGCGGTTGTTCCTCACCGCCGTCGCCGTGGGGCTCCTGCTCCCGCTCGCGCGCCGCACGCCCGAGGCGGCGCTCGGGCTGCTGCTCGTCGGCCTGTTCGCCGCGTCCACGACCCGGCCGTACGCCGAGCTGACGTACCTTCCGGTGCTCGCCGCCGACATCTGCGTCGGCCTCCTCGCGGCCCGCCGTCCGCTGCTCCGGGTCACCCTGCCCGCCGCCGCCGTGACGCTCACCGTGCAGATCGGTTCGGCGCTGTACACGACCTCGGGCCAGGACGTCTTCGTCACCACCGTCGTCGCCCTGGCCCTCGCGCTGCTCACCGCCGGGCTGCTCGGCCACGCCTCCCGCGAGCGGCGCGCGCACGCGGCGGAGCTGCGCGCCCGGACGGCGGCCGAGGCCGTCACCGCCGAACGGCTGCGGATCGCCCGCGAGCTGCACGACGTGATCGCGCACAGCATCGGCGTCATCGCCATCCAGGCCGGCGTCGGCCGCCGGGTCATCGACACCCAGCCGGCCGAGGCCCGCAACGCGCTCGCCACCATCGAGACCACCAGCCGGGAGACCCTCGCCGGGCTGCGCCGCACCCTGGGAGCGCTGCGGGCCTCGACGAAGGACGCCCCGGGGCGCGGAGCCGCGCCGCGCGACCCCGCGCCGGGCCTCGCGGACCTGGACCGGCTCGCCGCGTCGACGGCGGACGCGGGCGTACGGGTCGAGGTGCGGCACCTCGGCGACCGGGGCCGGACGCTGCCGCCGGAGGTCGAGCTCGCCGCGTACCGGATCGTCCAGGAGTCGCTGACCAACGTCGTACGCCACGCGGCCACGCCCACGTGCCGGGTGACCGTGGAACGGGGCGAGGACGCGCTGCTCGTCGAGATCACGGACGACGGCCGACCGACGAAGCCCGGCACCGCTCCCGCCGGAACCGCCGCACCCACCGCATCCGTCCCACCGGCCTCCACCGGATACGGCATCGTCGGCATGAGCGAGCGCGCCGCACTCCTCGGTGGCCGCTTCTCCGCGGGCCCTCGCCCCGGTGGCGGCTTCCATGTGACGGCCGTACTGCCCCTGCCTCTGCCGCCGCCCCTGCCACCGCCGCTGTCCCTGCCGCTCGCGGCCCCGGAACCGGTCCAGGAAGGAACCCCCGCCCCATGAGCACCAGCCCCGCCGCCCCGATCGACGTCCTCCTCGTCGACGACCAACCGCTGGTACGGGCGGGTCTGCGCGTGCTGATGGCGGACCACCCCGACCTCCTCGTGGTCGGCGAGGCGGGCACGGGCGACGAGGCCGTCCGGCTCGCCCGGGAGCTACGGCCCGACGTGGTCGTGATGGATGTGCGGATGCCCGGCATGGACGGCATCGAGGCGACCCGGATCGTCACGGCCGGCCCGGGCGCGCCCCGGGTCCTCGTCCTCACCACCTTCGACGACGACGAGTACGTGTACGGCGCGCTCCGCTCCGGGGCCAGCGGCTTCCTGGTGAAGGACATGGCCCTGGACGACATCCTCGCGGCGGTCCGGGTCGTCGCCGCCGGGGACGCCCTGATCGCGCCGGGCGTCACGCGCCGCCTCATCGAGGAGTTCGCGGCCCGCCCGGAGCCCGCCCCCACCGCGGCCCTCCCTACGGACGCCCTCCACGGAGTGACCGCCCGGGAGCGCGAGGTGCTCTCCCTCGTCGGCCGGGGTCTGTCCAACGGCGAGATCGCGGAACGGCTCCACATCAGCGCGGCCACCGCCAAGGCGCACGTGGCGCGCCTCTTCACCAAGCTGGACGCCCGCGACCGGGTGCAGCTGGTGATCCTCGCGTACGGGGCGGGCCTGGCTCCGTGACACCATCGGTCCCGTGCTCGACATCGGCTACTCCCTCTCCCGTCGCTTCCCCGACCCGCCGCAGACCGACTACCGCCACGCGGACGTCCACGCCCTGCGCCACGACCTGTTCTGCGGGGACGTGTACCTCGCCGACACCAAGACGGACCGCGAAGTATCCACAGCCTGGGGATGGGTGCCCGTCCTCGACTTCGCCTGGGCCCTGTGCGACATCGTCGAGCAGATCGACCAGGACCCGCGCGGCAACCGCGCCTCCCAGCCGCAGTACGCCGAGCTCGACTTCACCGAGTCCTCGGACCGCATGCTCTTCGAGCGCCGCTTCGGCTGGGTGGACGTCGAGGCCGACTGGATGCCGGGCGACGAGCCGCCGCTCACCTTCAACCACAAGGTGCTCCGCCGCGAAGCCCGCGACTTCCTGCACGACCTGCTCGCCGACCTCACGGACATGCACGAGGGCCTCGCCGACAACCCGGCCGTCTGGTCCCTCCAGGCCCGCTTCCCCCGCCTGCCCTGACCTGCCGGGGGGCCACAGCCCGCCCCCATCCCCCGCCTGCCTCGACCCGCGAGGGCCGCAGCCCGCCCGCATCCCCGTCCACCCCGGCCCCCCAGGGCCGCGGTCCGCCCGCTACCCCTCCACCCGCACCCCCAGCTGCGCCGCGAGCACCGGCGCGAGGTCGAGGAGCTGGGCCGTCGAGATCACCGCACCCGCGAGCGACTCGACCCCGCGCGCGATCTCCAGCCTCTGGGCGCCCCTCAGGTCCACGTCCTTGAGCCGTGCCCCGCTGAAGTCCACGCCCGTGAGCACGCAGTCCACGAACTCCACCCGTTCCAGCGAGGCGCCCCCGAAGTCGGGCTCGCTCAGCACACACCCCTCGAAGACGACGTCCTTCAGCTTCGCCGACCGCAGGTTCAGGTAGTCGCTCTTCCCTCCCCGTACGACCACTCTCTCCAGCACCGCCCCGTGCAGCTGCGCCCCGCCGAGCCGCGCGTCCACGAGCTCCACGTCCCGCAGCTGCGCCCCGGCGAGGACCGTCCCCACCCCCCGTACGCCCGTGAGCACCGAGTCGAGGAAGCGGGCCCCCGTCAGCCGCGCCTCGTCGAGCCCGCACTCACGCAGCGCGCAGTCCAGGAACCGCGCGCCCTCTCCCGACTGACCCGTGAGGTCGAGCCCGGTGAGTGCGAGGCCGTCGTAGTCCCCGTCCGGTTCGAGCCCTCCCCCGTACGTCTCCAGGGGAGGGAGCCGGAGCTCCGGCCGCCGCGCCCCCGCGACCGCCGTCTTCTTCTTCCGAGTCGTCGCCATGCCTCCATGGTGATGTACGCCACTGACAGCGCCCCGATGTCACAACCGCGACCCCGCCCCTCGTCCCCCTAGCGAGACCGGACACGAGGCCGACGAGAGATCGGCCCGATCGAGCGGGAGAGCGACATGCGGAAGCTCACGATCATCGGCGGCGGCTTCGCCGGACTGACCGCGGCCATCACCGCCGCCGAGGCGGGCGTCAAGGTGACCGTCCACGAGGCGCACCGGACCCCCGGCGGCCGGGCTCGCACCGCCGAGGGCCCGTACCTCACCAACGAGGGCCCGCATGCGATCTACGCCGGCGGCCCGCACTGGACCTGGCTCAAGCAGCGCGGCCTCCTCGGCGCGCTGGCCCCGCTGCCGGTCTCCGAGGCCCTCAGGCTCCGCTTCCACCGTGACGGCGCCCTGCGCCGCACCCCGCCGCTCGGCATGTTCCGCCAGTCGCTCCGCACTGCAGAACAGGCCCCCGTGGACGTCGACTTCCGCACCTGGGCCACCGGGCTCGCGGGCGGCCGGGCGGCGCACGCCGCCGCCTCGTACGCGGCGGTGGCGACCTTCCACCACGACCCGGGCGCGCTCTCCGCCCGCTTCGTGCAGGAGCGGCTCCACCGGGCCGCCTCCGTGCCGCCGGAGGCGCACTTCATCCGGGGCGGCTGGGGTCAGCTGATAGAGCGGATGGTCGCGCGGGCGTGGGAGTCGGGCGTACGGATCGAGACGTCGTCCCGTGTCGACAGCCTCGGCGACCTGCCGCTCGGCGGGGGGCCCGTGATCGTCGCGACCGCACTGGCGGCCGCCGCCCGGCTGCTCGACGACCCGTCGCTGACGGGAGAGAGCGGCCGTACGGTCCTGTTCGACCTGGCGCTGCGCACCCGTAAGGGCGACCCGTTCGTCATCTCGGACCTGGACGCGCCGGGCTGGATCGAGCGCTTCACGGCCCAGGACCCCACGCTCGCCCCGGCCGGCGAGCAGCTGATCCAGGCCCAGCTGCCGATCGGACCCGGCGAGTCGAAGGCGGACGGCGTGGCGCACGCCGAACGGCTCCTCGACCTCGGGTTCCCGGGCTGGCGCGAGCGGACGGTGTGGCGGCGGGAGGCGCTGTGCCAGGGGCGTACAGGAGCGGTCGACCGGCCCGGCACGACCTGGCGCGACCGGCCGGCCGTCGACCGGGGCGACGGTGTGTACCTGGTGGGCGACCAGGTGGCGGCGCCCGGCGTGCTCGCGGAGGTGTCGTTCACCAGCGCGGTGGAGGCGGTGTCGCTGGCGCTGCGCGCCGAACGAGGTGTCCCGAGGAAGGGACTTGACCTCAAGCATGCTTGAGGTCAGAGGCTGTTCCTCGTCGGACCACAACCACCCGCACGACGAACGGGGAACGCCATGCACGCCATCCGCCTCCACGCCTTCGGCCCCGCCGAGAACCTCACGTACGAGGAGGCCCCCGACCCCGTACCGGGCCCCGGCCAGGTCCGCATCAAGGTCGCGGCGGCCGGGGTGCACCTCCTCGACACCGCGCTCCGGGAGGGGATGCCGGGCCCGTTCCCGGCACCCGCCGAGCTGCCCACGATCCCGGGGCGCGAGGTCGCCGGCACCGTCGACGCGCTCGGCGAGGGCACCGACCCGGCCTGGCTCGGCCGGCGGGTCGTCGTCCACCTCGGCATGGTCCCCGGCGGCTACGCCGAGCTCGCCGTCACCGACGCCGCCCGCCTCCACCAGCTGCCCGACCACCTCGGCGAGGCGGAGGCCGTCGCCATGATCGGCACCGGCCGCACCACCCTGGGCATCCTGCAGTTCACCGAACTCGGCCCCGACTCGGTGGCCGTCGTACCCGCGGCGGCCGGCGGCATCGGCACCCTGCTCGTCCAGTACGCCAAGAACGCCGGCGCCGCCGTCATCGGCCTCGCCGGCGGCCCGGCGAAGGTCGCGCTCGTCGAGGAGAACGGCGCCGACCTGGCCGTCGACTACAAGCAGCCGGACTGGCCGGAGAGGGTCCGCGCGTACCTGGGCGAGCGCACCGCCACCGTCGTCTTCGACTCGGTCGGCGGCGACACCGGCCGCGCGGCCGTCGACCTCCTCGGCAAGGGCGGACAGCACGTCGTCTTCGGCTGGTCGGGCGCCGGACTCCACGACGGCGAGGCGCTCACCTTCACCCCGGAGGAACTGGCCGCGCGCGGCATCACGTCGGAGTCCGTCCTCGGCCCCGTCATGCTCCAGAAGGCGGGCGGCGACGTCCGCAACCTCGAACTCGCCGCCCTGGACGCGGCGACCACGGGCACCCTCCGCCCGGCGGTCCACCGCTTCCCGCTGGCGGACGCGGCGGGCGCGCACCGCGCCCTGGAGACGCGGGGCACGACGGGCAAGGTGGTCCTGATCCCCTAGACGGCCCAGGAGTACGCGGGCCTCAGACGCCCACCACGTCCCAGGAGTGCGCCTTGAACTCCTTCAGGAAGTCGGGGTGGTCCTCCCACATCCGGGCGACGGAGCGCAGCACGTCCCAGTTGTGCTCCAACGCCTGGTCCACCACCTGCCGCAGCTCGGGCGCCGACTCCCGCTTCTCCACGAGGCCGTTGACGGCGGAGGCCGCCTGCACGGTGTAACGCGCGGCGCGCAGGGCCCGGGAGGTGTCGTCCATGCCGAAACCGTGGTCGCTGCCGTTCGCCGGGTCGAAGAGGGGCGTCAACCGCGCCTCGATGAACGCCGTGATCCGCTGAAACCGCTGCTCAATGTCCGTATCCATGGCACCTTCCTACACCCCGCGGCGGCGGGGCCCGTCATCGCCACCGCTCGCTACCGGTTCTCCCGCGGGAGCACGCGCAGGTCCCAGAGGCTCCTGCCGCTCTCCCCCTCCCGGACGAGCACCCGCCCGGCCAGCTCCCGCAGCCGGGCCCAGTCCAGCGAGTCGGAGAGCGCCTCCGCGGTCCACCAGTCCGTCGCCCCGTCGCGGGTCATGTCCTCGAGGATCGCCTCGATCAGCTTCACATCGGCCAGCGAGTCACCGCTGAGGGCTCCCTCCTCGGCGAGCGGCGGGGCCAGCCGCAGGCCGAGGAGGAGGTCCGGGGCGAGGTCGGCCGCGAGGATGTCGTGCTGCTCCCGCCAGGCCCGCTGATCGGGGGCGGACGCCGCCACGACGATCAGGAACCTGCACAGGAAGCCCCGTCGCCGGGCGGTGTCGAGGGCCACGTCAGACGCTCCGGGGGTCCGCACTGTCTGCACGGTCCGGTCCGACCGCTCCGACCGCACCCAGGTCGGCCAGCGCACCGTCCGTCAGGCGGTACACCGTCCATTCGTCCTGCGGGCGGGCGCCGAGGGACTCGTAGAAGTCGATCGACGGCTTGTTCCAGTTCAGTACGGACCACTCCAGGCGCTCGTACCCGCGCTCGACGCAGATCCGGGCCAGTTCGGTGAGCAGCGCCTTGCCGTGGCCGCCGCCGCGCACCTCCGGGCGGACGTACAGGTCCTCCAGGTAGATGCCGTGGACTCCGCGCCACGTCGAGAAGTTGAGGAACCAGATGGCGAAGCCGACGACCTCGCCGTCCTCGGTCTCGGCGACGTGCGCGAAGGCGGCGGGGCGCTCGCCGAAGAGCGCCTCCCGGAGCTGCTCGGGGGTCGTACGGACCTCGTCGAGAGCCTTCTCGTACTCCGCGAGGTCACGGACGAGGGAGTGGACGACGGGAACGTCGGCAGGCGTGGCTGTACGGATCATGGGGCAAGCCTGCCCCGGGCCGACCGGTCCTGGCCAGGAGGTTTCACGCGGCCCGGCGTCTCCCCGCCCGTCCTCCCCCGCCCGTCCTCCCCCGCGGCTCACGCCCGCGCCGCCCGCAGGATCCGCGCGACCTCCACCTGTTCCGCGTCCAGCCCCGGCTCCCCGTCCTCCACGTCCCACAGCCCGTTCTGCAGCACCCGCCCCAGCGTCCACGCCACCGCCCTCCCCCGGTCGCCGACGACCTCGGCGAGGAGGTCGAAGCGCCACAGGACGTCGGCCGGGTCGAAGCGGTCCATCAGGGCCGGCAGCAGATCGAAGCCCGGGTCCCCCGCGAGCGGCTTGGGGTCGATCGCCAGCCACGGTTCACGCTCGGCCGCCAGGACGTTCTCGAGGTGCAGGTCCCAGTGGAGCAGCCGGTCGCCCGGTTCGCCCGCCACCTCCCGTACGGCAGCAGCGCAGTCCCGCAGCACCGCCGCGTCCTCCGCGCCGAGGCGTCCGGCCGCGTCCGGCACGTCCGCGAGCATCCCGGCCGCGATGTCGCCGAGCCCCCGCAGCCCCTCCGGCGCCGGCAGCGCCACCAGCCGGGCGAGCAGCCCCGCGACGACGCCCATCGCCTCCCGCGTGTCGGCGACGGAGCTCAGCGGCCGGGCCTCGTCGAGCCGCTCCAGCAGCATCGTCCCCGTATCGGCGTCATGGTCGAGGAGCCGCACCACACCGCCGCCGTCCCAGGCGCGCAGCCCGACCGGCTCCCCCTCGGTCTCGTCGTCGAGGATCTGCATCTTCAGCGCGGCCGGCGTACCGTCAGCGACCCGGTCGACGGGCAGCACGAGCGACGCCATGCCGTACATGGAGGGCCCCGTGACCCGTAGCCCCCACCGGTCGAGGAACTCCTGGGCCTGTTCCGGCAGCGCGGCGACGAACGCCCGCCCGGCCTCGCCGTTGTACTTCACCTGAGACGCGACAAGTTGATCCGGTACGTGAATCACCCCACGACCCTAGACACCGGCGTCACGCAGCGCCTCCGAGAATCGGGCCGCGCCGTACAGGGCGTCCCCGCCCGGCAGCACCCCCCGCCCACCAGGACGGTCGGCGTGCCTCCGACGCCCGAGTCCTCGAAGGCCTGCTCGGAGTCCGCCACCCACCGCCGGTACGTCCTGCGTACGGGCAGGGGAGAGTGCTTCCGGAGCGACGCAATCCGTGGCGGCCGCGCCTGCGCCGTCCACCCTCGAAGCCAGGCCGTGCCCCGTCCGGGAATCGCCGCCGAAGGACCCGTATCCACAGGCCCAGGACCCCCGGTAACCTCCCGCCCACGCACCCGGAAGAGGGATACACATGAGTACGGTCAACGGCGGCATCTCGTTCTGGTACGCGCAGGACGGCGCCCCCGACCCCCGCGAACCGCTCCCCGGCGACACCACGGCCGACGTCTGCATCGTCGGCGGCGGCTACACGGGCCTGTGGACCGCCTACTACCTCAAGAAGGCCGTCCCCTTCCTCAACATCACCGTGCTCGAGGCGAAGTTCTGCGGCTACGGCGCCTCCGGCCGCAACGGCGGCTGGCTCTACAACGGCATCGCCGGCCGCGACCGCTACGCCAAGCTCCACGGACACGAGGCCGCCGTCCGCCTCCAGCAGGCCATGAACGCCACCGTCACCGAGGTCCTCGACGTCTGCGAGACCGAGAAGATCGAGGCCGACCAGCACCGCGGCGGCGTCCTGGAGGTCGCCCTCTCCCCCGCCCAGCTCGCCCGCCTCAAGGACTTCCACGCCGTCGAGATCGCCTTCGGCGAGACGGACCGGGAGATGTACGGAGCCCGCGAGACCTCCGACCGCATCCGCGTCACCGGCGCCGTCGGCTCCTCCTGGACCCCGCACGGCGCCCGCCTCCACCCCGTGAAACTGGTGAAGGGCCTCGCGGCGGCCGTCGAGGCGCTCGGCGTCACCATCCACGAGTCGACCCCGGTCACCGAGATCAAGCCGAAGCACGCGGTCACTCCGTACGGCACGGTCCGCGCCCCGTACATCCTGCGCTGCACCGAGGGCTTCACGGCCTCCCTCGCCGGCCAGCGCCGCACCTGGCTGCCGATGAACTCCTCGATGATCGCCACCGAGCCGCTCACCGACGCCCAGTGGGAGTCGATCGGCTGGAACGGCCGCGAGACCCTCGGCGACATGGCCCACGCCTACATGTACGCCCAGCGCACCGCCGACGGCCGCATCGCCCTGGGCGGCCGGGGAGTCCCGTACCGCTTCGGCTCCAAGACCGACAACGACGGCCGCACCCAGCCGCAGACGATCGAGGCGCTCCGCGACATCCTGGTCCGCTTCTTCCCCCAGCTCGCGGGGGTGCGGGTGGACCACGCCTGGTCCGGCGTCCTCGGCGTCCCGCGCGACTGGTGCGCCACGGTCACCCTGGACCGCTCGACGGGCCTGGGCTGGGCGGGCGGATACGTCGGCTCGGGCGTCGCGACGGCGAACCTCGCGGCCCGCACCCTGCGCGACCTCATCCAGCAGGACTCGGGCCAGTCGGGCCCGACCGACCTCACGGCCCTCCCCTGGGTGAACCACAAGGTCCGCAAATGGGAACCCGAGCCGCTGCGCTGGCTGGGAGTCCAGACGATGTACGCGGCCTTCCGGGGCGCGGACCGCCGCGAGGCGACGGGCCACGCGGCGGCGACGGACAGGGTGGCGATCCTGGCGAACCGTCTGAGCGGCCGCTGAGAGCGGGGCCGGCGCGGGCCGGGCACCCGCACCGGCCCTTCTCCCCAGGACTCACCCCACGTCACTCCAGCCCCGCCACCGCGTCACTCCGCTCCCGTCACTCCCCTTCCCCCAGCACTCCACTCCCTCACTCTCCTCAGCGCTCCACTCACCCCGACACTCCACCCCCGTCACTCCACTTCGATGCCGAAGTCCCCGACGAGCTCCTCGAGTCCGCCTCGGTACCCCTTCCCGCCGAGGACGAAGTCCCAGTCGCCGCCGGCCCGCCGCCGGAAGGAGCCGAGGACGAGCGCGGTCTCGCCGGGGCGGCCGTCGGAGACGACGAGCCGGTCGAGCTCGGCGCCGGCGTCGTCGCGCAGCCGGATGCCGGCATCGGTGAACCCGCCGAGGTCGGCGTCCGGATTGACCTCGGGGTCGACGGCGGCGACGAGCACGAGCCGGTCGGCGGACGGCGGCAGGGCGTCGAAACCGACCCGGACGGCGGCCCGGTCGCCGGGCGGGGCCGCGACCATGGCGACGGAACCGTCGGGCGTGGAGGGGTTGTTGAAGAACACGAACCACTCGTCGCCGAGAACCCGCTGACCGGAGCAGACGAGCGCGCAGACGTCGAGGGCGGCGGACCCGGCCCAGTCCATCCCGAGGAGATTGAAGTCGTCGTCGGCCTCGGCGGTGGGGGCGGCGACGGACGGGACGGGATCGACGGGTGACGGGCTCGCCGCGGCTGCCGTCCCGGACCCCAACCGCCCGCGAAGTCCGTGCTGATGGAGCAGATCGACGAGCTCGACACCGGAGATCAGGGTCAGCGGCTTGCCGTTGGCGAAGGTGTAGGAGCCTGGCCCGAACCCGGACGTGGTGACGAGGACCCCCTTGTTGGCGCCGGCGCCCTGCACGGTGCCGAAGAGGTCGCGTACGGCGGAGGGCGGGACGGTGTTCCGGTACCGCTTCACCTGGACGAGGATGGACCCGCCGCTGATGGGGTCGGGATCGAGGGCCTCGACGTCGACGCCGCCGTCGTTGGACCGCTGGGTGGTGACGGCCTGCAGGCCCCGGGCCCGGAACAGCTGGGCGACGAGCCCCTCGAAGGCGATCGGATCCATGGCGAGCAGATCGGGCTCGTCCCCGTCCCCCTGCACGACGACCTCGGCCCCGACCTGCTCGGGAGTCCAGAGGGCGGCGACGGCCACGCGTTCGTCGGGCCTGGCGGAGAGCCGGCCGTCGAGGGCGCCGGTCACGCATTCCACGGCCCCGACGAGCTCCAGGTTGAGCCGCTCGAAGACATCCCGCCCGACGGCGACGGAGGCGACGCACACGCGCCCGGCGAGCCCGGTGGCGGGATCGACGCCACCGACGTACCCGTTGAGGGTGACGGCCTCCAGAGCGCCGGAGCGATCGGCGCGGAACAGCTCGTTCAGGGCCAGGAGGACACTCTGGGCGAGGACGTCGCGATAGAGGGCGCGCCGCTGGGTGACGGGCCGGGGAACGTCCTTCTCCTGATCGGTACTGGGAAGGTACTTGACCCCCTTGGCCTCGGGGACGATGTCGTACCCCGGCAGGTCCCAGTCGAGAACGAGCCGGCGCCGACCCGGTTCGTAGGCGGCGGACACCTCGCGGGGAAAGCCCTCGGGCCAGGCGGTGGAGGCGAAGAGCACGGCGGAGAAGAACTCGACGACGGTCTCGGGATCACCGCCGCCGAGGGCGACCTCGGTCCCGGCGACCCCGCGGTTGTGCGCACGGATCTCGTCGAGCCGGACGGCGGCCCATTCGTCGTACGCCCGCCGGTAGGCGGCCAGTTGCTCGACGCGTCGCGCCTCGGCGGCCTGGGCGGCGTACCAGTCCCGCTCGAACCGGGCGCGCGCATCCCGCTCGGCCTGGGCCCGCCCGGAGGCGCTCCAGGCGGCCTCGGGCTGGTAGAACCGCTGGTCGGGCATGGGCACGGGGTCCCCGAGGGGCCCGGGCGAGAACGGCTCGATCTCCTCGGCCCGCCGCAGCGTGTCGACGCTGAAGGCGGGCGCCCGACACCCGGCGGCCAGCAGGCCCTCGATCGCCTGCACGCGCGCGTCCAACTCCTGGGTCCGCCGCAGGGCGTCGGCCTCACGCCGCTGCCGGTAGGCGGCCTTCTGCTCCCGCTGCATCCGGGCCACGTCCCGCTCGTACGCCCGCTGCACGCGCTCGGCATCCCGCTGCTGCCGCAGCACGGCCTGATGCTGCCCCTCCCGCTGTCGCTGCGCCACCCGCTGCTGCTCGGCCCACACCCCGATCAGCCCCCCGGAACGCCGCCCCATCAGCCCCACCCCTCCCGCAAGACACCCCAGCCACCAGTACGCCCCCGTGATGACCAAGTGTCCCGGACCACCCGCCCCCACAACACACGAACGCCCGACCAGCCCACCCGAAGCCCCCGCACCGCCCCCGACCACCTCCGACCGCCCCCAAGCCCCCAGCCCTCCCCCCCCCATAGCTCTCCGCACACACACGACTACATAACGCTAGGATCGCCGACGTTGTCGTTGCCGCCGCAGTCCGAGCGGCGTACCGAGAAGGGGCACTCCCATGGCCATCATCGTGACGTTCGACCTGCCCGGCGCCGGACAGGAGCTCTACGACACGGTCATCGACCGCGTGACCGACGGCCAGGGCTTCACCCGGTTCGCAGACCTGCAGAACCCGGGCCTCGTCTCCCACGCGGCGGGCCCGGTCGACGGAGGGTTCCGCGTCACGGAGGTCTGGGAGAGCGCGGAGGCCCTCGAAGCCCATGCGAAGACCTTCGGCCCGATCCTCTCCGACCTCGGCTACGCCGACCTGGAGCCCACGATCATCCCGGCACACAAGGTCGTCGTGCAGTAGCCACCGAACGCCCGACGGCTACGGGACGGGAGGGGGCTGCCGAGAGGCGCGGTACGAAGCCGCGCACCGCACCCCCGCCCGTCCGCAGCCCCCACGAAACACGCGAAGAAGCCCATCTCGCTCCCAGAAGGGTGGGGGGCCACGGGGCCTCGGCCGGCAATCAGCCCATCGGACCAGGGACTGTCGCGTCGGGCAGCGGGAAGGACGTGTCCCACTCAGTGGTGAATTTCGTCCTCGTCCGATTGGCTCCGGTGAGGTCTGCGCCGGTGAGGTTCGCAAGTGTCAGGTCGGCATCGGTGAGGTTCGCCCCCGCGAGGTCGGCTCCCGAGAGATCAGCACCGGTGAGGTGCGCGCCGGTGAGGTTGGCCCGGCCGAGGTCGGCCCCTTCGAGGCGGGCGCCGGCGAGTTCCGCACCGGTGAGGTCCGCCCCGCGGAGATCGGAGCGCATCAGACGAATGCCGGTGAGATCCGATCCGCTCAGATCGGCTTCGCCGAGCTGCGAGTCGGCCAGGTCTGCGCCGCCGAGGGAAGCATGAACGACATGCGCCCCTGACAGGTCCGCGCGGGACAGGACAGCGAACCTCAGGTCGGAGTACGCAAGGTCGGCATGTCCGAGTTGCGGGTGATCCAATCGCACAGCCCGGAGGTCGGAGAACTGCAGATCGACCACGGCGCCTCCATCCGGTGCCGGGTTCCGCCGGGCGAGCACGGTCGCAGCGGCCTGGATGTCCGTGGAAGGTCTGTGATCGACCCCGGTGGGCGCCCCTCTGGGATCAGGGGCATGCTCGCGTACGTACGCCGACAGGACCGCGACGATGGTCGGATGGTCGCGGGCCGAGTCCTGCATGATGCGCTGCAGCGCGTAGATGCCGCCGAGCCGGACGTCCAAGGTCTTGGACCCCAGGTTCTGAACCGCGACGTTGAATCGGTTCGTGATCTGGCCGTGCTCGGCGATCCGGATCTCGTCCTTGGCCTGCCCCACTGTCACCCACGTGAAGAGCACTGCGGCAACCGCGGCGAGACCCGGCAGAGCCGCCACGGCGAGTCCGAGCCACTGAACACGTACTCCCGCGCCGCCGTCCGGACGGGCCTGGTCACGCTCCGGCCGCCTCCGGCCCGCAGCATCCCGCTGCGCAAGGCGACGCATGCGCCGATGCCCGAAGTTCCCAGTCACTCCCCCATGACACCCCAGGGGTGCCACGGCCACGCGTCCATTCGCCCGGATGCCCCACACACAACCCCGCCGACCTGCCCCCGGACGGGCCGGGGCGACTCCACGGGCGGCTCGCAGTCAGGGCAAGGCAGGGGCGCCGCCCCCTTCACGCTGCGAGTCCCGTGGGCCGCGTACCGGAAAGGCAGATGGCCCCCGACCTTCACGGTTCACGTGCAGGGACGTCCCTCTCAGCGGAAGTCCGCCGCGTGGTCCACCGCCCACTCCCGGAAGGACCGGGCCGGGGTGCCCGTGATGCGCTCCACCTCATCGTTGACCGGCTCCGGATCTTCGATCATCTTCGCCTGGGCCGGCAACACGGCCTCCACCAACTCCGCCGGGTAGCCCGCGGCCTTCATCTGCTCGACGGCCTCGTCCAGCGCGACCTCCTCGAACCGCACCGGTCGCCCGATCGCCTCGCCGATCAGGGCCGCCTGCTGTTCCTGGGTGATCAGTTCGGGGCCGGTGAGCAGGGGGCGGGCGCCGAGCAGGGAGTCGGTCGTCAGCGCCTGGACGGCGACCGCGGCGATGTCGGCCTCGTGGATCAACGGACGGGCCAGCCTTGCCAGCGGCGCCCGTACCGCACCGGTGGTGCGGACCTCCTCCGCCCAGCCCAGCGTGTTGCTCGCGAACCCGGTGGGCCGCAGCGCCGTCCACTCCAGTCCCGACGCCTCGGTCAGCCGCTCCAGCTCCGTGTGGAACATGGTGATCACCTCGCCCGGCTTATCCTTCCCGCTCCCCACCCCCGCGGAAGACAGGTAGACCACCCGTCGAGCGTGCTTCCCGATCACGTCGATCACGTCCGACGCGCCCTCGGCGCTCAGGAACGGCCACACCAGGAAGACCGTATCGACGCCCTCCAGGGCCGGGCCCAGCGACGCGGGATCGCCGAGATCGCCACGCACCGCCTGCACACCCTCCGGGAACTCCGACTCCCCTCGCACCAGCGCCCGCACGGGCACGCCCGCCGCGTGCAGCCGGCGCACCACCGCGCCACCGACCTTTCCAGTCGCGCCGGTCACCAGAACCATGGGCTGTGTCATCGACATCTCCTCGCCTCGCCGTTCGATGACACGACTCTCGTACATCAACCAAGGTTGAGGTCAAGCACCGACCGGAGTGGCCGTCAGGCACCGCTCCAACCGACGATCGGCCCGCAGCGGTGGAGCGCGGATCCCCCCATGCGACGGCCGAGCTTCAGAGCCGTCGGGAGCAGAGGAAGACGACGGCCGCACTTGCCCGTCGTCAGCCCCGTCCCGGAGTTCGAGCAACCCCGCCAGAGGCATCGGGCGTGAACGCGTGACGACTTGGGGCCTCTACAGCTCCGGCCACATGTGCGGCTCCATGTACACGTGCTCCCCTCGGAAGAACCAGTCCGCCAGATCCGTGAGCCGCTCGATGCATGCGGTGTAGTAGTCAGCCGGCTCCTGCCGAGGGAAGTCGGGGTGTGCCGTCCACGAGGGAACGTCCGTGGCGACGTGGTAGTACCCCTCTGCCAGCCGTCGAGGAAGCTCATCCGCTTCCTGCAAGCGTTCGCACACCGCGCATGGCCTTCTCGGACACGTCCGGCAGAGGCCACAGATGAGGTGCTACCGACCGGCGTACGGCTCGCAGGCGATGCCGTCCCCTTCCCGGTCGAGCGCGTCTCGATACCCAGGCTGGCCACGAAGCAGCGGCGCCGCTCCGGCGGCCCGCACCGCATCGCAGTTCTCGTAGTACGCCTCCGCTGGTGCGGCCGACTCCGACGGCTCAGGCACAACGGGATCGGAAACCTCAGCCTCAGGAACGTCCGGCTCAGGCGTCTCGGGCGCACGCGTATCCGGCTCAGGCCCATCCGACTCAGGCGTCTCCCCGGGCGGTGGTACCGGAGCCGGCGCGGATGGCGACTCCGTCACTGTGACGGTCTCAGTCTCGGTCACCGTGGGGGGAGCGTCAGGGCGTTCGCCCTCGGCAGGGCCCTCGCAGGCGCTGATGACGGCTCCCAGCGCGAGGAAGGCCACCACTAGCGCAGCGATGACGAACCCACCCTTGCCCCAAGCCGAGCGCCCCGACCACCATCCGCCCGCTCTGTCGTGATCATTCATCGGCACCGCCACGTTGAAGGATCTCCCCTCAGTGGACCACCGCCCGGTCCGCCCCGCATCACGATGAACCATGCCGCCCGGCAAGGAAGGTGCTGCACCTCGTCACAAGCCCCGAGCGCGGTCGCATGAACGATGAACGCGCTCGACAGCCTCGCCGGTGATGGTGTGCCCGACCGTCGATGTCGGCCGTAGATGTCGGCCGTAGATGTCGAAGACCCCCAACCATGATCGGTTGGGGGTCTTCGACGTTTCTACCTGGAGCCCCCTGTCGGGTTCGAACCGACGACCCCCGCTCTACAAGTCCTGGACGGGGCGGGGTGGGTGGCGTCGGACGGTGTTGCGCCGTCCGACACCACCTGGTCAGAGGTCCCGCACGGTGCCGCGTGATCCAGACAGAAGCGGGCCGTGCCGGAACGTCCGCTCACGCATCGCTGACGCACAACTCGGCATGGGCCGTCTGGGTGGCGTCACCCCATGGGGGGGGTCCCCAGCGAGCGCCGGCGGAATCGGCGAATACGCCTGAGGGTTCGAGTGGTCAGGGCTTGAGGAGGGCGGCTGCCTCGCGGGCGGCGTCGATGGCACCGGCGCTGGCGGCCTGCCGGTCGTCGTCGCTGCCGGCGCAGGCCAGGTGGATCACCATGTTGCTGCGGCGGAAGACGACTTGCGCGGTGATGATGCCGTCATTCTGCTTCAGGACCAGCTGGGACAGGTCCAGCGGATCGCCGCCGAGCTCGACAAAGCCGAGGCGTCCCTTGGCCTGAGGTTGGCTCGTGTCCGTATCGGCCGGCTCTGCCCGCTCCGCCGGGCCAGGGGTTCCCTGAGCCTCTCCACGCCTGCCGCACAAGCCTTGCCGCCGTACGCGGCGGCGAACTCAGTCTGCGCGAACCGGGGCATGCGCGAGCAGACGGCGGTGCCGCCCTCAGCGGCCAGGGCGTCGAGGTAGTCGTCGGCGGCCTGTTCGAGCGGCTTGAGGGTGCTGTCCACAAGGACGGCGCAGCTCGCCATGAAGGCTGCGATCGCCGCTCCGATGGCGACGAGGGCGATGCCCGTGACCCATATCGCGCGCACCGCAACACGTGGCCACGACCCTGATAGGGCTACCACCACGTGCGAAACATTCGAAGGGAACGCCAGGGTTCTTCTGTTGAACCTGGTGAAGAATTACTTTGATGTCGACCCGAGAAAGCAGTAAGCAATGGGCGCCGAGGCGACATGCTCGAACCCGCCGTACCAGGAAGCCGCCACTCCGATCACACGGCGAAGAAGAGTAAATCGCTCCGCCCGAGGCGGATCTCCTTGCTCTGGTCACCGCCGAACCGACCTTTTCAGATCATCGAAGGGCCGTTAAAATCGCCGGCGCACCGGGTACCGACCGCAACTCCACTGCGGTCGGTACCCAGTCGCGATCCCGATCAGCGTCCGTTGCCGGTCAGCAGCTGGCCAGGCCGGCGAAGACGCGCGGGGTGATGGCGACCTTGCTGCTCTGCTGGTCACCCGGATCCATGGTCTGACACGGGCCGTCCAGCCCCCAGTCCCAGAGGATCCTCACCCGGTACGTGCCGGAGGTGCAGTTGTTCTTGGCGTACGCGGTCTGAGTGAGAACCCCCGAGTTCACCCAGCCCTTGACACAGGTCGGCAGGGCCTGGGCACTAGCCTCTGCGGCTACGGCAGGGGTGGTGACTGCCGCAATACCGGAGAGGGTGATGGTCGCCGCCCCGAGTGCGGCGGCCCTCTTTAAGGTCTGTGAAATTCGCATCCGCGCAGTTCACTCCTTCTCTTCAGTCTCAATAGAACTGTTCGATGTAGCGAATGCGAGTCCGCTTCCCGGGCCCTCCTGGATCAAGGGCATGCTGCAGACCGTCTGATTTTCCCCCATGGCGCGTAAGCGACTGCGAATCCCGGCCAGTCAGATACCGCCTGGTTGTCAAACAATTGGAGTTCCGGATTCCGAACACGCCTCCCACCGAATGAGATGCAGGTCACTGCTCGCAGTCGAACCAACCCGTCTTCTCAGATCGACAAGGGGGTGTGATGGGCGAACGAAGGGGTGCGCAAGCCGATGTCGAGCTCTTCAGCGCCGTGGCGGAAGGGGACTGCGAGGCGTTCGAGGAGCTCTTCCGCAGGTTTGCTCCATGGCTCAGGGGGCTCCTGGGTCAAAGGTGCGCCGACCCCGTACTCGTCGATGAGGTCGTCCAGGACGTCTTCGTGGAGATCTGGAGGCATCGCGAGCGCCGCCGGAGGATGCGCATCGATCAAGTGGACAACGTGAGTGGATGGTTATGGCGCATCGCCCAGCGCCGACTGATTGACGCCCAGCGAGCACAGGAACGTCGAGGAAGCCTCCTGCGCCGTCTGGGAGGTCTTCCCAGACGCCACGCGGCATCTGCGGAAGACGAACTGCTGGCGGAGCTGGGCGACGGAGCTCTGGCCGCGGTGGAGCTCCTACCCGCTGATCTCAAGGCTGTGGTCAGGGCAACAGCGCTGGAGGGACTCACGGTTCGAGAAGCTGCCGAGCAGCTGAGAATCCCCACCGGGACAGTCAAGTCCAGGGCTTCTCGTGCCAGACGGCTACTCAAGGAGAGGCTGCTGCCGTGACCGGATTCACGACATCGAGAACGACGAGTGCGGCGGCGAGTACGGCGGCGAGTACGGCGGCGAGTACGGCGAACGAAGACCCGGTCGACAGGAGGAGTAGATGAGTGGGACGCAGACGGCCTGCCCGGCCGATGGCCCGGATGGCGGCTCGGCGCATCTGAGTCCCGGCCTGCTCCGGGCGTTCATGGACACACCGCTTGCCAAGGAACCCAGGGAGCTTGTCGAAGCCCACCTGGCCCACTGCTCGGTCTGTCGTTCGCGGCTGTTCCCGTCCGTGGGGGATGAGACAGCGATGTCCTCTCTGTGGGCACGGATCGACCGTGCCGCAGACGAGCCGACAAGAGGCCTGCTGGAGAGGTGCGCACTACGCATCGGGGTTCCCGAACACGCTGCTCGATTGTGTGCGGCGATGCCCTCGTTGCGGTGGTCCTGGTGGGGCGGTGCAGCCCTGCTGCTCTTGCTGGCCGTGGCCATTGCTCGCTGGAGTGAGTCCAGCTCGGCGTCCCTGGCGTTCTTCGCGCTGGCGCCCGCGCTTTCGGCACTCGCTGTCGTGGCGGTTACCGGTCAGCGCTTCGATCCGGCATACGTGTGGCTGGCGGTCTCCCCGTTGAACGGATTCCGTGTCGTTCTGTTGCGGGCCGCCGTGATCCAGGTTCTGAGCCTCGCAATGAGCAGCGCCGGCGCTGTGGGCCTGCCGCTTCCGTTTCCTCACATGCTCGGCTGGTTGATTCCGTCGCTCATGCTCACAGCGGTCTGTCTCGCACTGATGAGTCGTGTGGACGCTGTTCCTGCCATCGTGCTCACACTCACAGCCTGGGCTGTCTGGCTCGTGTTCGCCTACAGCGCGGATATGCCCGCTGGGACGCGACTGCTCCTGCCGACCTCACAAATGATCATGGCTGCGGTGGCCGTGCTGGCGGTCGGCGTACTCGCATTGCTCCGCGACGGATTCGACACGTTCGACAACAAGCAAGCTCGGACAGCCCCCTACGGGGTACCGACTACAGGCACGAGGGAACTGGCGTAAATGGGACCTGCGACATCACAAGTCACCTTGACCGATGTGAGCGTGCGCTACGGGCGCCACATCGCTCTGAGGGATGTATCCCTGACCTTGGGACAGGGGGTGACAGGTCTGCTCGGACCCAACGGCGCGGGGAAATCCACCTTGCTGCGTACTCTCGCCACGGCAAGCACCCCGGACACGGGCACACTGTCGATGCTGGGGCATGATCCGCTGACAGCCGCAGGCCGGCAGGCTCTGCGTCGACGGCTCGGATATCTCCCTCAGAACCCGGGGCTTCCCTCCCACTTCACCGCGTTCGAGTTCATCGACTATGTAGGGATCCTCAAGGAGATCAGTGACCGGGAGACCCGAAGGGCGGAAGCACGAAGGGTGCTGGAGGAGGTCGGCCTGACCGCCGACCGCAGCAAGCGCATCCGAAAGCTGTCAGGCGGTATGCGGCAGCGTGTCGGCCTCGCCGCCGCCGTCGTCGGCGATCCGGAGCTACTGATCCTGGACGAGCCGACCGTGGGTCTCGACCCCGAACAGCGCCTGCGCTTCCGTGAACTCATCGCCGAACTGGGGGAAGGCAGAACCGTTCTGCTCTCGACACACCAGACAGAGGACGTGGCTGCCCTGTGCCACAAGGTCGTGGTGCTCGACCACGGCACGGTGAAGTTCCAGGGAACCCCACGCGAGCTGGCCCTGCTCGCACAAGGGAGAGTTTGGAGCAGCGGCGAGCGCTCACCGGGCGCCCTTGCGGCATGGCGAACCGGCGTCGGCACCTTCCGCAACATCGGAGTGCCGCCGGCTGGTGCGGTCATGGTCGAACCGACCATCGAGGATGGCTACCTCCTGCTGCTCGACGGTGCTCATACCCCTGCAGGTGCGGCATGAGCGGGCAGCACGGCACAGGAATCGACGGCGCGACCGTCCTCGCGCACGAGCACCACGTACCTCCGTCGGCACAGCTGCGGACCCAGCTGGGGTTACGGGCCCAGTGGTCGCTCGCACGCTTCGAGTCTGCGCAGATGCTCCGGCATCCAGCCATCATCGCGGCCGTGCTCGCGTATGCCGCCCTCTGGGTGTACGAGGTATTGAGCACAGGGCACCGCGGGCGGTATCCGGTGCTCCAGGACGAGGACCGCTACGCACAGATGCCTCTGCTCCTGTTGGCCGCGGGGGCTCTGATCGCCGCCAATCTCGCCGCAACCCGGACACACCGCCACGGCGCAGAGCCACTCTGTGAAGTGCTCACACTGCCCCTTTGGCGGCGATCGCTCGCCCACCTTCTCGCAGTGCTTCCGCTGGCTGGGGTGGCCGCGATCCTGACCGCAGCACGGATCGCCTATTACGCGCTCGCCCCCACTGCGGTCGGCAGTCCGTCGCTGGTCGAACTTGCCACCGGACCAGTGGTCGTACTTCTTGCCGGCTGTGCGGGAGTGGCCCTCGCCCGATTCACTCCTGCTGCGATGGCGGGCCCATTTGCGGCGCTGCTCCTCGGGGCGCTTGTTCTGTGCAGCGCGCTGGGCGTGCGGGGCATGAAGTGGCTGGGACCCCTCGGTGTGGAAAACGAGTTCGCGGCCCCATTGCCCACCACCTTGATGGACCGCCCCGCCCTGGCACATCTCGGCTATCTGATCGTCTTGACAGGCGTGCTGGTCCTGGTCGCCCTGGTCCGATCCGGCATGCGTACGCTCGCAGCAAGGTCCTGCCTCGTACTCATGGCCGCGACCGCCATCCTGGTCGGCGCCGTCCAGTACCAGACGTCTCCCACCTCGCTGCTGGACCGCCGAGTGGCCGCGGAGAGGTATCCGGGGGATCAGCAACGCTGCCGAACCGCCGGCCCGGTTACATTCTGCGCGTTCCCCGAGTTCCTGGGTCGTACCAAGGACTGGGAGCAGGTCACCGACGGCATCCTCAGCAAGGTCCCCGTGGACAGGCAGACGGGCCCGTACGCAGTACGCCAAAGGCTCTTCTTCGCCGGAGATCGCGACGGTGTCGCCAGCCGTCCTCCGCTGGACGCATGGGCCCAAGACGACACCCGGCACAACACACCCGGAGCCGTCACCGTCGGCACCCGATGGGGCAATGACGAGATCAGCGGCAGCGCCGTGCTCTCCTTCGCGGTGCAATTCGCCGATCGCGTTGTCGCTGCCCCTGTCCCGGAGGGTCAGCCACAAGCAGGGGGTCCGTGTCGGGCCCGCGCCGTGACGGTGCTGTGGCTCGCGGCGCAGGCGACCCCGGAAACAGCCGACGCTCTGCGGTCCCTCAGCCGACGCAGCGTCGGGGGCGTCACGCTACCCATGCTGAATTCATCCGAGTCGGTCTCCGTCAATGCCCCTGAGGTGCAGATCGTTCTCGATCTGCTGGACAGGTCGTCAGGGGAAGTCGGTGATCGCCTGAAGGCGTCTTGGTCCGTACTGGCCGACCCGCGCACGAGCACAGTGCAGGCCGCCCGATTGTTGGGCGTGACCGCGCCCACGAATACGGACCAGGGTTCGGAGGGCACCTCATGCGCAGCCCATTGAACTTGCAGACCGCTCTTCTCCCGTATTTGTTCCGCATGGCACCCCGCCTTCCCGTGGCGGTGGGAGGCGGAGCTGCCCTCGTGACCTGCGTACTGCCCCTTGCCCTCTCGAAGCGTCTCGAACTAGGCGACGCGGCATTGCTGTTGCGTGTCGCAGCGGTTCTGTGCACAGTCCCTGTCGCACTCGCCCTGGACGATCCGGCGGACCGCACCACGGCCACGCTTCCGTTCCCCTTGGCGGTTCGACGGCTCCTCCGGCTGGCTCTGGTCGTGGTACCGCTCACCGTCATCTGGACAGTGTGTGGATTCCTGCTCAGTGCCGCACTGAATCCGGACGACCTCGTCCGGCTTCCCCTAGCGGGTCTGTCCCTGGAAGCAGCCACGCTGGCAGCCGTAGCCGTCCTGCTGTCCGCGCTCGGCCTTCGCCTCTCAAAAGGAGAGCGTGGCAGCACCTTGGGCGCGCCGGCGAGCGCGCTGTTGCCCCTCTTCCTCGCTCTGAGCCCCGCCCGATCAGACCTGTTCGCCGTGCCTTACGGGGATTCCTGGGAGGCATCCCGCTGGATCTGGGCCTTGATGCTGGCTGTCGCATCGGGCTCTGCCGTCGCGATTCTGAAGAGACACCGTCTCACCACCCGTCGCTCATCTTCCACGCGACCTTCACCCCGCCCGATCGCCTCACTGTCTGGAGATCACCATGAAGCAAACCGTCCGTGACGCCCTGCTTGCCTGTGCTGCACCGATGGTCGTACTTCTCGTCGGCCTTGTCACAGTCTCGGGCTCGGAAACCACGACCGACGCATCAGGTCGCAGCACCACCACATCCAACGGCCTCACCGACACGCCTGCACTGGTCGTCTACGCGGCAACCCTCGCCACGCTGGCGGTGTCCGTACTCATCCAGCGCCGCATCCGCCGCTCTCGGGGGCTGCAAGGGGGCAGGGCGGGCTGACAGCGGGCGGACCCCCGGTGGCCGCCCGGGCCACTGGACGAACAGCTCTCCGTTGAAACAGCGGCCGCGGATCGGCTCGCCGGTGATGTCGTCGAGGGCGAGCCCGCCTGGGCGGGTCTGCTGGTTGAGGCGGATGGCGTGCAGGACGTTGGCCCAGATGCTGGTGGCGGTGGCGATGCCAACCAGGGCCGAGCCCGAGAGAACGGCGAACTCCTCCACCCCGCGAACGTCACCCGCCGCTTCATCGAGCTGTATGAGGAGATCGGCTCCCGCCGGTCCGGCTCCACGACCTCCGCCACGGAGCGGCGACCCTCGCACACGCGGCCGGCGCCGGCCTCAAGGCCATCCAGGAGATGCTCGGCCACTCCTCGATCGCCGTCACGGCGGACACGTACACGAGCCTGCTCCCCGAAGCGGATCTCGCGATCGCGGAGGCCACCGCCCGCCTCGTCCCGCGCGCCCGCGCTCCGCACACTCCGCACGCCGCCCTGCCGGATCATGCCGTTCTCTCGGGGGAACGCCGGGTGCTGCCACGCCGTCCGCTCACGCACCGCGCACACAAACGGCCCCGGACGAAGAGTCCGAGGCCGTGTAGGGCGCCGCTCCGGGACGAAATCCCAAGTCAGCGACGCCTGGCGCAGAGCCCCCTGTCGGGTTCGAACCGACGACCCCCGCTTTACAAGAGCGGGAGGGCGTGCACGCGTCTGACCTGCGCGGTTGTGGTGCTGGCTGATCCGATGTCCAGGCCCTGTAGTCGCCCCTCGTTCCCCGTGGGTCCCCGCACGTTCTGGCACGGATGTGGCACGGGGTGGGCAACACCTGATCCGTAGCTCTCGCCGGATCAGTGAGCAACGGCCATTCCGGCGGTTGCCGCTCAGAGCCGGGTGGGTCCGAGGCCCTCGCTGACGATGATGCATGCCGACTCTCGCACATGGGGATGGTCAGTCGAGAACCGGCCCTGCGTAGGTACGTGCGCTGCACGGGTCCGCAGCTGGGAAGGTCGATATCGGCGATCATTCTTGCGAGATGTGTTTCTGAAGCGGGGAGAGAATATGGAATGGGGGACGATTACCACCGTCCTTATCGGCGGACTCATCGGCTTGAGCGGTGAAGCAATAGGGAGAATCGGAGCTCGCCGTCAAGCACGAATAGCCCGGCAAGAGGCCCTGGAGGACGCCAATATAGCTCGAAGTCAGGCGATTGAAGATGGCAACAGAAGGGAGAAGGAAGCCAGAGAGAGGAGTGCTGCAGAAAACATCCTCTCAGCCTATCTTGAGAACCCCATCAGGCTTGTGAATCAACCCAGGGAGGAGGTCGTGTTGAGTGTTGCCAGGGTATGCACGATCCTGGGCTTCGAGCATTCCTTCATCCTCGACGCCGAGCTGCGTCAACGCGTCGCTGAGATCTCCTATTTCCTGGATCTTGCGGCAGCGGGCGACGTGGGGGGATACACGGTCGCAGAGGTAGGATTCCTTGCCAGGAGTGAGACCCGGATGCTAATGGGGGCATGGGCAAGAGGGGAGGACTTGCCGCCTTCAATCGAAGGGTGGGGGGAGCTCCGGCGCAGCCGTTCAGAGATAGAAACACGCTGGCAGCAGGAATTGAGTGATGCGGGGCTGAGGGTGAAAGTACCGCCACTATCCATCTATTAGGGCGCGGGCCCGGCACTCCCGAGCGAGTAGGTCGATGAAGCTCAAATAAGCAAGTCTCCCTCTTTAAGTGATTTTGAAAACCGTCGTGGCAGCGATGTCACCGTGGGTTCAAATCCCACACCCACCGCAGATGAACGGCCCCTGACCAGCCAAGACGGTCAGGGGCCGTTCCCGTGTCCTTGACCGTGATCTCCCGGCGTTCCCCGCGCTTCCCTGCTGGATCGGGCACGTACGGGGCACGGCGGCAACGCTGCGGTCTCCAGGACTGCGCCTGTTGGCGACCTGCCGTCTCGGCCCATCAGGACGTCAAGCATGATGTCCGGCATGCTGCTGACCTTCGGCCCCGACCGCCAGACTCGCGAGTTCAAGTGCGACTGCTGCGATGCCCCCATTGAGCGGGCCTGGGACTACATCTACGCGGACGGAAGCTCGTATGCCGTCTACTTCGCGAACTGCTATCACCACACCGACCGAGACCACGACGCATGGATAGACGTGATCTTTGGTACGTGGGGCGTGGGCCCTGACGAGTGGACAGATCACGTTGCGTTCGCCTGCCGAGTGGGCCCCGTAGCGGGACAGTCCACGCCTGCCTCCACCCTCGTGACCGCTGGCCTCGCCAACCCGGACGGGCCTCTCTTCGGGCTCAAGCTCGATCGTGAAGCCGCCCTGCAACATCCGAAGCTGAGTGAATTCTGGAACGTCTCGGACTTCATTCTGGAAAACGACCCCCTGGTGCGCGGGCACGTCTACGGTCACTGATGCGGCCGACGAGCTGCCTGGTGAACGGCTGAACGACACGCGCATCAGCCACAGCGAGACCGGTACCGACGCGGAGCGACCACACCGGCCACGGCCACATCGCGGCAGCAGCTGCTCCCCGCCCGCCCCTTCCCGGTGGTGCGTTCGCCTTACGCACCCGTCATCTGCGACGGCGGGGGTACGGTGCCTCGTCCCATCCAGGCCCGACAGTCGGCCGGCCGTGCGCAAGGGGCCACCCCTCCCTGGCCGCTGGCTGTCTTTTGGTTGCCCGTCTTGGCCGCACTCGGCAGCGCTCGTGGCTACGCGTGCCATGTGACGGTTGCCGTTCTTGGAGGCCTGCTTGGCTGCCCATCAACCCAAGCTGTCAGGCGTGCGGACGGCGGCCGGGCTGGAGCAGGGCGTAGACAGGAGCGCAGGCCCGGGCGACGGGCCGCGCGCGCCGCGCCGTGCGCGGCGGGTGCCTTGATGAGGTAGAGAAACCTGTAACAGCTCCTCATGGCCTCGCGCTCTAGCGCTCAGTGGATTCGGGCCGCGGGCCCAGTCGGCGCTCCAGTTCGACCTCTTCGTAGTCCACGGTGATGCCAGATTCCGTCTCACATCGGTAAGCAGGTTGCTGCCTCACCACGTGACGTGACACAGCTGATTCAGCCGCTGGACACGTTCCGGCTGGCAGCGGCAGGCTGAGCCCCCATTACCTGACTGGTCAACCCCCGCTGGCCAACAGATAAGGACGCCCATGGCCGACGAAGCGCGCGCATTGCTCCGGGTGGCAGGCGTCCTGGCGGTGGTCGTCGCCGCAGTGGTGGGCAGCGGTCTATACGACATCTTCAAGGGTCGCGACTACATGGTCCCCATCGACGTAGCCGACGTGGAAGGGACATGGATTGCCGAGGAAGGCGGCAACGCACGGCTGGTGGTACGTGGGGACGGTAAGGCCGAGCTGACCCCTGAGGCGCAAGCCAACGTCTGCGGATGGCCAGCGGGGCGCGACACCCGGGCGATACAGGCGGCATGGGCCTTCGGCGACATCGACGATCCACGGCTGATACACCTGGAACTCAAGTACCCCGACCCTGATACGGCCTACCCCTGCTATTTCGAACTCCACGTCGACCCGGACGGGCAGGCCGGCGTCCTCGGAGACGGCCGCCGCCCCTACACCGCATACGTGCGCAGCGAAACTACGGACTGACCGCCGGAGCCGACTCACACGGGAGCAGTAGTTCACGCGCCGCAGGCCAGTCCGTGTACGCATCTGTCTCGCAGGACCTCTGAGACGACACCTACTGGGGCTCACGAACAGTCGCATGATCGACCGGACAGGTTCTAGTGGGTGCGCCTGAGGACTTGCCCGTCAGCACCTCGGAGTAGGCGGCTCGTGAATCCACCTTGGCAGAGGCGTTCGTACGAGGCGAGCACGTCGGCAGGTGTGTCCTGGCTGATCATGAAGCCCTGTGCCGGGTAGATCAGCAGTCGTTGGAGAGCGCCTACAAGCATGTCGATGACCATGCGGGCGTCGCCGATCGAGTCGACGTAATCCTGGAGCGTCATAGGACTCGAAGCACTGACGATCTCGACTTCGGGCCACAGCTTTCGTGCCGTGGCGTACGCCCTCCGCTCCTCGTATGGCTTGCTGATCAGCAGGACGGTGGACACGGTGATGCCGGCCTCGGCCAGGAGGTCCCGGGAGAAGCGGATGTTCTCGCCCGTGTTCCGGGCTCGCGGCTCCACCATCACATCTGAGGCGGGTACGCCGAGCTCGATCGCGCGCTCCTGGTAGTGCACGGCCTCGCCGCGCGGCATGCGTTCCCGGGTCGTCGGGCTGGTCGCCCCGGTGAACACGAGGAGTGGAGCCAAGCCGCGCTTGTACAGGTCGACGGCAGCGTCGGCCACGCCCAGGTCCTCCTCGCCGCCTTCACCACGCTCCGGTTCGGTGAGCTGGCCTCGCTCCGCCGCCGGGACCTCGACCTGACCCGCTCCGTGGTCATGGTCCGCCGTGCACAGGCCGAGCTGCAGAACGGCACGCTCGCCGACAAGGCACCGAAGTCCGCCGCCGGCGTCCGGCCCGTCGCCTTCCCTGCCGAACTCGTCCCCGAGCTCGTTCACCACCTGGAGCACTTCGCCGGGGCCGGGCAGGATGGCCATCTGTTTCAGGGCCCCCGCGGCGGGCTCCTCCGACGGAGCAACTTCCGGGACGACTGGACCGCCGCTCGCGCCACCGCCGGCGTCTCCGCCGACGTCCACTTCCACGACCTCCGCCACACCGGGAACACCCTGGCCTCCAGCGCCGGAGCCAGCACCCGCGAGCTCATGACGCGGATGGGACACAGCACAACCCGCGCCGCGCTGATCTATCAGCACATGACGAGCGACCGTGATCAGCACATCGCGGGGAAGCTCGGCGAGATGATCCGCCAGGCTCGCCAAGCCCGGCCGGAAGGGCCATCTGGCACGTAGGTGGCACGGCCGTGATCATGCGAAAGGGCCAGCGCCGGGGAATCATGCCCCTGCGCTGGCCCTTTGCCTTGAGCCCCCTGTCGGGTTCGAACCGACGACCCCCGCTTTACAAGAGCGGTGCTCTGGCCAGCTGAGCTAAGGAGGCAGCGAGTGCAGTGTAACCAACCTCGTCCCGGCGAAGGTCGGAAATCTCACGTCGGGTGGGGTGCTGACAGATCCCGCGGCGCCAGGTAGCGTCACGTGCAGTTCATCCAGGTGGACTAGACCTCAATCCTTCCTTTACTCGGATCGTCCGGCACGTTCCTGCCGGTGAAGGGACACATCACCATGGCTTCCGTCACTTTCGACAAGGCGACCCGGGTGTACCCCGGTGCCACCAAGCCCTCCGTCGACCAGCTCGACATCGAGATCGCCGACGGCGAGTTCCTCGTCCTCGTCGGGCCCTCCGGCTGTGGCAAGTCGACCTCCCTGCGCATGCTCGCGGGTCTCGAGGACGTCAACGCCGGCTCCATCCGCATCGGTGACCGCGACGTCACGCACCTGCCGCCCAAGGACCGGGACATCGCGATGGTGTTCCAGAACTACGCGCTGTACCCGCACATGACCGTCGCCGACAACATGGGCTTCGCGCTCAAGATCGCCGGTGTCAACAAGTCCGAGATCCGCACCAAGGTCGAAGAGGCCGCGAAGATCCTGGACCTCACCGAGTACCTCGACCGCAAGCCGAAGGCGCTCTCCGGCGGTCAGCGTCAGCGTGTCGCCATGGGTCGCGCCATCGTGCGTGAGCCGCAGGTCTTCCTCATGGACGAGCCGCTGTCGAACCTCGACGCCAAGCTCCGCGTCTCGACCCGTACGCAGATCGCCGGCCTCCAGCGCCGTCTGGGCATCACCACGGTCTACGTCACCCACGACCAGACCGAGGCCCTCACCATGGGCGACCGCGTCGCGGTCCTCAAGGACGGTCTGCTCCAGCAGGTCGACTCGCCGCGCAACATGTACGACAAGCCGGCCAACCTCTTCGTCGCCGGCTTCATCGGCTCCCCCGCCATGAACCTGATCGAGGTCCCGATCACCGACGGCGGCGTCAAGTTCGGCAACAGCGTCGTCCCGGTCTCCCGTGACGCCATCGCCGCCGCCTCCGCCAACGGCGACACCACCGTCACCGTCGGCGTCCGCCCCGAGCACTTCGACGTGCAGGGCCCCACCGGCAAGGACGGCCTGGCCGTCACCGTCAACGTCGTCGAGGAGCTCGGCTCCGACGGCTTCGTGTACGGCTCCACCCGCGTCGGCGGCGAGGACAAGGACCTGGTCGTCCGCGTCGGCGGCCGCGACGTCCCCGCCAAGGGCACCACGCTGCACGTCGTCCCGCGCGCCGCCGAGCTGCACGTCTTCTCGACGTCGACCGGCGCCCGCCTCAGCGACTGATCCTCACCGGACAACCGCGCCACACCGTGGCCGAACGGCCCCGTATCTCTTGCAGATGCGGGGTCGTTCGTCTTGATGGCGGACCCGGAGGACCCCGCCGGGGGTTTACCGGGAAAACCCCGGCATTCCCGGCCCACCCCCACTCCCGCGTCAACACGGAATTCGAAAAGCCGCTTCGAACCATCCCCCGCGAGAGTGACTAAATGTCGCCATATCACTACCGGCCGCTACGCTCGCCTGCGTGACGCCTACTGCCCGCCGAATCGGCCGCTCTCTCGCCCTCGTCCTGCCCGTCGTCCTGGTGCTCTCGGGAACGCTCGCGGTGTCCGCCGTGCCGTGGGCCGGCGAGGACGCCGGGACCCAGCTGACGGCGTCCTCCTCCAAGGTCTCCGTCCGGGCCAAGTCCCGTGCACCGCAGGACGTTCTGCGCGACCAGCTCCTCGCCGAGCTCCAGGAGAAGGACCCCGGGGTCGCCCTCACCCACCTCCAGCGCGAGGTGGAGAACCGGCCCTCCCTCGCCAAGCACTGCATGTCCATCGCCCGCTCCCTCGGCCGCGCCGCCGTCGAGCAGTACGGCCCCTCCCGCGCGCAGGGCTTCTCGCGGCCGGTCTGCGACACCTCGTACGCCACCGGCGTGATGCGCGCGAGCTGAGCGACGACGCCGAGCGACGACGCTGAGCCACGACGCGCGTCCGGCCGTCGGGCGTCCGACCGCCGGACGTACGGGGCGCCTATCGTTCCCCGTATGCACACCTCTCCGACGCAGGCCGTGGTCCTGGCGGGCGGCCAGGGCTCACGGCTCCGCCCGTACACCGACGACCGCCCCAAGCCGATGGTCGAGATCCCGGGCACCGGGACCCCGATCATCGGCCATCAGCTTTCCTGGCTTGCCGCCGAGGGCGTGACCGACGCCGTCGTCTCCTGCGGCCACCTCGCCGAAGTGCTCCAGGAGTGGCTGGAGAGCGCCGACCTCCCCCTCAAGGTGACGACGGTCGTCGAGACCGAGCCCCTGGGCCGCGGTGGCGGCCTCAAGTACGCCGCCGCGCATCTGCCCGCGCCGGACCGGCCCTGGTACGCCACCAACGGCGACATCTGGACCCGTTTCTCGCTGCGCGAGATGGCCGCCTTCCACGACGAGCGCGACGCCGTCGCCACCCTCGCCCTGGCCCGCCCCCGCATCCCGTGGGGCGCCGTCGAGACCGACACCTTCGGCCACATCACCGACTTCGTCGAGGCGCCGCCGTCGCCGTACCTCATCAACGCCGGCGTGTACGTCTTCTCCGCGGCCTTCACGGAGCTCCTCCCGGACCTGGGCGACCACGAGCGCACCACCTTCCCCCGGCTCGCCCGTGAGAAGCGGCTGGCGGGCTTCCCGCTGCCCCAGGGGGCCTACTGGCGGGCCATCGACACCGCCAAGGACCTCACCGAGGCCGCCAAGGAGCTCGCCGCCCAGCGGGGATGACACGCCCCGACTCCCCGACGCACCCAGCGGGGATGCCCCGCACGCACACGTACGCGCCTCCCTCACACGTACGCACCCGCACGGAAGGGGGGGGGGGGGGGGGGGGGGGTGTCGGGGCCTCTCTTTGTTTTTGTGTTTGTTCCGGCGGGCGTTTCGTTGTGGTGGAGGCACCGGAGGGTTGGGGCCAAAAGCCACCCCACTC
>NZ_JBVHZJ010000033.1:5521-96231 GCF_055574655.1 Streptomyces sp. NPDC029956 | reverse complement strand
TCATCCCCGCAACTACCTGGCCTTTCTCGGCCTCGCCGCCGCCATCTGCTGCTACAAGCGACTCGTCCGCCTCACCACGTAGGACACGGTATTAGGGGGCCTGGTACGAGGCGGCCATGCGATCCCAAAGGATCTGCTGGGCGGCGAGGAAATCCTGGAGTTCACGGGCGGCCGGCAACGTGGTGGCCTGGGCTGCGACCTCGTCGGCATCTGCAGGGTCGCCGGCTCGGTCGCGTGCCTGTTCGATCAGGTTCCAGAACTCACCTCACCCGTCACGGCGAGCCGGCCGACGGTCCATCAGGTCGCAGCGCGGACCGCACCCCGTCGAGGGTCGGGGGCCCCGGACCACGAACGGGCTGACCCACATGGGGAACCGTCCTGTTCTGACGTGGTCGGGGCGGGTCCGCGGCCGTCCGCCCAGCGGGCGGGGGGAACCGGTCGAAACCGTGCAGTCCGCGCCCGCCGAGCGCCTCATGCAGACGCCGGGGCTGACCATTTCAGGCGCCAATCCGGGCGCCCGGGGGCACCTCTGGGTCTCCGCCCCGGGAGCCGTAAGCTCACAGCCGACGTCGACGGGAGACAGGCATGTGGAAGCGGGCCCTCGACCGGGCCGGGGTGACGGAACCGCGGCTGCGACGGGACTACACCGAGCAACGGCGGGCGGCACGGCGGTTCGCGACGGCCGAGTACGCGGCAGCACGCATCCTGCTCCCCGCCGCGCTGCTGCCGCACGTCGTTGCCGCCGTCGCGTTCATGCACGACACCGACGACCGCATCGACCGCGGCACGCCGGACGAACGGGCGGCTGCGCTCACCGCGTGGGACGGCCTCGTACGCAAGGCCCTCGCCGAAGGCGACTCCGCCCTGCCCGTCCTGCGCTGCCTCGCGCGTACAGCCGAGAGCCACCCCGACGTGCGCGCCCACGTGGACGACTTCCTACGGGGCTGCGAGCGTGAGGTCGTCTGGCGGACCATCGCCGACGACGAGGAACTGAGGCAGTACGTACGGGAGTACTCGCTGCCCGCACTGATGCTCACGGCCGGCCTCCTCGCCCCCGAGGACGCCGCCACGCGGACGGCGTTCACCGAGGGCTGCCACCTGCTCATCCGCGCCATGCAGCGCATCGATTTCCTGGAGGACCTGCCGGAGGACGTACGCGCGGGCCGCCACGGCGTCCCCGTCGACGCTGTGGTCCGCCACGGCGCGGACCTCACCCTGCCAGGTCCCGCGCTCGGCCGGCTCGTCGAGGAGCAGGCCGACCGCGCCGCCGCCGACCTGACGGCCGCCACCCCGCTCCCGAGCCTGGTGGCCCCGCCGTACCGCCCCTTCGTCCGCGCCCTCGCCGGCGTTCAGCGCCTCCGCCTCGACGCCGTACGCCGTGCAGGCGCCTCCCTGGCGACCCGCACCTCGGGCCCCTCGGCTCCGGCCGCCGCGCTTCTGCTGCTGCGGGAGGCGGCAAGGAGGGTTCGGAGCCGGCACGTGTCCTGCTGACCAGGTGGCGGGGGTGCCGAATCCGGTGACGGGCAAGGCGGCACCGGGGCCGATGTACTCGGCCTTTGAAGAAGCGTGCCTCATACGCCCTTCAGAACACGATCAAGTGCCGCCCGGCCCGCAGGTCCCCAGTGCGGCTTGCCGCCGGGAAGGCCCCGGTCTCCGTTCTGCCCCATGAGCATCAGGAACAGGCTCTTCATAGCGGCCAGCCCACGGGCACGCCGGATCGCCGCCTCGTCTGCGTGCGCGTACATGTCGAAGAACCGTGAGGCCGTGCCGACGGGCAGCAGCACCCATGCGGCGGCGAGGTCCCACGCCGGATCGCCGGCGAACAGGGCACCGAAGTCGACGATGCCAGAGAGCGTTCCGTCCGAGACGACGACGTTCGCGGGATGCAGGTCACCGTGGACCCACACCGGCGGGCCCGTCCACGCCTGGGCCGCAACGGCGTCGTCCCAGACGGCCCGGACATCGGCAGCGACGTCGTTGGGGCCAACGGCCTGAAACAGTTTAGCGAAGCCGTCCGTGCAGTTCGTGGGATGGGCACCGAAGTCCCTGGAGATCGGCGCCTCGGCGGGCGCCTCCACATGAAGCGCCCGCAGGAAGCCCGCCAGCATGTCGGCCGCGTGGGCGCCGCGGCTGATCGCACCGTGGTCCAGCGGCTCGCCGGGAACCCACGTCATCACGGTCCAGTGCTTGGGAAAGCGCTCGGACGGTTCACCGAACCGCACCGGAAGCGGCACCGGGAGCGGCAAGCGCGGGGCCAGCACCGGTAGCCACCGCCGCTCCTTCAGCTGGAGCTCCGGAGTGGGGTCCATGCGCTGCATGCGCACAGCCAACTCATCCCCGAGGCGCCACATCTGGTTGCCCCAGCCGCCCGCCACCTCCTTGATGGGCAGCCCTGCAAGGTCCGGATGTTGCTCCTGCAGCAGGTCGCGGACCAGGTCTGCGGTGATCTCGGCGTCGGTCATGCGAAGTCACAGTACTGAGGCGGCAGGCGGAGCGGCTCTCGCTCTCCGAAACCTCGCTGTCATCCCTCTGGCAGCATCACCACTTCGGTTTCAGAGAGCTACAGATCAGAGGCTCTGGGACGAACCGGCCCCAAGTGCAGAGCAGGCCTCAACGTCAGCCTCGTCGGTGCCGAAGAAGACAGGCTCGCCCAGACCGGCGACCGAACCGTCCACCTCGGCATACCCGACCTCAGCCGGATCGCCGGCCGGACGACTACCACGATCGGGAAACCGGGAACCGACCATGTTCGTGGGGTGGAAGCGGGTCCAGGCCACTTGGTAGCACTTTTCGAGACCCTTGCCGAGGGCAGCGGCGCCTCGCCTCGCTCTCTCCGTCCGGGAACGCTGTATGGACATCGTGCCCACCGTCATGAGAGCGTCAGCGCGTGATCATTCCCCGAAAGGCTCATGCCGCGTAGACGGCCAGGCGCACTCCGTGCGTCTCAGTGGAGACCCGCCAGACCGAACATCCGGCGTATCCGGGGCCTGTCGCCCAGGACGACCGCTCTCATCCATCGTCTGGAAGCCCAGCACCCCGACCTCCACCTCGGGACAGAGAGCGCCCTGCGCTTGTACCGCTGGTTCCTGACCCAGCCTGGCCCCCATCTGTATCTCCAGCGCACCGCCTGTCCGTGCCCAGGGGGGCACTTCGACGACACGGCAGCGGCCCGGGATGCCATCGAGCAGATTCTTCACCTCCTGCCACCCCGTCCACAGCGGGAACTGGAGCTGATCGTGCGCCCTTTGGACGAGGAACTGTGGCGTCGAACGCTGCCCGATCCATTGGCCGGCCCAGGGGAGTGGTGGCACCGGCGCCTTTACCACGACTACACGCCGATGGGCCTGTTTCCGGAGTATCCACGGAGCGGTCCTCATGCGATGTTGTTGAAACGAAGCCGGAAGACTAGGACCGGGAACCGTGGCCGTTCCTTCGCCACCCGAAGGGCCGTAAATAGTCAGCCCTCCTGACGGGCAGGAGCGGTTGCCATCATTCGTCTGAGAAGCCGTGAGCCCATGCCAGTCTGATGGCGTGGCCTGCGCGACCGTGAGCCGCCTGGCCATCGTTATCTTCGACGGGACGCCGCTGACGATCGACCGGATCGCCGCCGACACCCCGTACTACTCCGGCAGACACAAGCGTCACGGCATGACCATCCAGATCCTCACCGCCCCTCTCGGACGGCTGCTGATGCCGGCGTCGGCTCCTTTCCTGTGGAGTAGGCTGTGCGGCTATGAATACCGGGACGGCCACGCGCCACACACGGATCGGCGACCCGGGGCTCTTCTGAGCGCCGTACGGGCTGGTTCGGGCCCGCTGTTTGCCCGGGGCTCTTGCGCTGCTGCGCGGTCTCCGCCTCCGTCGTGCTGATCACAGGCTCTGCACATCAACCACGACAGGAGCATTCATGCGCACCAAGACGCTGCGGATTCCCACCACGGACGGCCAGGCCGACGCCTTCGCCGCCTTCCCCGACCACAGCGAGCGGCACCCAGGGGTGCTGATGTACGCGGACGGCTTCGGCATCCGGACCGTGTTGCGGGAGATGGCCCGCGAACTGGCTGGGCACGGCTACTACGTGCTCGTCCCCAACTCCTTCTACCGGCACGGCCCGGCACCGCTGCTCGAGCTTCCCGGGTACATCGGAGAAGAGGTCCGGCCCGCGGTCCTCGCCCAACTGATGCCCCTGATCGAGGCGCACACCGCCGAACGTGTGCGGAGCGACGCCGACGCCTACCTCAGGTTCCTCACCAGCCAGCCCGAGGTCAGCGCCGGACCGGTCGCGGTGACCGGCTACTGCATAGGCGGTCTCTACGCGATGCGCACCGCAGCGGCCCACCCCGACCAGGTGGCAGCCGTCGCCGCGTTCCACGGCCCCGTAGGTGTCGATGGGACCGACCTCTTCACCAAGCTCACCGCCCGGATCCACCTCGGTCACGCCGAAGGCGACATCACACCTGAAGCCCTCAGCGAGCTCAACCAGGCCCTGGATGCGGCAGGTGTCGACTACACCTCCGAGATCTACCCCAGCACCATCCACGGCTTCACCATGTCCGACACCGACGCTTTCAGCGCCTCCGGACTGAAGCGCCACTGGGATCGCCTGCTCCCCCTCCTGGACAGCACCCTGGCCAACAGCTGAGGCTCCAGCCCGAAACCAAGGCTGAAACGGACGGAGCACCAGGCGGCATGGCGGGCCACCCCGATGTCTCCGTGGTGAACAGCGCGCCGATCACCGTGCACCGTCCTTCGGCCTCCGGGGGCCGGCGAGTGACCGTGGGCGCTTCGCGTCGACGCGGAACGTGTCCTTGCGTGCGGACGGCACGTTGGCCTCTGGGCGAAGGCACTGTTCTCCCCTCGGGTCCCTTCGTGGTGCCGGAGTGCCGTTCAGCGCGCTCAGCACCCCGGACTGCCTGGTGTAGTGATGGGGCTGCCGGACCAGTGGGCCCCGACCACGGTGCGCCGGTCCGGCAACCCGGAAGCGCGGCGCCGGAAGCGGCCGCGGTTCCTTGCAGGTGCGGGGGCCGTTACCTTGCACGCTGCGCTCTACGACGACATCGAACCCCTGGCCCGCACTGTGCCTCCTACACCCTGATGGTCACCTGTCCCTGGGGTATGGGGCGTTTCCAGTAGTCACGGAAGGTGTTGGCGTGTACCGTCCCCGTTAGCTGTCGTGGTTCGGATCTTCCCTTTGCCCATGCCTTCGGCGTGGGCTTTTTTGCTGTGCTGTGCCGCAGGGACCAGGGCGATCACCTCCGTCTTCCACATGGTGTGGGAGGCGTTCATCGACTGGAAGGCATGAGACATGGCTACGGGAACTGTGAAGTGGTTCAACGCGGAGAAGGGTTTCGGCTTCATCGCCCAGGACGGTGGCGGCCCGGACGTCTTCGCCCACTACTCGGCGATCAACTCCTCGGGCTTCCGTGAGCTCCAGGAGGGCCAGATGGTGACGTTCGACGTCACCCAGGGGCAGAAGGGTCCCCAGGCGGAGAACATCAATCCCGCCTGATCCCACAACCGCGTCGGCGGGACCGGGGCGGACGCAGCACCTTCGGTCTCGCCGTCCGCACGGGGGTGACCGGCGGACGCCCTACGAACCGGCCCGGGCCCGGCACGCTCACCGTGACGGGCCCGGGCACAGGCGGTCGCTTGCGGGGCGTGGCGGAGCCCTGCGGTGGAGCGGCCGAAGGCTGCTCCACCGCTGGTGGGGGAGTGCCTGGGGGCTGTTCCCCCGCAGGGCTCGGACGAGCGCGACCATGAGGTTCTGTCGTCCGGGTCAGGGCCGGGAGCGCCTGGCGTCGTGTCGCGGGCGTCGTCAGTCGGGGAAGGAGAAGTAGAGGGCGTCGCTGTAGAAGGACGCGAAGTGCTTCTGCCAGTCGGCTCGGACGGAGGACAGCCATTCGTCCTTGTGGCCGGCGATTGCCGCCTCGGCCTTGGCGACGGCGTCGGGGATGTCCTCGGACGCCAGACGCTGCACGCTCGCTGCCGGATCGTCACCCGACATCGAGATGATCTCCCCGGTCTCGAGGAGGAAGTACTTCGCCTGCTGCTTCTCGAGGTGGGCCGTGGTCCTGGCCACGCATTCGGCGAACTCGGCGTCGTCCTCCAGGCCCTTGCCTACCGCGTGCAGGAGGTCGCGGAGCAGGGCTGCCCCGTCGGCGTAGTCCGCGGCGATGCCGATCCGAGGGTTCCAGATCATGGACGGGACGATCGTTGTTCCGCGTCCCACCATGAGCTTGTGCGCGAGCGGGATGTCCCAGTTGTGCTCGGATATGCATCGGACCTGCTTGGGGATCTCCGCCTCGTTCGGCATCGAGTCCGCAGAGTAGAGATAAGAACGGTTCGCCATGGCGGCGACGCTAGCACCGGGGACCGACAACACCGGAACCGCTGGGCTCCCGGAACGCGTCGATGATCTGAGAGCGGCCGTCCGTAGGGGTGGGGCTCAACCACCTCGCTGCGTCGGTGCGTCGGGCGGGGACGGGCTTGAGGCCCTCGCCGTACGGTTCGCCGCCACACTCCGCGCCCTCACCGGGCGCCGATCGGTCCCTCTGCCGCCGAGGCCCGCGCCGACGGACGTACGAGTCCCATCGGCCGCAGGTCACGCCCAGCGCGTCATGCCACGGCACCTCACCGGCTCCTGTGGCATCGGTGTGACGGCCACGGTCATCTCATGAGCCACTGGTTCTGCGCCTCGACCGGCTCGCCGGTGGGGAGACGGCGGCAGCGGTGGTGCAGTGGGTCGGCGCGATCAGGGGGCGCTGCCGTGTGGCAAGGATCTGTCCCCAGGCGAGGCGAGCGGTGATGACGGTCGTCATCGCGAGGAGGGGTACGACGGCCCGTGCGGTCCAGCGGACGCGGTTGCCGCGTCGATGGGTGGCTCTGCCGGCGGCGATGAAATCGGCCTCGAGGAGGGTGAGTCGGCCACGGTCGGCGGGTGTGGTGAAGTGTGCGTCGAGCTGGGTGAGGCGGACCGGTGATATGCGCACGCCGGGGTCACGGCCGACGGCTTCCCAGGCCTCGGCGGCGTCGGTGAGCCAGCGATGCAGGCGCAGTTTCTCGCGGTCCTCTTCGAGCCAGGCGTGTAGTCGTGGCCAGGCGGTGATGAGGGCTTCGTGGACCAGGTCGACCGTGTCCCCGTCGAGGGTGATCAGCCGAGCCCGTGCCAGGACGTCCAGAACCGTTCTGGTCTCCCGTACGCCTCCGATGGATTCGATCTCCCTGCGGCTGGTGGGCCGACGGGTGTCCGGGGCATTGGAGCCGGGAGTGATCAGCCGCAGCATCACCTGACGGGTCGTCTCGGCCTGGGCGGGGTCCATGCGTGCGTAAGCGGCCTCCGCGCTCTGGGCGATCACGCCGCGCATGGCGCCGGCCCGCTCGTACCCCTCCAGGGTGAGCGTGCGACCGCGGCGTCGGCGCCAGGTTTCCAGCAGTGCGTGGGAGAGGAACGGCAGGCTGGCACTGCGGCCGTGGACCTCGTCGATCAGGGTGGCGGTCAGGGCCCGTTCCACCACTAGGGAGCGGGCCGTCGCGGGGCCGATGATGGCCTTGCGTAGTTCGTCACGGGTCAACGGGCCCACGGGGAGGCTGGCCCTCCGGATCGTCCGGGCGAGTTCGGTGTGGGTCAGGCAGTGCGCGTAGAAGTCCGCCCGGATTCCGAGGACGACGTGCAAGCGACTGCCCGGCTCGCGGGCGGCGAGCAGGCCGGCCAGGAAGCCGTTTCTCTCCTCGTTGTCCTGGCAGAGGGTGAACAGTTCCTCGAACTGGTCGACGATCAGCCACGTGTCGCCCTGAGTGTCGGCCGGGCGGAGGGCCTCACGGTGTCGGCTCAGAGGCCGCCCGCCGGGAGTGAGGATGCGGACCGCCGCCGTGGGGACCCTACGGTCACGGAGCCGGGGAACGATGCCAGCCCTGAGCAAGGAGGACTTGCCGCTGCCGGAGGAGCCGAAGACGGCGACGACCCGGTGTCGGTCCGTGAGGGCCAACAGGTCGTGGACCAGCCGGTCGCGGCCGAAGTAGAGATCGCTGTCGCCGGGCTCGAACCGGGCCAGCCCGAGGTAGGGGGCCGGTTCGTCCGAGGACTCTGCGGCCCGGGAGGCCAGTTCGTCGGACACCTGGGCCCAGCGTTGTTCCCACTCCACGAGGTCGCCCCCGCAGGCGGCGACGTACCCGTGCAGCACGGGCAGCGTCGGGAGCTGTTCGCCCGAGGCGGCCCGGGAGAACGTGGTCGCGGAGTAGGCCGTGGCGTGGCGGGCCATCGTCCCGTACGTGGGGCTGCCCGCCTCCTTTCGAAGCTGCCGCAACGCGAGGGCGAACACGGCCACCGGTCCGGCCGCCGGGTCCACGGGCTTCTCCTGGCGTCCCACGATCGCGCCCCCCTTCCGGTCGGCCGCCGACCGGTCTCCTGCCAGTCATGAATCCAAGCCGTAGCAAGACGTGGGCGGCAAGGCGCTTTTGCGTCGTGCGGTGGCGATGCGGATTGATTCACCGCCGGGAGAGGGCTGCGCAACAAACGTCCGTCGGCGAAAGCTCGAGGTGAGGAGGGATCGACCTCCCTCGGACCCGAACGGTTTCGTCCGTACCCCACCAGAGAGGCGGACGAGCCCGGTCGGCCGGGACCACGACACACAGGAGGACGTCATGCCGCTGAGTGACGACGAGATGCGTGACATCGAGGAGAACCGCCGGCGTGCCGAGCGTGAGCACGCGGAGTTCCGGGCCAGGCAGGAAGCCGAGCACCGGGCGCGGATCGAGGAGCAGGAGGCCAGGCGGCGCGCGGAGGAGCGCTCCGGCCCCACTTGGTAGCCATCGGTACCTGACAGACCGCCGGCGCCGCGGGCGATCGCAAGGGCTCGCGGCACCGGCCACACGACGGAGGAGTAAGCGTGAAGAGATCAGACATCGCCCGCGTCCTGGGCTCCGCGGCGGCAGCCCTCGGCCTGGTCGTCGGCTTCACCGGTCAGGCGTCCGCTGTCTCCAGCTTCCGGTACACGCACACGGACAACGTGAGGTGCGTCGCCGGCTACGCGGAGACCAGCGCGGGCTCCAACGGCGGCGGATACTCGCGGAGCATCACGTACGGCTACAACCGTACGTCCACCGGGGGTTGCCAACTCGCGAACCAGTACACGGGCTGGCTCTCCAGCGAGCGGCACATCCTTGCCTTCGACATGGCGAGGGGCGTGTGGTGGAAGTGCGCCGGGTTCGGACCGCTCCGAAACCACGTCCCCGCCGTGGGCGTGGAGCTCGCGGGCAACATCAACCGAGCGTGCGGCGGTGACGTCTGGTACGCCACGAACACGGCCGCGTACGGCTGGGACGGGGTGGCGTGGCGGGGCAGTTGGGTCGTCTCCGGCAACCACTGGGTCCCCCGCGTCGCGCTTGCCACGCACGGCACCCCGGCGGCCCCGAAGATCAGCGCGGCCGAAGCCGTCCGACGTGGCGAGGTCCGTCTGGGCAGCCCCACCGGCCCCAAGGCCGGCGCCGCGCAGCTCCAGGCTCCACCCCGGGTGGCCGGGTCCACTCCCGTATCGCCCTCGACCCCCTCGGACAGTGTGAACGGGTCGAGGACGATCACCCGGTAGGGGCGGCTGCCCCAGCCTGCCGCCGGAGGTCAGCGGTGCCGCTGCCCTGAGGGGCCGCGACGGCGAGGACGGAGAGGAGGAGGATCAGGGCCGGCCCGCGCGCGGACCGAGGGGGCCCATCCGCCACGGCGGCCCTGGCCGTCCTCTCCGTCCTCCCCGTCCGGCAGCGCGTCCACCAGTGCGGCGCAGCGGGCCACTTCGGGTGCTGCCCGCGCGGTGTTGCCGCAGACGACGTCGCAGAAGGTGATGACCTTGCAGAAAGAGCCACCTGGCGGCGTTGTCGCCGAGTGGCTCGTGCACGGCGGGACCACCCGGCCCCACACGAGCGGCTTCGGCGGCCAGGTGAGGGCGGAGCGCGCAGACGGGACCGGGGAGAGCGTGCAGGTCCTGGACTACATGGGCTGGCTCGTTGCGGGGCCGGGAGGCTCCCTGATGGCCTGGGGCGGTTCGATCGCGGACGGCGAAGGGCTGTACCGGGTCACCGTCGGCGCATCGGGGTGCCCGTCGCGGAGCTCGTCGCCCCCACCGGCGAGCCGTCGGTCCTCGTGTACGGCGGCGCCGACATGCCCGCCACGATCGACCTGGACCGGGTGCAGGGGGTGGAATTGCGTTGGAAGCTGTCCGGTCCGGGCGTGAGCGCACGGGTCACGATCGCCCGCACACCGGGGCGCTGAGGTGACGACCGGGGCGCTGACGGCTCCGGCGGTCGCCGCCGGGCAGCCGCCGCCCGCCACCGCCCATGAATCGACGGACGAGCAGGCGCCGCTCGACATCCCGGCCGACTCGAGACTGCTCAGCACGGCTCCGACCGGCCGCCCTGCCGACCAACGCGGGCCGGCAGGCGCACCTCCGTCTACCGCTGGACGCCTCACATGGGTGGCGCACCGTCACACTCCCCGCCGGACCCACATGGGACAGCACGGGCACGGACCTCGTCGCGTCCAACGAGCTCGCACACGGTAAGCGGTGAGACAGCCACCTCCGGATCGCCGCTCATTGCCTGTGTGGTCGCGAATGTGACGCGCACAGCGAATATCAACGACCGGAAGATCACGGTCTCTCAGCTGCTGCGATCGCTGAACTCGTAGCCGAGGTCGCACCGTTGTGGCATGAACGGCACCAGGCCAGGTTTCTTCTCGGCCGTGCAAGTGTGCCGTGGGCGCCGGCGCGCAGCACCCGGTCTCCGTTGACCGGCTCCTGGCCACGTCGTGCACCTTCGCCATGCGGCTACTCATGACGTGTGCTGGCCTGCTGGTTTGGCGGGGACCGTTCGACTGTCACCCGGGCCGTCGGCGAAGGGCGGCCACTGCTCCCCGAGCGAGGATGCACCATCAACCCGGACGTGCGGCTGCGCACCCTGGCAGAGGTGGTTGACCATCTCGGCGCGACTGGGAAGACCGGCATTATCGACGGTACCGAGAGCCGGGCGCACTGGCGCTTTCTCTGCCCCTCTGCCGCAACGCCGCGATCGGGCTGCGTCGACTCCGCCCCAAGAAACGCTCTGCGGCGTCCGAGCCGGCTACATCACCGTCCGTACCGCTCGCAGGTGGCCCTCAGTCCGTGAGGAAGGCTCCCTCGCGACAAGGACGGCAGACGAAGACGTAGCCCAGCTGACCGCCGAGGTTCATCGCGGTCTCCCGGGTTATCCCCTCCTCCAGGTGGGCCGCGAACTCCATCGTGCCGGTGCAGGAGGGACACCCAGGCAGGCGGTCGTCCTCAAGATAGGAGGGACTGCCTCCGAGTGACCCGAGCACTTCGCGCTGCTTCCCGAATCGTTCTTCGGGTTCCCGCTTCCACCCCGAGCGGGCAAGGTCGTAGGCGTCAGGCTCGATCCCTTCCTCCTCGCATGCCTCCTCGGGGTCGATCGTCACGACGTGGGTGCGGATGGCCGAGGTGGCGGGCAGCAGCGTCAGTCCCGCCTCGGGTACGGCTACCGGCCGCAGTTCCTCCCGAGGAAACACATAGACCCTGTTCGCGCTGGAGCTCGCGTCCCAGAACTCACACGCCCCGGGGTCGTTCTGGCACAGAAACACCGAAAGGACGCCGTACTCGACGGGGAGATGGGCAAAGAACTGAAGCGGTCCCCCACAGCCGCACAGGGGCCAGGTGAATCCGGCAGGAGCCAGCGGCACGCCCCCGGTGCGCAAGGCGTCGGAATCGGCCGGTGCGGAGCCGTCGTAGATCATCAGCGCTGTCTGCATGGCGAGAGGCTACAGGCCGCCTGCGACAGGCCCGGGGAGAGGGCGCCTTGCGCCGGACACACGGATCAGCCCTCGTCCTGGTCGTGCCCGGGGAGAGGGCGCCTTGCGCGGGACACACGGATCAGTCCTCGTCCTGGTCGTGGTCGTCGGGGTCGCCTCGTCTGGGTCGCGCAGGGGTCGCAGGCCCTGGGCGGGCCCGCTGGCGGCGATGCTGAACCGGTAGCGGTCCAGGAAGTTCGTGCGCGCGTTCTTCACCGCGTCCTGGGGCCACCCCCGGCCAACGTGGTGGTGCTCCGGTAGGGCACGGGTTCGGGCGGGCGGCGGACACGGCCGGCCCCTGGCCCTCGGCCCCGTGGTGGCTCAGGAGTAGGTCATGGGGCAGCCGTTCCGTATGGAGTACTGCGCGGCGCGCAGGTAGAGAGCCACGTAGAAGGCCGCGTCCCGGTCCTCGGCCCAGGGTCCTGTCCGCGCCCGGGCGGTCCGCTCCGCCCCGCCCTCCAGGAACCACAAGTTCAGTGTGAGGTTCTCGCCCGCCGGTATCGCGTCCACGGGCAGTTCGACGGCGTCGGCGAGCCGCTCGGCCAGGGCGAGCACCCGCGGGGCCCCGGCGACCACTGTCTCTTCGCCGGAGTAGGAGGTGCCGACAGGGAGCACGATCTCCTCCTCCAACGCGAACGGCACCAGCACACTCCAGTCGAGGAGGGCTGACAGCTCCGCAGCGGTCAGCTGCGTCCTGCACAGCGCCACGAAGCCGTCCATGGACGGGCTGACCTTTTCCTCGAACCAGCCCGGCGCCTTCTCTGCGACCTGGCGCAGCTCGTGAGGGGGCAGCCCGCGCCGCTCCAGCTCGGTGTTCAGCGCGGCGGCGACGTCCCCGTACCCGCCCTCCCCGAGTTGTGACCAGTCCTGTGCGGTGACACTCACCAGATAGATGCCCATGATCGCAACGTACCGGCCGCCACCGACAACGTCCCTGCCTCTCGTAGGAGCGCGGCAGCCGTGCGCACCGGTTCAGCACCGCCTGAGGCGTGGATCGGGGCAGAGGCGCCGACCGCTCGACCGCCCGGCACCCAGCGCCCTGTCAGGCTTCGCCGCGCCGGGCCCAGGTCCCTCTTCCACCCGCCGTCATCAGCGTGTTGACGATGTGCGACCGGTTGCGGCCGCCCCGAAGCAGCCGCTCGGCCGCCAGGCCGAACGCCAGCGCAGGTCCCACGAGACCGAGGGTCTCGCCGGTGCCGAGCGCCAGCCCCGCTCCGGCGAGCCCGAGGCCGGTCTCGGCCGCGGCCCAGGCGAGCCGCCCGGGCCGCTCTCCGGAGGCCGGCAGCTTCCGCCGGACCGCCCGGAGCAGTGCGGGGAGGGCGTCGTCGGCCGCCGCCGCGTCCCCGGCGCGCAGCGCCGCCTGGAAGGCGGCGCGTCGACGGGTCACGACCTCGTCCTGATGGATCTTCGCGATGTCCTGCCAGCCCAGTTCGGCGACCGCCGCCAGGTTGCCGGGGGCCATCCCGTGTTCCGCAGGAGCTGTGGCCCCGGGGCCGGCGGGCTCGAAGAGCGCGTCCGTCGGACGCCCGAGGTAGAGCCCGATGTCGGCCGCTTCCGGGAGCGACCGCGGGGACGCCCCGTCGGTGCCCAGAGTCCGCTGCACCGCTGCGTTCCAGGCCTGCGTCGCGGTGTTCCACATCGCCGTCCTGTGTGGTGGGTCCGTCGCGTCGAGCTGGGTGAAGAGCACGGCCCTTCGGTGCCGGTTCGACGGCTCCACGTGCTCGTCGAGATAGACGAGGGTGCGTTCCACCGGGGCGTAGTCGTGGCCGGGGAGCCCCGGCAGCTCCGCCACCTCCTCCAACACGTCGCGGTACGAACAGGGGTGCGTCACGGCGCTCGTGCCCAGCGGCACTCCCGCCTCGCGGGAGAAGTGATGCAGGGTCCAGGCCACGGCCTCCAGCCTGCGCCGGATCACCCCGCCCTCCTCGTACCGTGCGCCCAGCGCGGTACCCCGCGCGAACAGCGGCCCGGGATTCGCCTCCCTGCGCTCCAGGACGGCTTCGGAGAGCCTGACCAGGGGCTCCGCCGTGTCGAACGAAGACGAGAGCCAGCCGGGCTCCAGGGCGCGGTGCAGGCCGGTGGTGACCAGGGCGAAGGGGTCGCTGCCGGCCGGAGCGGCGGTGGTGCAGCGCAGGAACGACGGGCAGCCGCGCACGAAGGACCGGAAGTCCTCCGTCTCGAACAGCGCCTGCACCGCCTGGCTGTCGATGAGCTGCACGTCGCTCAGCACCACCGTGTGCCCTAACAGGGCCTGGATCTTCAGCATGACGGCCAATGACGTGTCCTGCGGACCCCACCCGGACACGCGCAGATGCTCACCGTCAAGCCAGTGGGCATAGATCTCCATGGCTCCCCCTTCCCCTGCCGAGCGAGGGGCTCCCCCTCGGCAGCAGACCCTACGGTGAAGAAGCCAACTGCGGTAAGCGCCTAGTCGGTTGGGGCCCGGCCGCACATCCCGCACTGCCCCAAACCGAGACGGCGGTGGCACAGCCACAGAGCGGCGGAGAACCCGGGCTGGTTTCGTCCACGAGAACGGGTTCTGGCTCGACCTCTGATTGCGCCGTGAGGCGCTGTTGGTTCGAGCGGAGGTGGAAGACCTGCACCAACCCGCTTTCACAGCAATTGGGTTGGAGCTGAGGGCAGCCTGATCCGGGTGACGCCGGGGAGGGCGAGAGCGGCCCTGACAAAGCTGTGACGTGTCCAGTACTGCCAGAGGGGGCGGGTCCAGGAGTACGCGAGGAACCGGCGTTCCACGTCTCTCAAAGAGACACTGGCTCGAGCCTGGCGGATCTGGGCCGGAAGCGGTGCGCATGCAAGTCATGCTTTCGGGTGGTCTGACAACTCCTGGGTCGGTCTACGAAAGCTGGCTGGGAGGCCACGAGGAATGTCTGCGGCGTACTCGTGGCGATGCCGCAGGGACACAGTCGGGCTCCTCCTTCGTCGAGCGAACCACAGCGCACACGGGAACCGTCCCTAACCTCGCCCTGCCCCCTGTCTCCATCAGGCTGCCGGGGCTGAGCGCATCGACCGCTGATCGGTTGGGGACGGGGCGGAGCCGCCGTAGTACTCCGAGGCCGGGAGAGCCCTGTTCCTCGAAGATCGGCTTCCAGGTGAGGGAGAACACGGTGCTGTAACTCGGGGCGGTCAGGCGCTGTGTGACCTTCTCGCCGGTGGCGACGTGGGTGAGCGTGACGTCCAGATTGGCGTCGCCTCGCGACAGCGTGCACTCCAGAGTCACTCTGCCGTTGGTCTTGTCGAGTCCCGCCACGGCGGGGACGTTGACCTGGTCGATCGTGAGCGGGGCCGCTGTGTTGGCCGCGAGCGCGGTCGGAGCGGTGGCCAGGGTGCCGGTGCCGAGAGCCGTGACGGAGAGGACGGCCGCGACGGCCAGGCCGAGACGCTTGCCGGTGGTGCGGTGCCGCAACGTGGAACCCCCACGAGGAAGATCGGGCACGGGTGTGCAGCGGCCGATGAGACTCGCGATCATGTCGAAGGGGTGTATGAAGCCCTGTCGGACCGGATTTCACCGCAGAAACGTCAACGCCACCCCTGCGGGGCGGCGTTCCGCTGTCGTGGGCCTGATGTCGTGACCGGTCCCGTCCCGGCTGTCAGTGCTGCCATGCATAGTGCCGGTCATGATCAACGACTTGGACAAGATCGACTGGGCGTCCCTGGGACATGCCTACGGGCCGGCAGGCGACGTGCCCGGATGGCTGCGCGGCATGGTCTCGCCCGACCTTGACGTACGCGACAAAGCGTTCGGCGACTTCCACAGCGCAGCCCTCCACCAGGGCAGCGTGTACTCGAGTACGGTGGCCAGCCTGCCGTTCCTGTTCGCGATGGCCCACGACCCTGCGACTCCTGACCGCGGAGAAGTCGTCGCGCTGCTGCTCAACATCGGGCGGGAAGCGGTCGACGCCGAAGAGATCTACGCCGTCATCTGCGGCGAAGACGGTGAAGAGTCCACCATCTACCCGGACACCGCGCGCCTGATGCGCGAGCACGCCGACGACTTCGTCGCCTACGCCGGCGACCCCGACCCGAAGGTGCGCAGGGCCGGAGTCGAGGGCCTGGGCCTCTTCCTGGACGACGCCGAACAGGCGGTGGGGCTCCTGCAAGGCCGCCTCGTGGAGGAGAGCGGAGCTGCCGAGCGTCTGCTTGTGGTGCGGACGATGGCCGACCTTGCGCTCCGTCTGCCCGCAGCCGCTACCACGGCGCGGGCGTGGCTGGACACGCTGGCCGACAGCGCCACGACTGATCCGGATACCCGTCTGGCGGCGCTCGTCCACCGGGCGCGCTGCGCTCCCGAGTCCATCGACGACCAGACGGTGCCGAGGGCGATCGAACTGCTGCGCCAGGTCACCCCCGCGCCCCGACCCGAGGAAGAGCAGGGCGGCCGGGATCCGTCCCGTCCGTGTGCGTGCGAGGCCGAGCCCGAACCCGACCCCAACGTCCCCGGGCACATCGCGGCTGCCTTCGCCGATCTCGAACGGCACGGACGCGTCCACGCCGCCACCACCCCTTTGCTGACGGCCTTCCACGAGGCCCTGGGCGAGCGTGCCGGGGGCCGGGCGGCTCTGCTCACCGAGCAGCTGCGCAGCGTGGATCCGGGGACTCGGTACGACGCCATCGACATGGCACGCAGTCTGATCACCTCATGGCGGGGCGATCACACCGCTCTGGTGGAACTCATCGCCGACTGCCTGCTCCCGGACGACTCCTACACCGCCGCGGCCGCGGCCGAAGCGCTCGGCTCCCTGGCCACCCTCGCCGAACCCGCCCGCGAGGCCCTCGCCACCTACGTCACCACCCACCGGCCGGAAGCGTGGGCCAGCCCGCACCGTGCCGTGCGCCGAGCCCACCAACTGGCCATCGTGGCGCTGGCCGGCCTCGGAGACGAGCGGGCCCTGCCCAGCCTGCTGACCGCGCTGGACACCGACACCGATGCCTGGCGCGCAATGAACGCCGTCGGCCATCTGCCCCAGTGCGCCGCGGAACTCTCCCCCCGGCTGATCAGCCGCCTCGCCGACATCGACCACTCCCAGGAATGGCCCGATGTCGGCCCTGCGACGCTCGCCTCCGCCCTCGCCAGGCTCGGCGATCCGGCGGCCGTACCCGCACTCACCGAGACCCTCCAAGCTGCCGTCCGGCACCAGCAAGGACGCACCGCGGAGCCTGCTTTGAAGGCGCTCGCGTCGTTCGGTCCCCGTGCCGCCTTCGCCCTGGACCTCGTCCGCCCCCTCACCGACGTCGACGACGTCTCCCTGCGCACCGCTGCGGCGAGCGCCGTCTGGGAACTCGAACGCCGTCCCGAGAGCGTCGTGCCGCTGCTGGAGCGCCTCCTCGAGGACCACCGGAACTTCGACGCGATCGACCTCGCCGGCCGCATCGGCCCTGGCGCCGCAGTAGTACTGCCGCGGCTGCGGCAGATCCTGAGTGAGCGGGTCGAGCAGAACGCGCGCAACGAGCAGAACGGCTCGGCCGTGCTGAACGACTCGTGGACCCTCGTTCACGTCGCATCAGCCCTGTGGGACATAGCCGGCACGAGCGAGACCGGCACCGTCGTGCCGGCGCTGCTGGCCGCCTGGAAGGACAATGACTGCACCGCACGTGACGTCCTCGCCTGCCTCCATCGCATGGGCCCGGCCGCACGCCCCGCCCTGCCCCAGATCCAGGCCGCACTTGAGCAACCCCACCGCGGCGATCCGCGGTGGTCAGGTGCCGTCGCCTTCGACCTGGACATCGAGCACACCTGCCGCGTCATCCTCGCGCGCCTGACAGACCTTCCGGATCCGGCACCGGCCAGTAGGGGATAGGGGATAGGGGATAGGGCCTGTTTCGAAAGTGGAGCTCGTTCGCTGATGATCACGTGCTGTGCGATGCGGGGGGTCTGACGAGCGGTCGACGGGCCCGGCTGGAGCCGTTGCTGCCGTGGGGCGTGAGGTTGGGGCGTCGGCAGGTGGACACGACGGCAGTTGCACCGGAAAAGCGAAACGGCGAATGGCGCTCAGAGAAGCCCCGAAAGCAGGCTGAAGTGGAAATCAAGGCTAGAGCCCACTATAAGGCGGGGCATTGGCTCCAACCTCAGAGAATAGAAACGTCCGAAGATGTCGACCGAGTGATCGACTTCCTCCTTTCGGCGAAGGAGGAGTATCATTCGGCGGCAACACTTCTTTCCCTGAATCGCCGTACTCTCCCGTCCGGATTCCCTGACCATGAGTTCATCGTCGGCGTAGATCCGGTCCACCGTAAAGGCGCTATTGTCTTCGGCTACGAGGCCTTTAACTTCGCAACCCTGGGCGAAACCGAAAGCGCGGAGGGGATCCTCTATCATGTCGCCGGGCATGAAGCGTACTTCCCGGAGAAATGCGAACTCCCCGTAGACCGTATTCGGGAAGCTGTAAAAGAGTTCGTGTTCTCTGGCGGAGAGCTGCCAACCTGTGTCACCTGGCAGCCGGTTGCGTAGCCCGCAGCAGCCGCCTCGGTCGGTATCGTCGCAGAACGCGCATCGGTTCAAGGTGCGCCGAATAGCCCGGGCGGCAGCTGGGCCACTCTATTATATTTCCTGACGACGGGCCGATCAGGAGTGATGTTCTCGTGGCAACTCTTCCGAGATGATGGCCGCCTGGTGTTCACGGAAAATAGGGTCACTATGGCCATAGGTGGACGGACGCTACACGCCAGCTGTTCCAGAAAGTTTATGAGTGATCAAGGGATTGACCTCGACTACCGGCCGTGGGGTTGCGATGGGAAGCTGGACTCCAGTGGTGCATCGGGAGATGGCGCGTGGATTGGGGTCATGCCCGATGGCCGGATCGGTGTATGCGTGGAGTCAGAGGGACCGTCCTCCCTTGAGGATCGCGATTTGTGGTGGGGGCTTCAGGCACGCGGATCGGTGTTGTGCCGATCTACAACGACCTGCGCCCTCAGCTGACGCTCGGCCCGGCCGGCCGATCTTGGGACAATCTTCGGTGAGATAAATTGCGGTCCGTCAGTCTTTGTTGGCTTCGATCTCTCGGTTCTGTGGCAGTGCAGCGAGAGAGTGAGGATTTGCGGGTTGGTGCAGGTCAGCGTTGGCCCCCGGGGGGAACGCACTGTCAGGAGTGTTGGAGATTTCGGTGGTTCCACTGCCACGGGGTCCACGGGGTGCTATTCGTGCAGGTGGCGTGCTGACATGAAACCGAAAGATCTCGCATGATCACCGCCCTGATGCGACGCGGTCTGCCCGCTCTTCTTCCCGACACTCTCCCCCTTTTCCCGCCTCTCTGCCGGCGGCGGCCGACAGCACCACCCTGCCGAGGGCAGCCGCCGGCGCGCCAGGAACCAGGCGGGCAATTTGAGCGGGGCGGCGGCTCTGCTCTCTTGGGGTGCGTCGGTTGGGCGGCGGGTCAGAACAGCAGGGAGCCGTCGCTGATGAACCGCCGTGACGCGTCGATGTCTTCCGCATTCGGGAAGGGATCCCGCCAGTCGCCGCTGCCGCGGTGGAAGCTGAGGCTGCCCGTGTCGCCGCCGGTCACATGACGGACGACGAGGTCGGCACGGCGGTCGCGGTCGGCGTCGCCGGCGGGGATCAGGTCGGTGTAGTAGCCCCAGGCGCTGTTCACCCGGGTCCGGGCGGCGAAGGCGCCGTCGCCCTTGCCGAGGTAGAGCCAGTCGACGCCGTTCCTGTCGCGGGCGATGAGGTCTCCGGCCGGGCCGCCGCCGACGTTCCCCGTGGCGGTGACCCTGTTGTAGATCCCCCAGCCGCCGCCGACCCTCGCCCGGGTCGCGAACGGGGCCGAGGCCTTGCCTGCCCGCGTACGACCACAGCACGCCGCTCTTGTCCCGGCCGAGCAGATCGGCGTGGACGGTGCCGCCCAGACTTCCGGGGGTGACAATCCGGTCGTACGTGTCCCATCCGGATCCGACGACGACCTCCGACAGGGTGTCCCGGCTGTCGCTGTTGAGGACCTGGCGAGCATCGAAGACGGAGAGCCGGCCGCCGCTGCGGAAGAGCAGGTCGGGCGCGGTGCTGTTCGAGAATCTGTCGTCCGCGACCTTCATGGACTCCAGCGCCCTCCACACCCCTCTCTCCTTGCGAAGCGACATCAGCGCGGAGGGCGGAGCCCTGGAGCTGTACGGCATACCCGCGCAGGCCCGACGCCTCCTGGGTATCACCGACACACGCCCTCTGCTCACCATCCGGTAAACCCGGCCGTGTGAACATCTCCTACTGCCGCACAGAACTCGCCTGACGGTGGAATCCGTGTCGCCGTGACGCCACCCAAGTGCGCCCCCGCCCTCTACATTGGTCATCGGATCACTATCCGTGGGGGGTGGGGCATGGACCCGATCGCACTGGTGGCGGGGACCGCCTTAGTGAGCGCCATGGCTACGGATGCCTGGCAGCAGGCGAGGGCCGCGACGGTGGCGATGTGGCGCCGGATACGTCCGGAACGCGCCGACGGCGTGGGAGCGCAGCTTGACGTCCTGCGTACGCAGGTGGTTGCCGCGCGTGACGCGAACGATGCGGACACCGAGCAGGCGTTGGCCGGGGCCTGGCGGCTGCACTTCCAACGGTTCCTCGAAGAGGAGCCGGGCCTTGCCGCTGAGCTGCGGCAGCTGCTGGATGACCACCTCGGCCCCGTGTCGTCCGAGAGCGAGCGCACGCGGGACGCGCCGGTCGTCATGAAGGCGGAGAGCCATGACAACTCCCGCGTCTACATGTCGGGCAGGGACCAGCACATCACTGGATCGTGAGCACCCCCGTGGGAGGCCCTGCTCCACGCCAGGAAGCCCACGCCCACGACAATGCCAGCGTCTTCATGTCCGCCAGGGACCAGTACATCAGTGTCTCCACGGGGCCGGCGGCCCCCGACGACGTGCCTGTCCGGAGATCCGGCCCCGCCCTCGCGCTCATGCTCGCGCCGTTCTGCCTACTCGTGGCAGGTATCGTCCTGGCATCGGTGGGGTACGGCGTCGGTCGCCGGCCCACCGGACCGCTGCTGCTCGCGGGCGCGGTGTGCATCGTGCTCACGGGCCCGTTGCTGAGGCCCGGCGTCCGGCGGTGGCGCCGGGAGCGGCTCCGGCGGAGCCCCGGCCTGACCCGCCGCCTGGCCCGCCAACTCGACGCCGCCGCCGAGCAACTCGTACACGAACTGGGTGTGCAGTGGGAGCGCGAGACGAAGCTCCGCAGACTCCGATACCCGGCTCCGCTGCCGGTGCGCTGGGTCAACGCGGAGGCGTTCGGCGACCACTGGATGAACATCCGCACGGACGACGGGCGTGAAGCGCCGCTGGATCTGTCGGGCACCGGTGCCCTCAACGAGGCGTACGCCAGAATCCCTTCCGGACGACTGCTCGTTCTTGGCGAGGCCGGAGCGGGCAAGTCCGTACTCGTGCTGCGCTTCGCCTACGAGCGCCTGCGGGCGGCCCAGCCGGGCGGCCGTGTTCCCGTACTCCTTCCCATGGCCTCATGGGACCCGGTGGCGCAGGACCTGGCGTCCTGGGCGGCCGAGCGTCTGGCGGCCGACCACCCGGCACTGGCCGGGCGGTCGGTCTCTGGCGAGCCGATCGCGGTCGAACTCCTCAGAGCAGGACGACTGTTACCGGTTCTGGACGGCTTCGACGAGATGAGCGCGGGCACTCGGCATCATGCGCTGCGCAGACTCCGCGCCTCGCTCGGGGAGGAGGATCCCTTCCTGCTCACCAGCAGGGTCGACGAGTACGAGGCCGCGGTCGGGCAGGCCGACGCCATGCTCCCGGCAACGGCGGCGGTACGCGTGGAGCCGCTGAGCGTCCTGGAGTCGGTGGACTATCTGCGCCGCTCGACACGGAAGCTGGTCGTCGGCCGGACCGTGGCCACCAAGTGGGACCCGGTCTTCACCCAGCTGCGCGAGCACCCGCGTGACCTGCACGTACTGAAACTGAAGAGTGCACTGACCACGCCGCTGATGACCGGTCTGGCTCGTATCACCTACAGTGACACGTCACGTGATCCCGCCGAGCTTCTGGATCGCCGCCGCTTCCCCACACGAGCGGCGATCGAGGACCACCTGATGGACCAGCTCGTCCCGGCGGTCACCGATCACTCGGAGCGGATCACACGGTGGCTGACGTTCCTCGCCCAGCGTCTCGACTCCTCGGAGACCCAGGACCTGGCGTGGTGGCGGCTGAGCCCGGTGGCTGCTCGAGCGGCTCGGGCGGTGGGGGCGGTGCTGGCGTTGGGTGCGGCCACCGTGCTCCTGCGGTGGCAGGTCGACCTGCCGATGTCCTGGTTCGGCATCGAGCTGCCGGTCTGGGCCGCCTTCGGTGTGCTCTGTCTGCTGTCGGTCGCCGATGTGGTGTTCGGTTGCCGGGCGCCGCTGCCGCGACACGTCCCGCGGACCGAACTGGCGCGGATGGGCCGGCCCGTGCTCGCCATTGCGGCGTTGTGCGTCGGGTGGCTTCTGTACTTCCAGTCGGTGGACTCCCTGCTGGTCCAATCGGTCTTCACAGTCGCCTGCCTGTGCTTCTCCGTCGGCCACTGGATGTGGCGGCGAAAGAGGCCTCGGACCAGGGACGGTAGCCAACAGACGAGTCAAGAGTTCCTCGACGGTCTTCGTGAACGGACGAGCGGTTCGGTCACCCGCGGCCCGGAGCGGACGCTGAGCGAAGACCGATTGGCGACGCTGGTGTCATTCGGGTTCGTCAACGTACTGGCAGGGGGCTCGGCGGTCTCGCGGGCAGCCTGGCTCGTGATCTTCGCGGGGATCGCCCCCGTCTTTCACTCCTTCCGGCCGGGCACCTCCGCCATCGTGGTGGCCGTTGTACTCGTCGCTCTGGCCGTACTCGGAACATCGTCGTCGGCCTGGTTCGGCTTCGACGTTGCCAGAGCGTGGCTGTGGGGCGCGGGGAGGCTCCCGTGGAACGTGCTCGGCTTCCTCGCGGAGGCCCACCGCCTCGGCGTACTGCGCCAGTCCGGCGCCGTGTACCAGTTCCGGCACGCCCGGCTCCAGCAGCGACTCGCCGCGCCGACCGGTGATCAGTCTGCCCCGGCTCGGATGCCGTCCGACAGCTCGACGAACGCGGTTTTCCGGTCTGCCCTCGGCTTCACCTCCGCATGTGTCATCACCGTCGGATCCGCCGTGCTGTGGTGGAGCATGAGCCTCAGTCAGCTGAGCGCGTTGCCTGGACCACCCAAGGAAGGCGGGCCCTACGAGACGATCGCCCCCGTCTGCGAACTGGTCGACCGTGAAGCCCTGCGAAAGACCGTCCCCGAGCCACGCGCAGAGCAGTCCGGGGAGGACTACGGCTCCTTCGACGTGAGGCGGTGCTCCTGGAGCGCCGGCACCTCGACTGCCGCGGATCCCGTCGTGGAACTCGTTGTCGTCCTCCACCGCCCCACATCAGCGCGTACCGCGGTGGAGGGGGCCGACAACAGCTTCGACGAGAGGGAAGGTCTCGGTCTCCGCTTCGTCGTCCCCGAGCACACCACGTTTCCTTCCGGGCTGGGTGACGAAGCTCTCTCCGTGGTGGAGTACAGCGAGGCCCGCCCGCGGGTCGTGACGGTTGTCCGCTTGGGGAACCTGATGCTGAACGTGAGCTACGAGGTGACCGGCACCATGTGGGGCGATACGCAGGGTTACTCCCGCAGTACCCGGATCACGCAGGAGCTGGCCCGCAACGTCGTGGAGAATCTCCCCACCACGCTCCCGGGATCGGACGCTTCGCCGCAGGGCCGACCCGGCGCCACACACGGCCATCGGGCGGCGGCGCTCGCGCACTGACCTGAGCTGCCTCGCCACGTTCAGGGGCCGGGCCGTCTCCGGTGGTCCCGAGGACGGCCCGGCCGTGTCAGGAGCGTCTGCGCCGGGCGACTACGAGCAGGCCGGCCCCGGCGGCAAGGACGGCCGCGGCGATGCCCAGCGGAAGCACCGGGTCGGACCCTCCGGTCTGCGCCAGCGGTTCGTTCCCGCCGTGGGTCGTGAGGCCGGAGCCGTCGTCACCGACCATTCCGGGCTCCGCGCCCTTGCCGCCGGTCACACCCGCGTCGTGGGCCGTGTCCGCGCCGTCTGCGGTGTCCGCACTGGCCGTAGGGCCCGCGTCCGTGGCAGTGGACGGTTCGGCAGTACCCGCGTCCGGGCTCTCCTGCCCCTGCGCCGACGAGTCACCGCCGCCCGCGACGGCTCCGAAGCTGTACGCACCCCGGTCCGGTGCGCTGCCCTCGCGGGTCGCCCCGGTCAAGTCGGCGTTCATGGCCGGGAGCGGAATGCCGGAGCCGATGGCGGGTGAGCGCTTCGTGAGCCGGAAGTCCGCGTTCGGGCTCGTGCCGGGGGCGGTGAACTTCGGGTCGGCGATGATGTCGTGAGGGCCCTTGGTCTCGGGTGCCTTGCCTCCGAAGTAGACGTTGTAGTCGTACATGACGTTCACGTTGCGGGACTTGCTGTTGGTGGCCTGGCCCGGGCGGCCGTAGGCGATGTTGTTCAGGAGCCGTACGTCGGTGCTGTCGTGGGCGAAGATGTTGGCGTAGGGCGTTGTGATGCGGGTGCTGCGACCGTTGAGGTAGGCCGTGTTGTGGACGATGTCGACGTGCTGGCTCTTGTAGGCGTGGATGCCTGAACCGCCGTTGTCGTAACTGATGTTGTCGGCGACCAGCACGCGTCCGTCGTAGGCAGGCCTCCCGCGCTCGGGGTCGCCCTTCGTCGTGTCGACGATGATGCCGTTGCCGTCGGAGTAGCAGCGGCAACCTTCCCACTTGACCTTGGTCTCGTTGTCATGGACGCGGTTGCCCGTGATGCGGATCCTGTACGTCCGGGGGTCGCCGCCTCCGGTGTCGCGGGGGGTGAGGACGGAGATGCCGCTGGTGCCGTAGACGGTGAACCAGGCGTTGGAGTGGACGTGGTTGCCGACGATGTCGACGTGGTCGGCCTCGATCGCGGAGATCCCGCCTCCCGCACAGTCGTGCACCAGGTTGCCGGTGATGTCCACGTGGTGGGGGAACGTGCCGGACTCCCGGTTCTTCTCCACGGATATGCAGTTGGTGTTGTACGTGGGGTCGGTCTTGCTCGACGAGCGTTCGGCGTCGGCCAGGGACAGAGCGCCGTTGTTGCCCTTGACCTCCAGGTTCTTGATGACGATGTGGGACGCGCCGTAGACACTGATGCCGTTCCAGGCAGTCCTCGGGTGCAGGACCGGGTGGTGGCCGGGATACGCCGTGAAGGTGATGGGAGAGCCCGGACGCCCCGAGCGCTTTACGGTCAGTACGTTGGATCCCTTGCGGGACTCGGTGTACGTGCCGTTCATGACGGCGACGACGTCACCGGGGCCGGCGAGGTCTGCGGCCTTCTGAAGGGTGCGGAACGGTGATCCGGCCGAGGTACCGGGGTTGGAGTCGCTGCCGCCGGCGCTCACGAAGTAGGTGGGGGTGGGGGTCTTCGCGGGCAGGGACGTGTGCAGGACGCGAGCGACGACGTGCGACGGGGCGGGGCTGCGGTTCTCCGCGGGGGCGGTCGGCCCGGGGGTGCGCGGGGTGGCGCTATGGGGCGCGGTGGTGGCGGGCGTCCTGGTCGTCGTCGACGGACTTGCCTGGGAGGCCGCGCTCCGCGCGCCGACGGGGTACTTCGCACCCGACGGGACCATGACGAGGCCTGTCACAGCCAGCGCGGCCACCCCGGCGGCGACGGTGGCGCCCGTCGCCTTGGCGGAGAGCCCGCCGAGCACACCGTGGTCGCCGCGCGGGCGGCCGGTCGTACGACGGCCGTGACCGTGGGGCGCCCGCCGGTGGGCGGCGGGCCGAACGGAGCCGACGGGGTGGGGAAGGCGGCCCCCGGCGCCGGCCGCCGCGGCCTCGACCGGGCCGTCCGCGCTCAGGCCGACGGTGTCCGCCGGACTTCCCGACGCGCCGAGCGTGGGCTGCTCCGCCGACCCGGTCCACCCCGATGCTCCGGCCGCTCCAGGATCTCCCGTCCGGCCGGGTACGAGCAGGGGCAGGCCCGCGAGCAGCCGCTCGGGCGGGACCAGCCTGCCGGCGGAACGACCGCACGGCTCGCAGGAGCGGAGGTGCCGGGCGATCCGCTTACGCAGCAGGGGGCTGGGAGTCGGGTCGTCCGGGCCGGCGAGCTTGGTCAGCTCCGCGCAGCGCGGGGTGCGGGACAGCGCTCGGACGACCGTCCGCGCCACGTCCAGCTGGGCCTTCATCCGCTGGACCTGGACCGCCAGATGGGCCGTCGGCAGGTTCATGGCCGCCGCGATGTCCTTCCGGGACAGCCGCCCGCACGCCTCCAGCCACCACAGCGACAGCAGGTCGCGGTGGGACGGGTCCAGCCATGCGGTGGCTGCGGCGACCTGTCGCTGCTCGGCGGAGAGCGACTGCCGCAGCAGGAAGAGGGTCGTGAAGTCGGCTTCCGGAGCGTGCCGTTCGTCGGCGTGCTCCCATGTCGTCAGCCGTCCGGACCGCGCTCGGCGCCGGGCGTCAGTGAGCTGGCGGACCGCGATCGCCACCAGCCACGAGCGGAACTTCGCCGCGTCCCGCAGGTCCGGCAGTGCGCGGATCACCGCGACCATGGTGTCCTGCACGATGTCGTCGACGTCGAGGTCGGACTCCGCCGCCCGCCCGACCACGTTGTAGACCAGCGGCAGGACGCCTGCGGTGAGCCGTTCGACGGCCCCGGCGTCCCCGTCGCGAGCTGCCTCGACCGTGTGGCGGTCCGGAAACGTGTCGGCCCTGTCGGACTTGTCATGTCGCATGCGGTACATCCTCGGACAAGAGCAGGTGTGGCTGCTCTGGTGGGCGGTTGTCGCAGCAGGAGACGAGCGCCCGCCCCGGGCATAACACTTTCCGCACCCGGGCACCGGCTGCCCGTCTTCCTCGCCGGACGGACACTCCTCGGGCCAGCCACCCGTATCAGCGTTGAGCGGGACGCTGTACCGGCAGACGTCATCGCATGCCCCACTGCCGCTGCTCCGGTGCGCGCTACATCACCTGGCCGGTACGGATCCGCCGCGAAGCCCTGCGCTGCCTGCTCGCGGGCCGCGGCATCACATTCCAGCGCACCAAGGCATGGAAGAGTCCACCGACCCGAACTCCGACGCCAGGCTGGAACGGATCGAATTCGCGCTGACCGAGCGCCAGGACCGGACATTCGCCTTCGACGAGTTCGGGCCACTGGGAATCCGCCCGACCGACGGGTCTTGCTGGGCCGAGCAGAGCCGTCCCAACCGGCTGCTGGCGACCTTCCACCGCACCCACGGAGTTACCTACCTCCACGGTTGCTACTCGGTCGGCGACGACCTCTCTGGGCATCGCTGCCAACCGTTCGGCCGAACGGGGCCTGCGCCGCTCAACGATGCCGGGGCCGCTGAACGCGCGCGGACGGAGGAAGCGCTGGGGCGGATGCCGACCGGGGTGGCGCGGGGGCGGAAGCCTCGGGACGGACCTGGACGGGGGCAGCGGCCTCGGCGGTGGTCTCGGCGAGGAGGTCGTGCGGGACGGCGGCGGAGAAGCGGACGGCCCGTCCCGGCTTGTCGAGGTCCCCTCCTTCGAGGTGTCACCTTCCCAGCTGCACCCGCGGAGACCGCTTTACGCTGCCCCTGGACCTGAGCGTGAGGGTGACGGAGCGCTGGTCCAGGCCGTCGACGAGCTGGGGAGCGAGGGCGAGTTCGTCCCCGACGCGCCCCCGGTTGGCGAAGGAGACGCCGAGGCGGACCGGCATCATGGAATGCTCGCTGGCGGCGCCGTGCCGTTGGACATAGCGATCTCGTTGCGGCCTGACCGGGCCAAAGGAGATGGATCCGCCGGAGGGGCTTCGGCTGAAAGGATGCGGGGAAGTTGGGGGAGTGCAGCTACCGGAGGGGGAGGCGTGTCAGAGAACGGTACGGGCGATGTGATCGACGACGCGGTGCGGGAGGGGGAGGCGCAGCCGGTGGCAGGGTTGCCCGAGGCCCTTGCCAGGGAGATGAACCGTGAAATCCGGCGCTGGCGGGTCGCCACCTTCAACTATGGTCTCGCGTATTACCTGAGCCGGATCCTGCTGATCCTGGCCAGCGCCATCGTGGCCGCCGACCAGAACCTGAGTGGTGGCCACGGGAACTGGCTGATCACCTGGGTACCGGCGCTGGCTCTGATCGTGGCCGTGATGACCGCGGTGGACACATGGTTGAAGCCCCAGCAGAAGTGGCGCGGGTTCATGGAGTCCCGGGACGCCCTGGTTGATCTGATGATCCAGGCTGATGGGGGACTGCCGGCCGACCAAGTGCGGGCCAAGCTCTTGAAGCTGCGTCAGCAGCACCGGGAGCGGAACATCTTCTGAGTACCCGGAGCCGCCGACGCGGCGGGCCGGGTCAGTCGGCCTCTTTGAGCCTCTGCAGCGCACGGCGTTCGGCGGCCTCGACGTCCAACCGGCCCGACGGGGCGCCCCCGCGGGCGATGACGGAGGCCCGGACCAGGGCGAGGTAGAAGAGCGCGGGAGCGCACGGCGTCCAGGTCTTCTCGGGATCCTCGTCCAGGAGGAAGTCGAGAACACTGTCGGGATCGGCTGGGACGAAGCTGAACCGGTCGTGCTCCCACTTGTCTTCGATGCCCCGGCTGCGGCGGGCGACGAGGTCCGCGGAGCTGAGGTCGGTGAGCACGGCGCGGTAGAAAGCCGCCCACTGGTGGTTGTGCAGGTCGAGGGCGAAGGCGAGCAGTTCCAGCTCGACGGCGTCCTCGTCCTGGACGGCCAGTTCCTCGCGGAGCGCGCGCCGCGCTACGGCCTTGAGGCTGATGGGCGTGCCATCCGCCGGGACGTCGTGGATGGCGGCGAGTCCTTCGTTGACGGACGAGTTCCAGCGCTGCTTGTTCTTGCCTTCGACCTGGACGCTCCTGCGGGCGAAGACCATCTGCCCGTCAAGGCCGGTCTCGACGGCGACGTTGACGCCGAAGCTGCAGGAGAGGAAGGAGGGGGCCTCCACCGGGTCGGAGTCCGTCAGGTACTGCGAGCGGAGCGTGGCAGAAGAGTCCCCCTCGTCCAGAAGCCTGTCCAGGTTGATGGAGGTGGCGAGGAAGTCGTAGTAGTCCGCATCGCACAGGCTGATCCGCACCTGGGGCTCTTCGGTCTCGTCGGTACGGGAGGAGACGACGCTCTCCACAGCAAAGCGGGGGTTGTTCCACGCGAAGCGCTCTCCGACCGCCTGCTTGCGCTTCTGTTCCGCCTCGATCTCCTGGCGCCACTGCTGGACCTTCACCGGCAGGTCCACCCGGCGCAGACCGGGCTCGTAGATGACCGTGACGTTCTCCTCCCGGATCGGACGCGTGCCGTCCCCCTCGAAGATGTGGCAGTCCGTCTCCGTCTCCCCAATGATGAACGCGTCGCGCTGATTCATAAGGTCCCCTCACCTGACGTCCAGTAGTGTGACCCGGCACACTCGAGCCTCTGATGCAATGTCAGGCTGCCATAGGTCGCACCGCCTTCGGGCAGGGTGGCGGGGATCCACTCCGGGGGGAGTTCCGGTTGGAGCGCTTACAGGGGCACGACGGCCTGGTCGCCACAGTGGTCGTCGACCGGTATCGCGGAGACGAGCGGGGAGTCAGGGACCGCCCTCTACTGAGGGGGACGGCCGCGCGCTTCGTCGAACAGATGCGCCGCCTTGGCTTCTACCTGCCCGGGCAGGTTCTGACGAGTACAGACGGAACGCTGTCCACGGGGCGCGAACGGATTCACGCGTTCGTGGAGCGGCTCCGCCGGCAGGCGGCACGACGGAAGGTCCTCTACTGGACGGGCCACGGTGAGGTTGTGGAGGACACGTTCTACCTGGCCTGCGAGGACAGCTACGAGCAGGGGCGGTTCGACCCCCGCCGGGCTGTAGCCGCTGAGGAACTGGTCGCCTGGCTGGCCGAGGACGCTGTGGACACCTTGCTCGTCCTGGATGCGTGCTTCGCGGGCGAAGCGATACGGGCGGTGAGGGACAGACTCGAGGACGTCCGGGGGCAGGCCCCGGGCCCTCGGACCGGGTTCGCCGTCGTCGCCACCGCCGAGTCCCGGCAGAAGGCTGTGGAAGGCCACTTCGTGGACTGCCTGGAGCAGGTGCTCTCGAACCCCGCCTTCCTGGTCCGCGAAAGCGAGCGGATCTTCTCCCGGGAGCGGCCCGCGGTCTTCTTCCAGCACCTCATGCTCGGCGTGGCGGACCGGATGGGGGAGCAGGCCCTTGACTGGCGTGAGGTGCACACCCTGGACCCTGCGTTCCTGGCCAACCCGTACTGTTCCCGACCTGGCGCCGCCCTGCGGCCAGAGGACGACGAGTCCTGGATCGGACGGGAGTTCCCGCGGGACGAACTGCCGGTGTTCTCCGATTCAGGCGACAGATGGCACCTACGGGACTTCACGGAACGGCAGCACGCCGTCACCGACGTAGTCGACTGGCTGCGCACCCGGGAGACCGGCATGTACACGATCACGGGGGCATCGGGAGCGGGCAAGTCCACCCTGCTGTCCTACGTGGCGCACCTGACGGACGAGAACTTCGTGGCCACCCTGGCCGAGGACCGCCGGCCGCGGAACCTGCCCGAGCTGCGCTCGGTGAACGCGGCGGTTCACTGCCGGGGCAAGACCCTCTCCGCCCTGTGCCACGAACTGGCTGAACGCCTGCGCTCGCTGGGGTTCGGGAGCACCGGAGCCGAACGGCCGTCACCGTCCGCGTGCGTGGAAGAGATCGAGCGGCTCGCCACACGCAAGGGCGTTCTCACCCTGCTGTTCGACGGGCTGGACGAGGCGGCGGCCGGTCACTCCTTCGACATCGCCAGGAGCCTGCTCAATCCGCTCGCGGCCCGGCCGCGCGTGCGGGTCGTGGTCGCCACCCGCCCGAACTCCCGCCGCAACCTCCCAGGTGATCCGTCTGCCGAGTCTCTGCTGGACGTCCTCCACTGCGTACAGCCACTGGAGCTGGACCGGTCCGCCGGGGTGGAGCAGGACATCACCCGCCACGTCGAACGCCTCCTGGGGGAGGCGAACTCCCCCTACAACCTGCTGCCGGACGCGGTGCAGACCCGGGGTGCCGTCGCCCGGTACATCGCGGCTCGCAGCAACGGCCTCTTCCTCGTGGCCACACTGTGGGCGCGCCGGCTCCTCCTCCTGCCCGAAGCGGTTGCGGAGCACCGGCTCGACCGGGAACTGCGGCCCGGCACGGCCGTCCTGGATCTCCTACTCGCGGAGGAGCTCGACCGGATCGATCCGCTGGACCCCGGACGGTTCAAGGACTTCATGCGGGGCCTCGCGCTCGCGCAGGGCGTCGGGCTTCCCCCGGAGGTGTGGCTCGCCGTGACCAACGCGGTGCGGATCCCGGGCGGCAGGGAGTACGACCACGAGGACCTGGTGGACGTGGCCCGCATGGCGACCGGCGTGACGATCGCCGAGGACGACGAGTTCGGCACGCCCCTCTACCGCCTCCACCACCCCAGCTTCGGCGCGCACCTGCTGCAGGGGGAGGAGGAGACGAGGCGTCGGCACAGGGCCGTGGTCCGCGCCCTGATCCCTGAGTCGCCCGCGGACTGGCAGGGGGCGGAACCCTACGTGGTCCACTATCTGGCGGCGCACGCGGCCCTGGCCGGGGACGACGTCCTTGACGAACTGGTGGCCGACCACCACTTCCTGGTGGCCTCCGCGCCCGATGTCCTGGAACCGCTGGTCGCTGCCCGGTCGGCGACGACACCGCAGAGCGCGCTCTACCTGCGCGTGGCGGACGACTTCCGCGGGGACCCGTCCCCCGCAGGACGGTGGGCGGTGCTGCGCGCCACCGCCCTGGCGATGTTCTCCGCCGAATTCCTGCGAAACGTGCCGCGACCGCCTTCCGTGTTCTGGGAGGATGTGTGGAGCAGCGCCGAGCGGCTCCCGCTGCGGCGGAGCCGGCCGGCCCCCTCGGGCGGGGCGCTGGCGGTGCACTGGGAGGCTGGCGACGGGACCGTCCATGTGGCGGGCGCCGGTGAGATCGTCTCCTGGACCGCTGAAGGACACCGGACCCTGACCAGGAACACGGGCCCGGCCACCTGGTCATCGCCTCCCCGACAGCGGGGCCTCACGGTGTCGGGACAGGGCGAGAGCCGAGTGATCGCGACCCACGACAGCCAGTGCGTGCGGATCTGGCAGGGCGGGGGCAGGCACCCGGTTGAGGAACTGCACTGGGGAGGGAGAACGAACGCCGTCGACTCGGTGCACAGCGGCCAGAACGTCTTCCTCGCCGTGGCTGACGGCATCGGCCTGTGGGTGTGGCGGTGGGACAGCTCCTCGGCCTACGTCCGAGGCCGGATCAAACAGCCGCTCCACGCCCCCGGGCAGGTGAACTGCGTGGCGACAGTCGTCCGCGACGGGCGCGTCGGCGTGCTCACGGGCGGGCCCGGGGGAGTGACCTTGCGGGAGGTGCGGGGACTCAGGCTGGGAAGACCGGGACTCGAGCACGCGCGTTCCCTGACCGACGGCGCCGAAGTGGTCGGGTCGCTGGCGGTATTGGCCACCGGCGACGGCGCCGGGGCCGTGGTCGCAGCCCTTGACGGCCACACCCTCCGTGTCTGGCACATGGAGGACCTCTTCCAGGGTGAGGCGGAACTGCGGTTCCGCTCCCGCACCGCGGGCCGGGTCGTAGCCCTCGGGCACGGCCCGTACGGTGTGCTGACCGCTGTACAGGAGAACGCCCAGGCGCAGGTGTGGGACGCGTCGGGCAGGGAGCACGTGCCCCTGCCGTGCGACCACGGGCACAAGTCCCTGGCTTTCGACCCCTCGGGGAGCGGACGCCTCGCGGTCGCGGACGACACCCGCCTCCAGATCTGGGAGCCCCACGCCCCCTTCGGGGCCGGGGGGACCGCCCGCGAACCCGTCCGGGGCCGCCTGGCCGACAAACCGCAGCTGCGGATGGCGCGCCGCTCCGACGGCACCGTGCTCCTCGCCCGCTCGCAGGGCTCCGACGTGCTGACGAGCCTGCACACGACGGACGGCCGAATCGTCGCCGGGCCGCGGCTCCCGCACCCGCACCAGGTGGGCGCGCTCGCCGTCACCAAGGCCGGTGACGGCTGGAAGGTCGTGGCGGCCGGGTACCGGCACGTGCTGCTGTGGAGCCTCGGGCCCAGTCTCGAACTCCTGGAGACGGAGGAGTTCGACCTGCCGGGCGCGTACGACGTAGCGGCGTCCTCCCTCGACGTCTCCGTCACGGAGGAGGGCCGGACGTACCTGATGTGGCCATCTGTGCAGGAAGTCATCACATGGGAGCGCGAGGGCCCCGGGCGCGGCCCTTGGCGGGAAGGCCGCACTTTCGTCCTGAGGGCGTCGGGCGCCGTGCAGAAGCTGCAGCGGGTGGGAGTGCCCGGCGGGCCGTCCTGGCTGTCCCTGTGGGGTGGCGACGCCGTCCGGGTGTGGAACCTCGACCGGCCGGACACGCTGCCGGAACCGGTGCACTGCGCCGGGGCCAGGGCCGTCGCGACCGGAGTGCTCAGACGGGTCGTCCGGCCGGTTCCCCTGGTGGCCTACGCGACGAGATATACGGTGGAGATCGTCCGGTGCGACAGCGGCAACGAGGTGTCGACCTCGCTACCCGAGCAGCCCGGTGAACCGCTCGACGGGCTCGCCTTCGCCGGACCGCCGGAGCTTCCCCTGCTCATCGGTTGGAGCCGGGGCTCCGGCCGCCTCCTGCTCTGGGACGTACGGCGGGAGCAGGCGCTGGAACCGATGGAGTCCCGTGGTTACCACGTGACGAACGTCGACTCGGTCTACGACGGCCACCACATCACGCTGATGATCCAGGGCATCGCGCAGAAGAGCATCCGCTGCGACCAGGTGGCCCTGCCCTGGCGCGTCGAGGAGGACGTGGCAGCGCCCCGGGTGGGCAGACAGCGCGGGCCTGCTTCCGCCCCGAGGAGAGAGGAGAGCGTCTCGTGAGAGACGACTTCGTCGTCCTGGTCCCCGGCATCATGGGCACGGCCCTCACCCGGGACGGGCTCGACGTCTGGGACGTGTCCCTCCAGACGCTCGGAGGCGTCCTCGGGCCGAGAAGGACGAAGGAGGTGCTCAGGCTCCAGGAGGGCATCGGGGACGCCGACCCGGAACCGCCCCACGCCCTGGATGTGGGGCGCGTGATCCCCAGCGCCCGCCTGCTGCCCGGCCTGGTCTCCGACACCGGCTTCGCCGGCCTCCGGCAGAGCCTCGATCTCACGCAGGAGCAGTTCGCCGTCTTCCCGTACGACTGGCGCCTCAGCAACCGCAACACGGCCGCGAAGCTGGAGCGGTTCGTCGAGGAGCGGCTGGAGCGCTGGCGGACGACGGCCGACCCCGGACTTCATCCGGGCGCGCGCCACGCAAAGGTGGTCTTCGTGTGCCGCTCGATGGGCGGCCTCGTCGTGCGATACTACACCGAGGTTGTCGGCGGATGGAGGAACACCCGGTCGGTCACGACGCTGGGCACACCCTACTCGGGGAGCGTGAAGGCGCTGAGGTTCCTGACCGGCCGAGCGCGCTGGGTACCTGGACCGCTCAACGAGTGGGTCCACGAGGTCTGTTCGACGTACCCCTCGCTGGGGCAGCTGATCCCGACGTATCGGGTGGTGCTCGACCCTGAGGAGGGCAGGACCCGGCTTGCCAATCGAGTGCCGGTCGAGGGGATCGACCGCCGGACGATCGAGGATTCGTTCGCCTTCTTCGAAGAGATCCGGATGGCTGTCCGAATCAACGACGAACAATACGGACGGGACCGCTACGCTCTGCACGCCTTCGGCGGCGACAGACACCGCACCGATCAGGCGGTGTCCTTCTCCGCGAAGGGCAGGTTGACGTTCCACTCCGACTTCACGGGATCCGTCGACCCCGACGACCGGTCCCTCACGTACCGTGGGGACGGCACGGTGGCGGCCTTCGCGCAGATCCCGCCTGAGTGGAGCTCTCTGGGCCGCGCGCTGTGGCTAGACAGCAGGCATGCAGACCTCGTCAACGCCGAGGGGGCCGTCGAGCAACTCAGGCGCATCTGCCACGACATGCCGCTCGCCCGGCTACTCAGCTCCGACCACCCCGTCGGCGTCGAACTGCCCGACGTCGCCGTGGCAGGCGAATCGTTCGAGGTGTGGGCGACCGATGCCGACGCCGCCATGCGGCTCCGGGTTCGCCGATTGGCCGAGGACGGCACGCATGGGGAGGACGTGGAGATGGCGCCGTGCGGTGACGGCGCCTTCCGAGCCGAGCTGCAGTCCGGCCCCGGACGATGGACGGTGGAGGTCTACTCGCCGACAACCGGGTACGTGTGCCGGGACGTGGTCCTGGTCCTGTGACCGCCCGCCATCGGCGGCAGTCGAGGTCGGCGTCCAGTACAGCGAACAGGCGAGGCAGCCGGACAGGACGCCTGGCGAAGATCAACATTCTCCAGAGCCAGCTTGTCGATCACTCGGTGCGCTGCCCATTCGGCCATGGCGACATCGTCACGGCGTTTCGCCCGTTGCACCCAGAGGGCACCAGCCGCGCCCAGCCCGGCTCCGCTGAGGCCGGTGACCGTCGCGAGGATCGTCTCCCACATCGCCATGGTGGGATCGTCCGTGTCGTGCCCCGGTGTCCACAATGCTCGGGCACGGAACTGGCCGAGACCGTCGGTCATGGCGCATTTCGTTCTGAGGCGCTGAGCGCTCCCGCAGCCGACACCGCGGCGATGAGGGCGATCCCCCAGTCACTCGTAGGGCGGATCCTGCCATGAGGAGCCGACACGGGGCGGGGCCGTCGATTCAGTGGAGACGCGCCGTGCTGTCGGTGGGAGCCGGTACCGTGGTTCTGCACGACACGGCATGCCGCGAACCGCCGTTTCCGCCGCCGCCCCGCGCCCACGCCGCACGAGGGCAGCACCGCCGGACCAGGACCGATACCGGGTCCCGCGCAGAGAACTGATTCATCGTCCTGCCCGGCAGCCTTCATGTGACGTCCGGCGGGAAGCGTGGGATCCCGCCGTGGAGACGACCATGACCAAGACCGGCAGCGACCACTTCAAGCGCAGCGCCCGTGATCGCGCCCGTGCCTCCGGCCGTCGCTACCCCGACGTCCTGGCCGAGCTCCGCCGCGGCCGCCTCGCGTCGGCTGTTCCCCGAGCCACGTCGAAGGAGCCCGTCCGAGTCTGCAACGGGTTTGCCCGCAACCCCTTCGGCGTCACCCCGTGCGCTCGGCCGGCAGGGCACGAGCACACCGACGGTCCTCCTGTGAAGTCGACCCGCACTAACCCGCGCACGTCTGGCATGGCTACTTCGCGGCTCTGAATGAATGTGACCGTGCGCAGCACGACCGGTCGGTGCGTAGAGAGGCGTTCGACGCGATGGCGACTGGCCTGGTTCAGTGTCAACGTCATTCGCAGTCGGGGTGTTGCTGCGATGGTGGGGGTGGACACGGATGGTTGGCGAGGTTGGGGACGGCATGGGGTGGAACCAAAGGTGGGTGGTGGCGTCGATCGCCATCGGTGGGAACAGCTCCGGCCTGCTCTCCACCGGTGCCCGGCCCGGAAGCCCGAACTCGTGAAGTGGCCTTTCCGCAGTACCGGGGAGCATCCGGAGCCGCCCGCCTCCGGTCCCGGTTCGCGGGTGGAGGCGAGTGCCGAGCGGGCTGTCGCGATCGGGCGAAACAGCTATGGGCCCGTGCTGACCGGGGACCACGCCCGGGCGGTTTCCCTGCCAGCCGAGGCGCTGCGGCCGCCTGCCGAGGTAAGCACTCCGGCTGGGCTGGACACGCTGGCGGTACGTCCTGGCCTGTTCGTCGGCCGTACCCGCGAGCTGGAGCGGCTGGATTCGGCGCTTGCCGGCCCGGGTGGGGCGGTGGTGCAGGCGGTGGCGGGGCTGGGCGGGATCGGGAAGAGCACCCTGGCCGCGCACTGGGCGGCCACCCGCGCCCACGGCAGCGCCCCGGTCCGATGGATCACGGCCGACAGTCCCGCCGGTGTGCAGGAGGGACTGGCCGATCTCGCCGGAGCCCTGCAGCCGGCCCTTTCCGGCGTCCTGCCGATCGAGGCGTTGGCGGAGTGGGCCATGCAGTGGCTGGCCAGCCATACCGGCTGGCTGCTGATCCTGGACAACGTCAACGACCCCGCCGACATCACCCCGCTCCTTGCTCGCGCCGGGACGCGGGGACGCTTCCTGATCACCAGCCGCCTCTCCACCCCCTGGCACGGCATCCCCACCGTGGTACGCCTGGACGTCCTGGACGAGACCGAAGCCCTGGACCTCCTCACCCGCATCACCACCGCGGCAGGCCCCCGGGACCTGGACGGCGCCGCCGAACTGTGCGCCGAACTCGGCCACCTGCCCCTGGCCGTTGAACAGGCAGCCGCCTACCTGGCGCAGAGCCCACTCACCACACCCCGCGCCTACCTCGCCATGCTCCGTCAGTACCCGGCAGCGATGTACCAGCAAGGCGCCGTCGGCGTCACCTCACCCGAGCGCACCATCGCCCGGATCTGGCACATCACCCTCAACCAGATCACCGAACGCGAGCCCCTGGCCGCAGACCTGCTCCGGATCCTGGCCTGGTACGCCCCCGAGCAGATCCCCGTCACCCTCCTGGACGGCCTGGCCGACCCGCCGACGCTGCAGGCCGCACTCGGCCTCCTGACGGCCTACAGCCTGGTGACACCCGACCCCGCCACCGACACCCTGGCCGTCCACCGGCTCGTCCAAGCCCTCGCTCGCACCATCGACCCCGACGACCCCCACCGCACCCCCCAACTTGTCGACAGTGCCTGCGCCCACGCCACCACCCGACTGCACTCAGGCCTGCCCGCGACCTGGGACAACCCCGAGACTTGGCCCGCCTGGCGTGCGCTGCTCCCCCACATCGACGCCCTGGCCGACCATGCACCCCCCGACACCACCGTCACCACCGCGAGCATCCTCAACAACACTGGGATCTTCCTCGAACACCAGGGCCATCTCACCCGCGCGACCAGCTACCTCCAGCGTGCCCTCGCCGACACCGAGCGGCTGCTGGGAACCGACCACCCCGACACCCTGACCTGCCGCACCAGCCTCGCCTTCGCGTACAAGTCGGTGGGGGACTTGGGCCGTGCCATCTCCCTACACGAGCAGACGCTCGCCGACCGGGTCCGTGTGCTGGGTGAGGACCATCCCTCCACCCTGATCTCCCGCAACAACCTCGCCTTCGCGTACAAGTCGGCGGGGGACCTGGGCCGCGCCGTGCCCCTGTACGAGCAGACGCTCGCCGACCGGGTCCGTGTGCTGGGTGAGGACCATCCCTCCACCCTGATCTCCCGCAGCAACCTTGCCGCCGCCTACAAGTCGGCGGGGGACCTGGGCCGCGCCGTGCCCCTGTACGAGCAGACGCTCGCCGACCGGGTCCGTGTGCTGGGCGAGGACCACCCCGACACACTCAGCTCCCGCAACAACCTCACCGCCGCCTACCAGGCGGTGGGGGACATTGGCCGGGCGATCCCCCTGTACGAGCAGAACCTCGCCGATTCCGAGCGTGTGCTGGGTGAGGACCACCCCGACACCCTCACCTCCCGCAACAACCTCGCCTACACCTACCGGGAGGCGGGGGACCTTGGCCGGGCGATCCCCCTGTTCGAGCAGACCCTCGCTGACATGGTTCGGGTTCTGGGCGGGGACCACCCCGACACCCTGACCTCCCGCAACAACCTTGCCTCCACGTACAAGTCGGCGGGGGACTTGGACCGGGCCATCTCCCTACACGAGCAGACGCTCGCCGACCGGGTCCGTGTGCTGGGTGAGGACCACCCCGACACCCTGACCTCCCGCAACAACCTCGCGGCCACGTACGAGTCGGCGGGGGACCTTGGCCGCGCCGTGCCTCTGCACGAGCAGACGCTCGCCGATCGGGTCCGTGTGCTGGGTGAGGACCATCCTGACACCCTGACCTCCCGCAACAACCTTGCCGCCGCCTATGAGTCGGCTGGGGACCTGGGCCGGGCAGCCACCCTGTACGAGCAGACACTCGCCGATCGGGTCCGTGTTTTGGGTGAGGACCACCCCTCCACCCTGGCCTCCCGTAACAACCTCGCTTACGCCTACCGGTCGGCCGGGGACCTGGGCCGGGCCATCGAGCTGTACGAACAGACCCTCACCGACGCGGTGCGCGTGCTGGGTGAGGACCATCCGCTGACGGAAACGGTCCGAAGCAATCTCGCTGTTGCTGCTGCTGTCGCCGATCGCGATGGCGGCGAAGCGTGTCAGGTTTGACCCCCTGTGTTACAAGACTGGATACGACAAGAGCGCCCGATAGCTGCGCGGTGATCAGGGTGACGTCATGACGATCAGAAAGGGCGATGCCGCGTAGGCGCCCGAAAGCCGTCCGCGCCCTGCCGGGTCTGTGCGGGGACTGCGACCGGCGGGCGAAGGACGAAATAGAGCAGGCATGGTCGGCTGGGCCCGGGCAGCAGGAGGAGGGCCAGGTCCTGCCCAGCAGAAGGCCGGCCGCGGGTTCTCGTACTTCCACTGCTGACCTGAGCAAGCCCTTCCCGGCGTGGTGGGCAAGCCGGCGATGGAGCCGGTCCAACGGCCGTCTTCCCGCCAGTCGAACCCTCCTGGGCAGGTCTCATGATCGCTGCCGCGTCACACGCCCCCCATAACTAAGTGGAGAGGCATCGGGCGTTCGACTCCCTCTCACCTCAATGCCGCCGCCCGGCCCTTTCCGATCCGCCCCGGTGAGCGGGGCGGAGGACATGCGGGCTCCCCCGGCGGTCGTCCAACGCTGTCCGCCCGCCCCCCATCGGGGACGGGCGGACCCCTTTTCGAACACTGGGAGGACACCCATGCCCATCGACCCGCTGTTCCTGCTGCCGCTGCTCGTCATCGCGTTCGGCATCCTGTGCGCGTCCCTCGTGTGCGTGGCGGCGCTGTTCCGCGCCCACCGGACCGACACCGTCGCCGTGGTGAAGGAGCTGCCCGAGCTGACCGCGACGCTCCTGCGACTGCGGCGGCGGCCGCGCCGGTGACCCGGGTCGCACAAATGCGGTGAGGCCGACCGCGCCCGGAGCGGCAGCATGCCGCGCAGGTGCCGCCGTGCCTTCCGCCGCCAGTCGTCGGCGACGCGCGAAGTCGTCAGCTTCCCGGTGCTGGCCTGCCGGTACCGGGCCGCCCCAGGGGGGGGAGGTGGGAAAGTCCCGCCGGAGGGAGCCACCGGAGTGACCATCCGCCTCATCGGCGGCCTGCTCGCCGGGTTCGAGCTGGTGACCGCCGACACCGCGTGGGCCGGAGGCTGGTCCTCCGAGCGGCAGCGGACATCGAACTCTCACCCGGTCGCTCCAGTTCGCGCAACGCAGTTGCAAGATCCAACTGACCTATGCAAGGGCAGCCGCTACAGGACACGTGCTGGTTGCTGATGGGTGTCAGTTACCGGGTTGGGGCGGTGCCGGAGAGCGATGACACTTCCGGCGGCCGGGGCCACTTCCCGCCCGGCGGGACGCGGCCGAGAAAGTCGAATACCTCTTCCCGCATGCCGGGACGTGCACTGGATCGGCCTTTCCTTGCAGGTCAGAGCGGTGTGACGTGGTCGTCATGATGGATATCAGGCCGATCAAGCGCGGGCAGATGCACCGCTACTTCAAGCGTGAGGTCGCCGTCGGCGACAGCCTCCGCCCCGCCCGTACACCGCTCGTCACGGCTCAGGCGCAGGCGGGTGTCCCGCCCGGCCGGTGGATGGGGCGCGGCCTGGCCGACGTCGGCCTGCGCGCCGGGGAGATCGTCACCGAGGACGAGCTGTGCCACCTGTTCGGTGAAGGCCGGCACCCGCACGCCGACCGGCTCGTCGCCGAGCAACTCGCCGTCGGGAAGGAGCCGGCAGCCGTTTGGCGGGGGCCGGGGCACTGGGTCGGGCCGTGGAGGTCACGGGGATGGACCTGGTTTTCCGCCCGCAGCCGACGGTGCAGCTGGCGTGGGCGCTGGGCGACGAGGAAACACGGCTGCTGATCGAGGCCGCGCACGAGCGGGCGATCGAGACCGTCCTCACCTGGATCGAGGACAACGCCTCGACCCTCCGCACCGGCGCCCAAGGCCGTTACCTCACCCGGCCCGTCCACGGCCCGGCCGCCGCCCGCTTCCGCCACTACCAGTCGAGAGCCGGCACCCCGCTGCTCCACGACCACGTCCTTGTGTCCCTGCGGGGCCTTCGCCCGGACAGGAAGTGGGGCGCGGTCCACTCCACGGTCCTCTACGAGAACACCGTCGCGGCCTCCTCTCTCTACAACGAACTGCTGATGGCCGAGGTGTGCGAGCCGCTGGGCCTGGCGTCCGAGCCGCGCACCGTCAGCGCCGGGCGCCGACCGGTGATGGAGATAGCCGGAGTACCGCACGAACTGATCGGCTGGATGTCCCAGCGCGGCCGGGATATCGACCTGTGCCGCCAGGAGCTGGAGCACGAGTACGTCACCGCGGTCGACGAGGACGGCAACCTCAAGTTCGCGCCCGTCGTCTCCGAGAAGGCCCGCACAAAACTGGACCGGATCGCCGCCCGCAAGACCCGCCCGCCGAAGCCCAAGGCCCGCTCCCTCGCCCAGCTCCGCGCCGACTGGGAGGCGAGCGCGAGGCGTTCCTCGGGGATGCCGCCCACCTCGTCGACACGCTGCTGGAGCGGGCCCGGGCCGCGGCCGCCGCGATCCGAGCCCGCGTTGCCGAGAGCCTGGACGTCGCCCAGGCGGCCCTCGGTGTCGCCGCGATGGTGTTCGTGATGAGCGACAACGGGTACTTCCACCGCCGCCACCTGCTCGCCGAGGCCCGCCGCTTCCTCGCCCTGGTCCAGCGCGGCCGCCGCCGCGGACCCGGCCTGGACGAGCAGACCGTGAACGCCGCCATCGCTTCGCACTGCCTGGACATCAGCGAGCCGAAAACCGTACGCGGCCTGCTGGCGGACTACCGCCTCTACACCGCCCGCTGGGCCCACCCCGACCCGACCCACACCCGCCGACGCTCACCGGAGCCAGGCCCCGACGCCGACCACCGGCCTCCGGCCGACCTCACCACCGCGGGTGCCCCGGCCCTGCCGGTGGAGCCGGGGGAGTGGGACATCCCCCGTATACCGCCGCGCTACGACCGCGCGGGCATCGTCTCCACCGCCCTCACCCGCGAGCTGCGCACCGCCCGCCGTATGGGACGCGCCCGGTACTACGACGGCGTCACCGCGCACCAGCAGGCCGCGATGCCCGAGCAACTCCTCCTCCCCTTCCCCGACACCGACACCGATGCCGATGCCGAGGAGCCGAAGGCTGAGGGCGAGCCAGCGGACTACATGAGGGCGCTGCGGGCGTTCCAGGAGGCGTGTGCCAGGAAGGGTACGCAGGACCTGACCGCCGAGCAGGTGAGCAGCATCCAGGCCCGCATCGAGGAGATGACCACACGCGGCAAGGCACTCCGCGAGCGCTACTCCGGTCGTCCCGAAGATCCCGCTCCCAAGCCGGTCCTCGAGGACCAGCAGCACGGACAGCGTCCCGAGCAGCCCGGCCCCGGACATGGAGGCGCCGGCCGCTGAGCGGCGGCAACTGGTTCTCGCGATTCCGTTCCGGACCGGTCAAGCCCCTCTCCCAGCGGGGTGGGTATGCCGGAGATGGACTCGGGCAAGCCTCCCGTCTGGACGGCTTGCCCAGGGGACTGGGTTCTGCGACGACCGGGGCCGGACAGGACGCGACGGTAGGCGTGGCGGTGTCGTACGTTCCCGGGCACTCAGCTCCGGCACGTACGTCTTCACCGCGAAGACGGGCCGGAGACCGAGGGGAAAGGAACGGCACCGTGAAGATCCTCGAGGAAGGTCTCCACGTCCAGGACGGGTTCGTCGGCGGAGTGCTCGCAGACGCGGCGTTGCGTCGTGCTGCCGAGACCGCACGGCGACTCGACCGGCTCCAGGAGGAGGCGGACACGATGACGGACGGACAGCTCTTCTACTGGACGTACCGTGCCCTGCTGCACTACACGCAGAGGGAGGTGAGGGCCACCCAGGTCTCCCAGCTCGTCGAGCAGATACGCGGTGGGGTCCAGCTGGAGTGGAACGTTCCGGAACGGCTCCCCTGCGCCTGACCCTTCGGAAGGCCAGTCGGGCCCCCTGATCCGAACAAGATCAAGGGTTCACTGCCTCGTGCCTCATCCTCCCAGTGCGCAGGCGGTCCGTGCCCGACGCACTCCGGCTGTCGGTGGTGCCTGGGAGGCTGACCGGTATGAACGGTGACGAGCAGCTGCTGCGCGGCCGGGTCTACGGCCGCGACCACGATGACCCCGACCCGGGCCCGCGGCCGGACCGGACCCACGCCGAACTCATCGGCGGCCCGCTGGACGGCCTCCTGCTGGACATCCACGGCTGGTTGCCGGAGGAGGTCGACGACGGCGCCGCCCTGACCACCGAGCTGTCGAAGTGGCCCGGCAGCCGCGCGCTGTACGACCCGCGCCCCGGCGATCCCCGCGAACCGGGCCCGGGAATCGTCTGCCGCTTCCAGTACACCGGCGACACTCCCTGACCGGTGTAATCGCGGCGACCTGACCGGCTGTCCGCGGGCTCTGGCGCCGGGAGGATGGGCAGGACATCCAAGGACAGCTGCAGGGGAAGGGCGCTGATGGAGGACTTCTTCGCGAAGGTGGGCGTCGGAACCTCTATCCGACGATCGACGAACGATCGTCTCAGGCCGACGCTTGGAAGCCGAGATAGGCCAAGGGCTGTACTTTCGCGCCATCGTGGGCGCGCGACGGTAGTCGGCAGTGTGACCCCAGGTGTCGGATCTGTACGGCATACGATCTTGTCGTGCGGTCCACGCGGGACCGCAAGGGAGGGACCTTCCTCGTGGCACATTCTGAACTCATAGACCTGGCTGGCCCCTGGGGCCGCATTCTCAGCGGTACGCCGCTGAACCATGAGACACATACGCGGGCGGGGCAGGCCATGGCGGTCGACCCGGTCACGCACGAGCTCTTCGTGGTGCAGGTACGGGGCGCGCTGTCGGACGGGAACCTGTGCGTCTACCGCATCGACCGCAAGACCGGGCGGCCGATCGACAATATGCACCTCACTGGTTTCGGCCACGGGAACCAGATAGGCGCGCAGCACATCGATGGCACGACCCATCTCTGGACGGACGCAGGGCCGATGTCCGGTGACTACGGTACCCGCGTGGCCCGGGTCCCCTACCGTCCCGGGCAGACGTTCACCATGACCTCGCCCGAAGTCTCGGCGCCCTTTCGCCCCACGCCGGACGCCACGCAGACGTCCCCGAACGTCGATCCCGTCTACAACCGCCTCACCATCCGATACATCAACAGCGCTAAGGAGGTCTTCTTCAGCCAGTACCCCATTGCCCCGGTCACCGGCGATGTCACCTGGACCGCGACGAGAACGATCAAGCTACGTATGGGCAGTGGGGAGTTCTTCGCGGACTACGACACCCCCACCCCCCAGGGGTTCGCGTCGCTCGGTGAGTATCTCTACGTCTACACGGGCAGCCCGAATGCGAACAATGCCCACCTCACCGCCCTGTCCTGGACGGACGGCTCCGTCGCCGCGGGACCCCAGCACATCACCGCCGTGCCCGGACTGGACCGTCGGGAGCCGGAGGGCCTGTGTATCGAGCCGATGGGCGATGAGGCGCGTCTGCTGTTCGGTTTCAGCGGCAGCCACACCACCCCGCGCGAGGAGACGATCTGTTTCCTGTCGACGGACGCTCCGGTACAGGGCGTGAAGCTGCTGACGGACTGGACCGCCATCACGGGCGTCTCCGGAGCAACCCCGCAGACGGGTCTGATGAGCCCTCGCGGACGCCTGGTGGACCTGGCCGGGACCACCTACCTCCAGCTTCGCGGCGGCTTCGACTGCGACATCACCGCCGAAGGCCCCTTCGCCCAGCTCCCGCCGCCGCTGACCCCCAGCCGCACGGTCAGGGCCAACGCCACCCGCAACAATCACGACGGCCGCTGCGTCTGCCGGGTGGAGGCCAACGCCGACGGCAAACTCTCCGTCTTCGGTCCCACCGCCGACAACAGGATCTCCTGGATCGGCCTCGACAACTTCTCGGCAGCCTGGAGCTGACAGCCTGCCATCGCACCCGCACACTCGCCAACCATTCGTACGATCCTGGAGGACCAGCCATGCCCCATAGCCACACCAGCCGCCGCGCACTGCTCACCGCCGCCCTCGCCGTCCCCACGGCAGTGGTCGGCGCCCCTATGCTCGCAACTTCCGCTTCCGCGGCCGACGTCCCCGGCGGCATCAGCGTCGTCCACGACTGGCAGCCGCTCGTTCTGGGAGCGGGAGTCACCGCCGCCGCAGATGTCCCGGCCGCCCGAGTCGTGAGGATCGCGGGTACGGATTTCCTGCAGATGCGCGGCGGATTCACCTGTGCATTCACAGGTGACACCGTGGTCGGCAGCCTGCCGGCGGCGATAACGGTGCCGAAGCTGATGCGCGGAGTCTGTCCGCGCAACAACTCCCTCGGCATCAACTCCTGCCGCGTAGAGGTCAACACCTCCGGAAAAATCACCGTGTTCGGCGGTACCACCGCCAACGACATCACCTGGGTCACCCTGGACAGCTACTCGGTTGTTCTCGCCTGACAGGTCGCTTTCGTCTGTTGTTCATCCCGGGATGGTCCGTTTGGTGGGCTTCCTCGGGTCGCGCCAGGAGATGGTGTTCTCGCTGGTGATGCGGCGGGCCATGAGGTCGGTCATGGCGATGTGGATCACGGCTTCGGAGCGGGTGTGAAGGGTCTCGTAGTCGCGGGCCAGGCGGCGGTGGAGCTGTCCCGGGCTTGCGGGCGGTGATTTCCATGTCGATGCCGAGGGTGGCGGCATGTTCGACGAGGTGCTGGCGATAGCCGCCGTCTACCCAGACCTTGCGGACCCGGGGGTGGTCGGCGGCGGCCTGGTCCAGGAGCCGGGTGCCGGCCAGCCCCCGCTCACCGAGCCCTGCGGAGTACACCGGCTCGCTCAGCGGTCGGTACTCGTAACCGATCAGCGCCTTTCGGGTGCTGGTCGGGCAGCGTGGTTGTAGTTGATTTCGAGGTTGCAGGAGCCTCTGCCTGGGCGCAGAGGAGTGCGATTCCCGAGTTGTCGGTGCCTCGATAGAGAGCAGATCGCCGGTGCAGGTCTGGGCGGCCCTCCTTGGGGGTGCTAAGCATTGGTGAGGAGCACCACCTGGAGGGTGCGGGGACCGTGGACACCTTCGACACGGTCAAGCTCGATGTCACTGGTGGCGGAGGGCCCTGAGATCCAGGTCAGTGGGCGAGTCGGGTCAAGGCGCGGCAGCGCCTGGGGCACGGAGGCGACGGTCTGGCTGAGGGCGCGTACGACGCAGATGTGCAGGTCCGGTACGAGAGTGAGGGCGCGACGGCCTTGGCCGGGGCCGGCGTCCAGGACGATCGTCCCGGTCTCGGCGATCGCCAGGGCGCAACCGGTGACGACGGCATCGGTGGTGTCCAGGTCGTGCGGAGTGAGCGCGGTGTCCGTGTCGTGGCGCTGCTCCGCTGTCGTCGCGGAGAGCCAGGTGGCGGGCAGGCCGCGGGGGACGGCGACCGTGCGGGCGCCGTGCCGGTCGAGGAGTTCTGTGATGAGGGCCGGGATTTCGGCTTCCGTGGCGCGGTGCACGATCGCACGGTAATCGGCGAGGTTCTCGTGGAGGAGATCGAGGACCACGGCTGGGTCGTCGGGGGTGTGGGTGGCGAGGTACTCGCGTTCCGGTTCCTGGGCGGCAGACGCTGTGGCGAGCGCGGCTCGGATGCGGTTCAGGATCTGCTCGCGGGAGTTTCGGCTCATGAGTGCTCTCCTGTGCGGTTCTTCTTCCACCAGTCGCGGAACGGTTCAGCCGGCATCCCGGGCAGGTCGCGGCTCTCTGTCCACTGGCCCGCGCCCGGTCCGGGCAGCTTTTTCGGGTGCAGCGCGCGTGTCTTCGACGCGATGCGCTCACCTGCTGTGAGGACGCCAGGGTGGTTGAGTGCCCAGGTCGCCGCCTTGACGGTGGCCTTCTCCAGGCGGTGTCCCTTGCCGCCGTCATCGGCGACCTTCTCGCGGAGATGGACGAGGACTTCGGGGATGTCGATGGCCACCGGGCAGACGTCGTAGCAGGCGCCGCAGAGCGAGGAGGCGTAGGGGAGAGAGGCGTCGACCTCGCTGGAGGTGCCGCGCAGCTGCGGGGTGAGGATCGCGCCGATCGGGCCGGGGTAGACGGAGCCGTACGCGTGCCCGCCCGCCCGCTCGTACACCGGGCATACGTTGAGGCAGGCGGAGCAGCGGATGCAGCGCAGTGCCTGCCGGCCGACCTCGTCGGCGAGGGCGTCGGTGCGCCCGTTGTCGAGGAGGACCAGGTGGAAGGCCGTCGGGCCATCCCCGTCGGTCGTCCCCGTCCACGTGCTCGTGTACGGGTTCATCCGCTCGGCGGTGGAGGAGCGGGGCAGCGTCTGGAAGAAGACCTCCAGGTCCCGCCAGGTGGGCACGACCTTCTCGATGCCGACGACGGAGATCAGAGTCTCGGGGAGGGTGAGGCACATGCGGCCGTTGCCCTCGGACTCGACGACGACGAGGGTGCCGGTCTCGGCGACCATGAAGTTCGCCCCGGAGATCCCGACCTTGGCCCGCAGGAACTTCTCCCGCAGGTGCAGCCGGGCCGCCTCTGCGAGCTCGGCCGGCTCGTCGGACAGGCCCTCCGGCGCAGGACGGCCCCAACGGCCCATCTCCGCACGGAAGATGTCGCGGATCTCGCCCCGGTTGCGGTGGATCGCGGGGACGAGGATGTGTGAGGGCCGGTCGTCGCCGAGCTGCACGATCAGCTCGGCGAGGTCGGTCTCGTAGGCCCGGATGCCCTCCGCCTCCAGGTGCTCGTTGAGGCCGATCTCCTGCGTGGCCATCGACTTGACCTTGACGACCTCCCTCTCGCCGGTCGCCTTTACCAGCTCGGTGACGATCCGGTTCGCCTCCGCGGCGTCCGCCGCCCAGTGCACGGTGCCGTCGGCCGCCGTCACCGTCTCCTCCAGCTGCACGAGGTAGGTGTCCAGGTTGCGCAGGGTCTCGGTCTTGATCTGCTTACCCGCTTCGCGGAGCTCTGCCCAGTCCGCCAGCTCGGCCACGGCGACCGCCCGCTTGTCGCGGATCGTGTGGGTGGCGTGGCGCAGGTTCGCGCGCAGGGTGGCATTGCGTACGGCCTCGTGTGCGGCCTTCGGGAAGGCCGGCATGCCGATGAAGGTCCCGCTCATTCGAAGGGCTCCTCTTCCGTGCTCGCGAGGATCTCTGCGAGGTGCAGGGCTCGCTGCGGGGCGTCCTGGCGGCGCAGCATCCCGCCGAGGTGCATCAGGCAGGAGTTGTCGGCGCCGCACAGGAAGTCGGCGCCGGTGGACAGTGAGTGGTGAATCTTGTCGGCGCCCATGGCTGTCGACACATCGGGGTTCTTCACGGCGAAAGTGCCGCCGAAGCCGCAGCACTCCTCCGCCCCCGGAAGCTCTACCAGTTCGAGGCCCTTCACCGCCTCCAGGAGCAGACGCGGCCGGGCGCCGAGGCCGAGCATTCGCAGCCCGTGACAGGACGGGTGGTACGTGACCTTGTGCGGGAAGTACGCGCCGACGTCGGTCACGCCCAGCACGTCGACAAGGAACTCCGTCAGTTCGTATGTCCGGGGAACCAGGGAGTCCGACGCCTGCGCGAGGGTGTCACCGCGTCCTTCGGCCCGTGCCTTGCTGCCGATCCGCGGGTAGTTGTCGCGGATCATGGCGACGCAGGAGCCGGACGGGGTGACGACGTGTTCGTAGTCCTCGAAGGCCCGGGCCATGCGGTGGACCAACGGTTCGGTCTCCCGCCGGTAGCCGGTATTGAACTGGGGCTGCCCGCAGCAGGTCTGCGCCGCCGGGAAGTCCACGACGACACCGAGGCGTTCGAGAAGCCGGACGGTCGCGACGGCCGTTGAGGGGTAGAGCGCGTCGTTGACGCAGGTGGCGAAGAGAGCGACACGCATCAGCGGTTCCTCGGGGCGGGGGCGAGTCGGGCGGCGGCCGCTTCCCAGGCGGCGGTGTCGCCCTGGGGGGTGTAGTGCCGCAGGTACTGGGTGGAGGCGATCAGGCGGCGCATGTCGGCGAGGTCGCCGACCAGGCCGACGGCGCGGGCCTGAACGAGGATGTTGCCCAGCGCGGTGGCCTCGGTGGGGCCGGCGACGACGGGCAGGCCGGTGGCGTCTGCGGTGAGCTGGCAGAGCAGGTCGTTGCGCGATCCGCCGCCGACGAGGTGAACGCGGGTGATGTCCCGGTCGGCGAGCTCGGCGGCCTGCCGCAGGGCGCTGCGGTGGGCGAGCGCCAGGCTTTCCAGGATGCAGCGCACCACCGCGCCCTGGCTGCCGGGAACACGCTGCCCGGTGCGGACGCAGTAGTCCCGGATGCGGGCTGGCATGTCGCCGGGAGCGAGGAACTCAGGGGCGTCCGGGTCGACGAGCGAGGCGAAGGGCTCGGCGCGGGCCGCGTCGGCGAGGAGCGTCGGGATGTGCGTGGGGAGGTTCCTTTTCTCCCAGGTGCGCCGGCACTCCTCCAGGAGCCACATGCCCATGATGTTGCGCAGGTAGCGGATCGTGCCGTCGATGCCGCGCTCGTTGGTGAAGTTCGCCGCCCGGGACTCCTCGCTCAGCACCGGGGCGTCCAGTTCCAGGCCGGCCAGCGACCAGGTCCCGCAGGAGATGTACGCGAAGTTGGGCTCCGTCGCGGGCACGGCGGCGACCGCGGAGGCGGTGTCGTGCGAGGCGACCGTCGTCACGGGGGTGCGCGGGTCGAGGCCGGTGTACGCGGCGATGTGGGGAAGCAGGGTGCCGGCCGGGTCGCCGGGGGCGCGGAGCGGCGGGAACAGAGTGGGGTCGAGGGAGAGCCGGCTCAGGAGGTCCTTGGACCAGGTGCCGGTGCGGGCGTCGAAGAGGCCGGTGGTGGAGGCGTTGGTCTTCTCGGCTCCGATCGAGCCGGTCAGCCAGTGGATCAGCAGGTCCGGGACGAGGAGCAGGGTGCGGGCGGCAGCGTGCTGGGCGGTGCCCGCGCTCGCGGCGAGCTGGAAGACCGTGTTGAACGGCAGGTGTTGCAGGCCCGTGATGCCGTAGAGCTCCTCGGCGCCGACTTCGGCCCAGACACGGGCGGCGGCTCCGTCGGTCCGGTCGTCGCGGTAGTGGTACGGCAGGCCGAGCAGGGCTCCGTCCGTGTCGAGGATTCCGTAGTCGACGGCCCAGGTGTCGATGCCGACGGAGGCGACGCCGCCGGAGCGGGCGGCTTCACGTAGTCCGTCGAGGGTGCCTTGGAAGAGGGCCAGGACGTCCCAGCGCAGGCCGTCCGGCAGCCGCACGGGCGTGTTGGGGAAGCGGTGGACCTCGGTGAGATCGAGGTTGTCCGGGCCCACGCGGCCGACGATCACCCGTCCGCTGGTGGCGCCGAGATCGACTGCGGCGAACGCGGACGCGAAGGCGGAGGACGGTGGAGTGGTGGTCACGTGGATACCTCTGTGGGGCGGGTGGCCCGTCGGGGATCGGACAGGAGAGGCGGACCGGCGGCACCCGGCGGGCACGGTGTCAGGGCCGGTTCCCGTACGGCTTCATGCCGCCGGTCCGCGGGTGCGCCTGGGACGGGTGCGTCAGTCACCCGCCCCAGGCGCAGTCAAGGGGGCCGTCAGCGCAGGAAGGCGGCGGCGACGCCGGCGTCGACGGGGACGTGCAGGCCGGTGGTGTGGGTGAGGTCGCCGCCGGTGAGGGCGAAGACGGCGTTCGCGACGTGTTCGGGGAGGACTTCGCGCTTGAGGAGGGTGCGCTGGGCGTAGAACTCGCCGAGCTTGTCCTCCGCGATGCCGTAGGTGGCGGCGCGCTGGGCGCCCCAGCCGGCGGCGAAGATGCCGGAGCCGCGGACGACGCCGTCGGGGTTGATGCCGTTGACGCGGATGCCGTGCTCGCCGAGTTCGGCGGCGAGGAGGCGGACCTGGTGGGCCTGGTCGGCCTTGGTGGCGGAGTAGGCGATGTTGTTCGGCCCGGCGAAGACCGCGTTCTTGGAGGCGATGTAGACGATGTCGCCGCCGAGCTTCTGGTCGATCATGATCCGGGCGGCCTCGCGGGAGACGAGGAAGGAGCCGCGGGCCATGATGTCGTGCTGAAGGTCCCAGTCGCGGGCGGTGGTCTCCAGGAGCGGCTTGGAGATGGAGATGCCGGCGTTGTTGACGACGAGGTCGACGCCGCCGAAGGCGAGGACGGCCTCCCGGAACGCGGCGGCGATCCGCTCCTCGTCCGTCACGTCCACCGTCACCGCGACGGCCTTGTCCGGGCCGCCCAGCTCCTCCGCGACGGCGGCGGCGTTCTCGCCGTTCAGGTCGGCGACGACCACGCAGGCCCCCTCGGCGACCAGCCGGTGGGAGATCGCCTTTCCGATGCCGGACCCGGCCCCGGTGACGAGCGCGACGCGGGTGGCGAGGGGCTTCGGCTTCGGCATCCGCCGCAGCTTGGCCTCCTCCAGCTCCCAGTACTCGATGCGGAACTTCTCCGACTCCTCGATCGGCGCGTACGAGGAGACCGCCTCCGCGCCGCGCATCACGTTGATCGCGTTGACGTAGAACTCGCCCGCCACGCGGGCCGTCTGCTTGTCCTTGCCGAAGGAGAACATGCCGACGCCCGGCACCAGCACGATCGCCGGGTCCGCGCCGCGCATCGCGGGGGAGTCAGCGGTGGCATGCCGTGCGTAGTAGCCGGCGTACTCCTCCCGATACTCCGCGTGCAGTTCCCGCAGCCGGGACACGGCCTCGTCCAGCGGGGCCGTGGGCGGCAGGTCCAGGACGAGCGGCCGGACCTTGGTGCGCAGGAAGTGGTCGGGACATGAGGTGCCCAGCGCGGCCAGGCGCGGGTGCTGGTCGTGGGCGAGGAAGTCCAGAACGACCTCGGAGTCGTTGAAGTGCCCCACCTGAGGGCGGTCCTGCGAGGCCAGGGACCGGATGACGGGGGCGAGTGCAGCAGCCCGCTCCCGGCGCTCGCTGCCGTCCAGCGCCGCGTACCCCTCCAGCGGCGCGCCGAACGGCTGCTCCTTGCCCCGGTTTGCCAGGAAGGTCTCCGCGGTGCGGATCATCCACAGGGCGTTGACCTCGCATTCCTCGGCGCTCGCGCCCCAGGCGGTGATGCCGTGCCCACCGAGGATCACACCGATGGCCTCGGGGTGGGCTTCCTTGATCGCCGCGATGTCCAGACCGAGCTGGAAGCCGGGCCGGCGCCACGGCACCCAGGCCACCTTCCCGCCGTAGCAGTCGGCGGTCAGCTTCTCCCCGTCGGAGGCACAGGCGAGGGCGATGCCGGAGTCGGGGTGGAGGTGGTCGACGTGGGCGGCGTCCACCAGGCCGTGCATGGCGGTGTCGATGGACGGAGCGGCACCGCCCTTGCCGTGGAGGCAGTAGTCGAAGGCGGCGACCATCTCGTCCTCGCGCTCCACCCCGGGGTAGACGTTCTTGAGCGCCCGCAGCCGGTCGAGGCGGAGGACGGCGAGCCCGTCTTCGGTGAGGGTGCCGAGGTCGCCGCCGGAGCCCTTCACCCACATCAGCTCGGTGTCCGAGCCGGTGACGGGGTCGGTGACGGTGCTCTTGGCGGAGGCGTTGCCGCCGGCGTAGTTGGTGTTGCGGGGGTCGGAGCCCAGCCGGCGCGCGCGGTCGAGGAGCGCGGCGACTTCGGGGTGCGTGGCCATGGAGATCGGTCCTTCAGATGCGAGGCGGGAGGAGGTGAGGGGCGGCTGCTCGGCGCGAGAGCGGTTCGGGTCCGGTGGGCCGTCCGCAGGGCAGTGTGCTCAGGCGCCCCAGCCGGCCTGTTCGCCGCCGACGCGCTCGGCGGCGATCCGCTCCTGCCACCCGGACGCTGCGTAGGCGGCGACGGGGTCGGGGTGGAGGCCCTGTTCTTCGCGGACTTCCCGCAGCAGGGGGCGGACGTCCGTGTTGTACGCGTCCATGAGCACCGCGTTGGCGGCGAGGACGTCACCGGCGGCCTGAGAGGCGGTGAGCGCGTTGCGGTCGACGAGGAGGGCCTTGGCGGTGGCTTCCTGGGCGTTCATCACCGAACGGATGACGGCTGGGATCTTCGCCTCGATGTTGTGGCACTGATCGAGCATGAAGGCCACGTTCGTCTCGGTTCGCAGCCCACCGTTCTTGGCGACCTCGTGCATGATCCGGAACAGCTGAAAGGGATCGGCGGAGCCGACCATCAAGTCGTCGTCCGCGTAGAAGCGCGAGTTGAAGTCGAAGCCGCCGAGTCGTCCCTCGCGCAGCAGCAGGGCGACGATGAACTCGATGTTGGTGCCCGGCGCGTGGTGGCCGGTGTCGACCACGACCTGTGCCTTCGGGCCGAGCTTGAGGCAGTGGGCGTAGGCGGTGCCCCAGTCCGGCACGTCGGTGGTGTAGAAGGCGGGCTCGAAGAACTTGTACTCCAGCAGGATCCGCTGGTCCTCGCCGAGCCGCGCGTACACCTCGGCGAGGGACTCGGCGAGCCGGTCCTGGCGGGCGGTGATGTCGTCCTGGCCCGGGTAGTTGGTGCCGTCGGCGAACCACAGCTTCAGGTCCGTGGAGCCGGTGGCGTCCATGATGTCGACACACTCCAACAGGTGGTCGACGGCCTTGCGGCGTACCTTCGAGTCAGGGTGGCAGACGCTGCCGAGGCGGTAGTCGTCGTCCTGGAAGGTGTTGGAGTTGATCGCGCCGAGCTCCAGGCCGCGCTCCTTCGCGTACGCGGCGAGGGCGGCGTAGTCGTCGACCCGGTCCCACGGGATGTGTAGGGAGACCTTGGGCGCGACACCGGTGAACTCGTGAACCTTCGATGCGTCGTCGAGCTTCTCCCACGGCGTCCTCGGGACGCCGGACTGCGCGAACACCTTGAAGCGGGTGCCGGAGTTCCCGTAGCCCCAGGAGGGGGTCTCGATGCGCTGGGCCTTGAGCGCGGCCTTCGCGGCGTCCCGTACGACAGTCATGGGCAACCTCGGAACCAGGGCCGCGCGATATGCGACGGCAACGTGAATCGTTTCAGCCATACCGAAACACGGAACCGGTGAATGGTCAAGAAGCTGCGAGCAATCCTCTGTGAAAGGATTCACTCAAGAGGTGTGATGTCGGCCTAGGATGTCGGGCATACGGATCGATGCGAACGGATGGTCAGCAGTGGTGGGCATCAAGGACGTGGCGCGCCAGGCGGGCGTGTCCGTGGGGACGGTCTCCAACGTCCTGAACAGGCCCGAGCGTGTCTCCCACGAGATCCGGGCCCGTGTCCACGCGGCGATCGACCTGCTGGGATACGTCCGGAGCGAGTCGGCGCGGCAGCTCCGCGCGGGCCACAGCCGCATGTTGGGGCTGTTGGTCATGGACACCGGCAATCCCTTCTTCGCCGTCCTCGCTCAAGGAACCGAACGGGTGGCCGCCGAGGCGGGCCTGGGCGTGATGGTGTGCAACAGTGCCGAGAGCGCCGCGGCCGAGCAGGGCTATCTGTCGCTCTTCGTCGAGCAGCGTCTTCGCGGTGTCCTGTTCGCGCCGGTCGCATCTGACGGTCAACCGTGGCAGGCGCTGCGGCGCGCGAACATCCCCTTCGTCGTCGTCGACCGAGCGGTCGACACGCGCACCGCCTGTTCAGTGGCTGCTGACGACGTCCTGGGAGGCAGTCTGGCGGGTAGGCATCTGCTTGCCGCCGGCCATCGACGCATCGCTTATGTGCACGGCCCCGGCCATTTGCAGCAGGTCCGGGACCGGCGTGAGGGGCTTGCCCGCGCGGTGGAGGAGGCGGGGCTGGGCGTCGACGCGATCGTCGACATCCCTGCCGAGAGGCTGGACGTCAGCGCGGGCCGGGACGCCGGAGCACGACTCCTCGGCCTCTCACCCCGGCCCACGGCTGTTTTCTGCGCGAACGACCTCTTGGCCCTCGGCGTCATGCAGACGACCTTCGACGCGGGCGTGCGTGTCCCGGATGACCTCGCCGTCGTCGGCTACGACGACATCGAGTTCGCGGAGGCTAGCCTCATTCCGCTGACCTCGGTGCGTCATCCGGCCGCGGAGATCGGTCGCCTGGCAGCCGGGCTCCTGCTGCAGGAGATCGAGCCGCCGGACCCGGAGCGCGGCCACCAGCACGCCGGCATCGTGCTCCAGCCGGAGCTCGTCGTCCGCAGGTCGAGCACCCCGCAGCCCTGATCTCAGAGCGTGCTCGCCCTCTCCCCGGGCGTCAGGCGGTGCCGCCGGTCCGCAGGGGCCTGCGTTGGGCGAGGCGGGAGAGGACACGCAGCACCTCGTCCCGCTCCTCGTACGGGAAGACGGCGAGCAGTTCACCGTTGATCCTTTCCGCGGCCGGAGCGAGGGCGGCGTGCAGTTGCCTTCCCTCGTCGGTCAGGGCCAGCAGGGTCCGCCGTCGGTCCCCCGGGTCCTGCGTGCGGCTGAGGTGGTTCTGGTCGCTCAGCCTGCGCACGATGTGGTGGGCCGTGGACCTGTCCAGCGATGTCAGCTGCGCGACGGTGCTCTGGTCGATTCCCTCCCTGTCCCGCACGGCGTTGAGCACGGCGAACTGCTGCGAGGTCACGGTCTCGGAGACGAACCTGCTCCAGAGCGACGTGTGGACCTGCTCGGCACGCCGGATCAGGTGACCGGCGTAGCGGTCCAGGTCGAGGGCCCCGTTCATCCTTGGCTCCTGTTCGAACGGACTCACGGGGGCCGGTGCCGGACCGACCTTTCTGGTCCGGCACCGCCCCGCGCGGGACATGGACGGGTCAGCCGCGGCGGTGCCCGGGGCGGGACGCGTACGGGGTGGCCCGGGATCCGTCCACCCCGACTTCGAGCCGGCCGATCTTCTCGATCTCGACGACGACGCGGTCCCCGTCGCTGAGCGGGCCCACCCCCGCGGGGGTGCCCGTGGCGATCACGTCACCGGGGTACAGGGTCATCACCGAGGAAGCGTAGGCGACCAGCTCGCGCACGCCGAAGATGAGGTACGCGGTGTTGGTGTTCTGCCGGGTCTCGCCGGCCACGTCGCAGCGCAGGTCCAGCCGGTCGGGGTCGGCGATCTCGTCGGCGGTGACGATCCAGGGGCCGATGGGGGTGAAGGTGTCGAAGGACTTGCGTGTGGAGCGGTCCTCGCCGGAGCGGACGGTGATGTCCAGCAGGCAGGTGTAGCCGAAGACGTGGTCGAGGGCGTCGTCGGCGCTGACGTGCGAGGCGGTGCGGCCGATGACGACGGCCAGTTCGCCTTCCTGGTCGGTGCGGATGTCGGAGTAGGGCAGGACGATGTCCTGGTCCGGGCCGATCACGGAGGAGTTGGCCTTCAGGAACACGCCCAGGTCGGCGATGGAGGTGGGGTAGTCCATCTCGGCCTTGTGGTCGAGGTAGTTGACCGGGGCACCGATGATCTTGCCCGGGCGCGGCAGGGGGGCCTCTAGCTGGACGTCGGCGAGCGCCACGCGGCGCCCGACGGCCGGGTCGAGCACCGGGCCGATGGCGTCGGACAGCGCCTCGATGTAGTGCTGGAGCACGCCGGCCGGGCCGACGGAGGAGTGGGTGATCTGGTCGGTCACGTCGGTGACGGTGTCGCCGTCGACGATGCCGAGGCGTCCCTTGTCGAACAGGGCCAGGCGCATCGTGGCCTCCTTGATGGTATGGGAGAAGTGGGGGAGTAATCAGGCGCCGGGGTCGGCGGTCTCGCCGCGGTAGAGGCCCAGGGACTGCATCACGGGCTCGTCGCTGTACGAGAACAGGACCGCGTCGGCGGACTTCGAGGTGTTCAGGTGCCGGTAGGGGGCCCAGCCCGGGATGGCGAAGGTGTCGTTCTCCGCCCAGTCGAGGCGCTTGCCGTCTACGAGGGTGGCGCCTTCGCCGCGGACCACGCTGAAGACGGTGGAAGCGGTGTGGCGGCGGCCCGCGCCCTGGAAGCCGGGGCGCAGCCGCTGGATCCGGCAGCTGATGGTGGGCATGACCGGTCCACCTGTCCAGGGGTTGGTGTACTCCAGGACGATGCCGTCGACGTCGCTTCCCTCGGCGGTGTCGGCGATGGCCTCCAGGGCCCGGCTGGTCTCGGCCCAGGTGTAGCGGGTGACGGGCGAGTTCGGCCCGTCGGGCGTGATCCAGGCGGGGGTCAGGCGGCCGTGGAGGAACTGGCGGCTGCCGGCGTCGTCGGGGCGGGTCACGGGCTGGAGCCGCTGGGGGTACTTCTCGTAGAAGCCCGCTTCCAGCGCGTTGACCAGGGGATAGTCCAGGGCGTCGAGCCAGATCATCGGCGCGTCGCCCTCGTGGGTGTGGTCGTGCCAGTGCCAGCCGGGGGTGAGCAGCAGGTCGCCGGGGGCCATGAACACGCGCTCGCCGTTGACGGTGGTCCAGGCGCCGTCGCCTTCCAGGATGAAGCGGAAGGCGTTGGAGGTGTGGCGATGGGCCTGGGCGGTCTCGCCGGGCAGGATGATCTGCAGGCCGGCGTACAGGGTGTTGACCGTGGCGGGCGGGTCGGTGAGCCCGGGGTTGACGAGCATGAGAACCCGGCGTTCGGCCTCGTCCAGGGACAGGGTCTGCGAGAAGTGCAGCAGGTGCGGCCGCAGCTCCTTCCAGCTCCACCGGTAGGGGACGGCCCTGCTGCGGGGCTGGGCCGGGAACAGGTTTCCGTAGAACCGCCACAGTGGTGCCGCGCCGAGCTTGTCGAGGGCTTTGTAGGCGGGGTCGTCGGTCATGGTGTCTCCTCGCGGTGGTTGCTCACGGGGTGGTCGCGGGCGGGCGATCGCCGGCAGGGGTCCACACCCAGGCGATGTCGTCGAAGTCCTCGGGGCTGCGGTCGGACAGGAGCTGGTTGCGCAGGAAGGCGCCCATGCCGTCCATGTGGCAGAGCTCGCCGAACCGTCGCGCGTTCGTCTGGATCGACGCGGCCCGCTCGGTCCGCAGGGCGGCGTACGACGCGAACGCGTCCTCCGGGCGGTCGTGATCGCGCAGAGCGTGGCGGAGGGCCACGGCGTCCTCCAGCGCCTGGCAGGCGCCCTGGGCCAGGTACTGCAGCATCGGGTGGGCGGCGTCGCCCAGCAGCACGATGCGGCCATGCACCCAGTCGGTGATCGGAAGGCGGTCGAACAGCGGCCAGCGCCGGTCCCGGGCGACCAGGGGCAGGGCGTCGCGCACGGCGTCGCAGGCGCCGCCGAACCGCTCCTCCAGTTCGGCCTCGGTGCCCCAGTCGTCGGAGTCAGGGTCGTAGTGGTCGCTCTCGAAGACGGCGACCTGGTTGTAGAGCTCGCCGCGGCGCACGGGGTACTGCACGAGGTGCATACGCGGTCCGGCCCAGACGATGACCGATTCCGTCGTGGCGTGCTGCGCCATCGCGCCCGTCATGCTGGTGACGGGCAGGGCGCCGCGGTAGGCGACGTACTTCGAGCAGACGGGGGCGCCGTCGTTCACGAGGATCTGCCGGAGCCTGGAGTGCAGGCCGTCGGCGGCTACCACCGCGTCCGCTGCCAGCCGTTCGGGCGTCTCGGCGAAGTGCAGGCGCACCTCGGCCTGCGTCTGGACCGCGTCGGTGACGGTCCGTCCGGTGCGCAGGGTGATCGACGGGTGCTCCTCGCAGGCGGCCAGGAGGGCGCCGTGCAGGTCGGTGCGGTGGGTGACGAGGTAGGGGTGCTTGAAACGGCTGCGGTAGACGTCGCTGCGCAGGTCGAGGGCGGTGACCTGCTTGCCGGTGAGCGCGTCCATCATGACGAGCTGGGGCGGGGCGACGGCGGAGCGCTGCACGGCGTCGAGGACGCCGAGTTCTTCCAGCGCCAGCGAGGCGTTCGGAGCCAGCTGGAGGCCGGCTCCGATCTCGCCGAACCGGGTGGCACGATCCACCACGGTGACTCGGTGACCGGAGCGGGCGACGGCGAGGGCGGCGGCCAGGCCGCCGATGCCACCGCCGACGACGGCGATGTGCAGGGGCGAGGGCGTCACGGGCAGGTGCCTCCTTGAAGGGCAGGGTCCGTCTCCCGACCTGGGGAATCTTCCGCGTCGGGATCTTTGGTGTACGGACCATCGGGGCAGGAGCAGGAACCCCCGGTGCGGGTCCGCCTAGGAACCCGCAGGGGAGGGGGAGCGGTCAGCAGGCGGCGGCGGTGCCGTCGACGTGCACGAAGGCGCCCGTGCGGGCGCGGATGTCCTCGACGGTGACGCCGGGGGCGGTCTCGACCAGGGCGAGGCCGCGGCCGGTGACGTCCAGGACGCCGAGATCGGTGATGATCCGGTCGACGCAGCCGCGGCCAGTCAGCGGAAGGGTGCACTCGTCGACGATCTTCGGGGTGCCGTCCTTGGCGGTGTGCTCCGTCAGGACGATGACCCGGCGCGCGCCGTGGACGAGGTCCATGGCGCCGCCCATGCCCTTGACCATCTTCCCGGGGATCATCCAGTTCGCCAGGTCCCCGGTGGCGGAGACCTGCATGGCGCCGAGGACGGCGGTGTCGATGTGGCCGCCGCGGATCATGCCGAAGGACAGGGCAGAGTCGAAGAACGACGCGCCGGGCAGGACGGTGACGGTCTCCTTGCCGGCGTTGATCAGGTCGGGATCGACCTCGTCCTCCAGCGGGTAGGGGCCGGTGCCGAGGATGCCGTTCTCGGAGTGCAACACCACGTGCACACCGGCCGGCACGTAGGCGGGGATGAGGGTCGGCAGGCCGATGCCGAGGTTCACGTACGAGCCGTCGGTCAGCTCGGCGGCGGCCCGCGCGGCCATCTGGTTGCGGTTCCAGGCCATCAGGCGCGCACCGTCCTCTTCTCGATCCACTTGTCGGCCGCCTGGGCCGCGGTGAGGGGTACGACGCGCTGCACGAAGACGCCGGGCAGGTGCACCCGGTCCGGATCGAGGGCCCCGGGTTCGACGAGTTCCTCGACCTCGGCGATGGTGATGCGGCCGGCCATGGCGGCGAGCGGATTGAAGTTGGCGGCGGCGCGGCGGAAGACGAGGTTGCCGTGCCGGTCCCCCCGCCAGGCCCGGACAAGGGCGAAGTCGGTGGTGATGCCGTGCTCCAGGACGTGGGGCCGGCCGTCGTACTCCCGGGTTTCCTTGGCGGGGGAGGGGAGGGCGACGGTGCCGTCGGGGGCGTAGCGCCAGGGCAGGCCGCCGTCGGCGACCTGGGTGCCGACGCCGGCGGGGGTGTAGAAGGCAGGGATGCCGCAGCCGCCGGCCCGCAGGCGCTCGGCGAGGGTGCCCTGCGGGACGAGTTCGACCTCCAGTTCTCCGCTGAGGTACTGGCGGGCGAACTCCTTGTTCTCGCCGACGTAGGAGCCGGTGACCCGGCTGATGCGTCCGGCGGCGAGCAGGATTCCGAGACCGCGGTCGTCGACGCCGCAGTTGTTGGAGACGACCTGGAGGCCTGTGGTGCCCTGGGCGTGCAGGGCCCGGATCAGGGTCTCGGGGATGCCGTTGAGACCGAAGCCGCCGACGGCGAGCGAGGCGTTGTCGGGGATGTCGGCGACGGCGTCGGCGGGTTTCCGGATGACCTTGTCCACGTTTCCGGGTGTCCTTTCAGCTGAGGGGGCCCGGCAGCACGGCGGACCAGCCGCCGTCGGCGACGAGGTGAGCGCCGGAGACGTAGGAGGCTTCCTCGGAGGCGAGGAAGGCCGCGACCCGGGCGATGTCCTGAGGGGTTCCGAGACGGCCGAGGGGGATGTGCCGGGCGGCGTGGCGCAGGGGATGGGTTTCTGCGAGAAGGTTGTCGCGTGCGCCCTCGGTGTCGATCAGGCCCGGGCTGATGCAGTTGGCGCGGATGCCGTGCGCGGAACCCTCGGCGGCGAGCTGGCGCGTCAGGGCGATCACTCCTCCCTTCGCGGCGGAGTGCGCGGTGCGGTGGTTGGACAGCGAGGCCCTGATTCCGGCCGTCGAGCCGATGGTGACGATGCATCCGCGGCTGCGGGTCAGATGGGGCCACGCGGCGCGGGCGGTGAGCCACACCGAGTCCAGTTCGGAGCGCACGGTGGTCATGTAGTCGGCATAGGGCTGCTCGGTCAGGGATCCGAACCGCACCGAGCCGGCGTTGGTGAGGACGATGTCGATGCCGCCGAACGCTTCGACGGCTTCCGCCACCCAGGTCTCGACGGACTCGGGCCGGGTGACGTCCAAGGGCCCCGGAGTGAGGGCGGTGCCGCCCTCACGGCCGATCTGCCGCTGCGTCTCCACCGCCTCGTCGTGCAGGAGGTCGCCCCCGACGACCAGGGCGCCCTCGGCGGCGAAGTGGAGCGCCGCGGCCTTCCCCAGCCCGCGGGCGGTGCCCGAGATCAGGGCGACCTTCCCCTCCAGCCGCTTCATCGGACCGCCCCGTCGAGCAGGGCGTCGGAGACCGACTTCACCCCGCCGTGCGAGGTGAGGCCGCCGTCGACCGGTATCTCCGCGCCGGTGATGAACGACGAGTCGTCGCACAGGAGGAAGACCACCAGGGGGGTCACCTCCTCGACCGTGCCCACACGGCCGAGCGGCGTCTCGCGGATGTTGGCCTCCCGGAAGGCCGGGGCGGCGGAGGCTGTCATCTCGGTCTCGATGAAACCGGGGTGGATGGTATTCACCCGGATTCCTCGCGGGCCCAATTCCAGGGCGGCGGTCTTCGACAGCCCGCGCAAAGCCCACTTGCTGGTCGTGTACGCCACCGGGTAGTGGGCGGTCAGCGCAGCGGACGAGCCGACGTTCACGACGGACGAGCCCGGCGGCATCAGCGGGGCGAGGTGCTGGATGCCCAGGAGCGGGCCGTTGACGTTGACGGCGTGGACGCAGCTCATGTCCTTGGCGGTGACCTCGTCCAGCCGGGCCCGCCAGGTGATGCCGGCGTTGTTGACCAGACCATGGAGGGCCCCGTAGGTGTTCCGCAGGTAGTCGGCCAGGTCGGCCCAGTCGTCGGCCAGGGTGACATCGAGCCGGCGGACACCCTCCCCGCTGTTCACGTCCGTGGCGATGACCGTGGCACCCTCGCACTCCAGGGCTGCCACCTCGGCTGCGCCCTGGCCGCGGGCGGCGCCCGTGACGACGACGACCTTGCCCGCCAGACGCCCGCCGTTCACGGCCGCTCCCGGTTACGGCGCCGGCCCTTGGGCAGCGCGACCGGCTCGGTGCCCGGGATCACGCGGGTGGTGAGGGAGCCGATGGCCTCGACGGTCAGGGTGACGGTGTCGCCGGGCTTGAGAGGCGGCGGGGCCTGATCGCCGCTGCGGCCCCACAGCTCGGCGAGGCACCCGCCGTTGCCGCAGGTGCCGGAACCCAGGACGTCGCCGGCGACGATCCGGGTGCCGCGCGAGGCGTAGGCGGCCATCTCCTCGAACGTCCAGCTCATGTTGGACAGCAGGTCGCTGCCGACCTGCTCGCCGTTGACCTCGGCCGTCAGAGCCAGCCGCAGGAAGCCGTCAGCGTCGCGGTACGGCTCCAGCTCGTCGGCGGTCACCAGGTAGGGGCCCAGCGTGGTGGCGGTGTCCTTGCCCTTGCACGGGCCGAGGCCGACCTTCATCTCGGCGGACTGCAGGTCCCGGGCGGACCAGTCGTTGAAGACGGTGTAGCCGACGATGTGCTCCCGCGCCTGCTCCGGTGTGAGGTCGCGGCCCTCGCGGCCGATGACCGCGGCCACCTCCAGCTCGAAGTCGAGCACGGACGAACCGGGCGGCATGGGGACGTCGTCGTGGGGGCCGAAGACGGCGTGGGGGTTGGTGAAGTAGTAGGTGGGGGCCTCGTACCACTGCTCGGGCACCCCGGATTCGCCGCTCACGGAGCGGCGCACGCCCTCGACGTGTTCCTCGAAGGTGACGAAGTCCCGGACGGAGGAGGGCTGGAGCGGCGAGAGCAGGCGGACCTCGGAGACGTGCGGTCCAGGCGGCACGTCCAGGGCCGTGGCTCCGGCGGCGAGCAGGCCCGGCAGGCCGTCGGTGTCGCGGATCAGGTCCGTGAGGGAGGTGACTCCGGGCAGCGGGAACAGTGTGCCGTCGTCCTCGACGACGGCGACACGGTTCCGGTGCCGGTATTCGTAAGCGGCGAAGCGCATGGTGCGGCTCCCAGGTGGAGAAACGGGGGACACGGGACCGGGCCGCCCGAAGAAGGCCCGTTGCCGGCCCTCTTCGGGCGGCCCGGTCCCGTGGACCGGAGCCGGGAACGCGACGGTGGCAGTCAGGGCGGACATGGTCCGCCGCGTTCCCGGGGATCGGGCGGCCGGACTAGACCGGCGGGGCGAGGAAGCAGCCGCGGTCGGGGTCGTTGAACGACTCCTTCGCGACGAGCTCGTTCATCGCGTTGGCGGTGCCCCACTGGTCGGCGACCTCGGGCTGGGAGAAGTCGTAGACGTGGGGGTGCCAGGTGTCCTCGTCGAGGTTCTCCAGCTCGGTGGTGTACTCGACGGTATTGCCGTGCGGGTCGAGGAAGTAGGTGAAGGTGTTGTCGCCGGCCATGTGCCGGCCCGGCCCCCAGATCTTCGTGTGGCCGGCCCGCAGGACCCGGCCCGAACCACGCATGTACTCGTCGATGCCGCGCATCTCGAAGGAGATGTGGTGCAGGGAGGTGTGGGGGCCCTTCGCCAGCGCCATGGAGTGGTGCTGGGAGCTGATCCGCATGAAGTGCATGACCTCGCCCATGTGGGGCGAGCCGAGCGTGTCGGACAGCCGGAAGCCGAGGTGCTGCTCGTACCAGGCGCGGGTGCGGTCCAGGTCGGGGGAGTTGAGCACGACGTGCGACAGCTTGACCGGGATCGCTTCCTTCTCCTCGATCTTGCGGTGCCGGCGGACCGCGACGTCAGCGGAGACCTCGATGGTGCGGCCGTCGACGTCGAAGAACCGGAAGCCGTAGCCGCCGCCGGGGGTGTCGACCGCGCCGGGCTGCGAGATGAGCTGCACGCCTCCGGCCAGGAGCTGCTCGGCGAGGGTGTCCACGTCGGCCGCGGTCGCGGCCCCGTAGGACACCAGGTCCAGCCGCTTCTCGTCGGCCTTGCGCAGCCGGACGACGTACTGCTCGGGGCTGCCCTCGGCGGCGAGGAAGGAGATGCCGGAATCCTCCGAGACCTTGGTCAGCCCCCACACGCCGGCGTAGAAGTCGAGCTGCTTGTCGTAGTCGGGCACGGCGAGGTCGACGTGCCGCAGGTGGGTGAGCAGGCGGTTGTTCGTCATGGGTTGCCTCCTCAGGCGGGGGAGAGGTTGAGCAGAGCGGCGGCGTTGGCGCCGCGAACGGCGCGGAAGTCGGCTACGGGTAGGTTCGCCGCACGCAGCGCGCCGACGGGGTCGTCGGATCCCATGTCGAAGGGGAAGTCCGAGCCGAGCAGCACCCGGTCCGCGCCGGCCGCCTCGACCAACGCCCTCAGCACGCTCGGGTCGTGCACGAGCGAGTCGAAGTACAGACGCTGCAGGTAGCTGCTGGGCAGCTGGGCGCATCCGGCCGACGCGTCGGTCCGGGCGCGCCAGGCATGGTCGCTGCGCCCGATGTGGGTGGGCAGGTAGCCGCCCCCGTGCGCCGCGACGATCTTCAGCCCGGGGTGCCGGTCCAGGACGCCGGAGAAGATCAGGTGCGAGAGCGCAACGGCGTTCTCGGTCGGCTGGCCCACCGTGTTGGACAGGTACCAGCGGTCGAGGCGCTCATCGAGGGTGCAGCCGAACGGGTGCAGGAACACAACCGCCCCGGTCTCCTCGGCGCGCGCCCACAGCGGCTCGTAGGCCGGATCGGACAGCTCCCGGCCCGGGGCGTGGCTGGAGATCTCCACTCCGGCGAGCCCCAGCTCCAGAGCGTGGTCCAAGGCGGACACGACCAGTTCGGGATGCTGCAGCGGAACCAGACCCAGCCCCTTCAGCCGGCCGGGCGCCGCCGCGCAGTGCGCCGCAGTCGCCTCGTTGGCCAGGCGGTAGACCTTCTCAGCCGTGTCCGCGTCCGCCCAGTAGTGGTAATGCGACGGCGAAGGGCTCACGAGCTGGACATCGACGCCCTGGGCGTCCATCCGCGCGAGCCGGACGCCGGGGTCGGTCAGCGCCGGGATGCGGTCGCGGACCATGGGTCCGCTGACGGCGAGCGCGTCGGGCCCGTTGCGGCGGGCATCGAGCGCCCTGGCCTCGGCATGTCCCGGGAGGCCCGCTACGAGTGCTTCGATCTGCGGCAGCAGGACGTGGGCGTGGACGTCCACGGTCGGCGTGGTCACGGGAGCTCCCTGAGCATGGTCATGGTGCGGGCCATAAGCCCGGGAACATCGGCGTCACGGACGCCGTCGAGCTGCCACTGGCCGATCTGGACCGAGCCCTCGACGACCGGGCGGACGCGCGCGATCCGACGTTCGTAGTAGGCCTGGAGCAGGTCGTCGTCCCAGGTGTCCGAGGCGATCAGCATCTGGGCCAGGACCCAGGAGTCCTCCAGGGACAGCGCCGCGCCCTGCGCCATCGTGGGCGGGCAGCAGTGTGCGGCGTCCCCGACGAGCACGACCCGGCCTCGGTGCCAGGCTCCTTCGACGAGCAGCCGGTCGAACCAGGTGTAGTTGACCTTCGACGGGTCGGTGATCGTCGCGGTGATCTCCGGCCACGCGCCGCCGTAGTCCGAGGCGAGACGGACCATCTCCCGGGCGTAGGACTCGGGAGGTATGGAGGAGCGGTCGCGGTTCTTCTCGACGACGTACGCGTACAGCGTGGTGTCGCTGGTGGGGCAGTACCCGGCGATGAACGCCGGTCCCCCGTAGGCGAGGTCGGTGTGCTCGACCCCGACGGGCCGCGGGGCGGCGACGCGCCAGATGGCCATGCCGGTCGGTTCGGGCTTGTCGGTGATCCCGATCTGGGATCGGGTGGCGGAGCCGAGGCCGTCGGCGGCGATCACCAGGTCGTAGCGGTGCTCGCTGCCATCACTGAACCGGACCGAGACACCGGTGGCGTCCTGGTCCTGGACCGTGGCGGTCGTACCCAGACGGACGGTCGCGCCGCTGGCACGGACTGCGTCGATCAGGATCTGCTGGAGCCGCGGCCGCTGCATACCGACAGTGGCGGGCAGGTCGTCGCCGCCGGTGCGCAGGTCACGCTGGACGTGCAGGACGGTGCCGTCCGGCGCGGTGATGCCGACCGAGCCGAAGGGGAAGCCGGACACCTTCACCTGTTCCCAGACGCCGAGCTCGCGCAGGACGCGCAGCGCATTGCCCTGGAGGGTGATGCCGGAGCCGGCGGTGGCGTTCCAGTCTTCCTTCGCCTCGACGAGGTCGACGTCGATTCCGGCGCGGCGCAGCAGGATCGCGGCGGCGTTGCCGGCCGCCCCGCCGCCGATGACCAGGACCTTGCGGGGTGTGCTCATGGGGAACTCCCTTGTTCCTCGGGCTGTGGGGCCCCGGGACTACTTGACGGCGACGGGGTTGACGGGGGACCCGACGGCGCCGGTGATGGGCAGGGGGGCCGCGGTCAGCCAGAACTCGTAGACGCCGTCGGCCGCACAGTCCTCGGCGAGGTCCTCCAGGTCCCACATCTCGCCGATCAGCAGGCCGATGTGCGGGATGACGACCTGGTGCAGGGGCTGGAAGGCGTGGTCGAACTCGTTGGGCCGCACTTCAAAGCCCCAGGTGTCGGTCGCGATCGCGGCGATCTCGCTGCCGTGCAGCCAGGACGCGGTGGTGAACGACAGCCCCGGGGCGGCACCTCCGGCGTAGTCGCCCCATCCGTCCCGCTGCACGCGGGCGAGCTGGCCGGTACGAACGAGGACGATGTCGCCGCGCCCCACGGTGACGCCATGGGCCTCGGCGGCGGCCGCCAGATGCTCCTCGGTGATCGCGAAGCCGTCTGGCAGCTCGCCGTTCTCACCGGCGGTGCGGCCGACGTCCAGGAGCACGGCGCGGCCGGCGATGTGGGAGGCCATGTGCTCGATGCCGGTGACCTGGTCGCCGTCGGACGTGACGACCTGCTCTGCGGGCCGACCGTTCCACGCCTTGCCGTGGTCGAAGATGTGGCCGAGCCCGTCCCACTGCGTGGAGCACTGCAGCGGCATCGCAATCACGTCGTCGGCGCCGCCGATGCCGTGGGGGAGGCCTTGATTGCCCAGGGCCGCGTCCGTGCCGGTGTCCAGCATGGTGTGAACGGGATTGGTCCGGCGCCGCCAGCCCTTCTGCGGGCCGTTGATGTCGAAGCGCTGCGAGAGCGAGAAGCTGACGCCGCGCCTGATGAGCGCGGCGCCTTCACGGCGCTTGGCCTCGTCGAGGAAGTTCACGGTGCCCAGCCGGTCATCCTGGCCCCAGCGGCCCCAGTTGGAGCACTCCTTGGCGGCCTGGGCGATCGCGCCTTCAGGGTCGGTACGGTTCACGACTCCTCCGCGAGACATCGGGTGCGCTGAGCGCCGAGACCGGTGATGGAACAGTCCATGACGTCGCCGTCGCGCAGCAGCCGGCCCCAGTGCATGCCGTTGCCCGCGGGGGAACCGGTGAGCACGAGGTCGCCGGGCAGGAGCTGTGCGCTCTGGGAGGCGTAGGCCACCATGCGGGCGACGTCGAAGATCATGTCCTTGGTGGACTCGTCCTGCATGGTCTCGCCGTTGAGCTTCAGGGTCAGCCGGAGGTCTCCGGTGTCGCCGACGGACTCGGCCGGCACGATCCACGGACCGAGCGGGGTGAACCCGGGGGCGTTCTTGCTGCGCAGCCAGTCCGTGCCGATCTGCGGCATGTCCCTGCGGAACACCGTCGCCCGGTCGGTCAGATCGTTGGCGATCGTGTAGCCCGCGACGTACTGGAGCGCCTCGTCCGGCGACACCTGGAAGGCGGGTCGGCCGATCACCGCGACCAGCTCCAGCTCCCAGTCCGGCTTCGCCGCCCACGCCGGCAGCGTGACGTCGTCGTAGGGGCCGGTGACCGAGCTGGGCAGCCCGATGAACACGTAGGGCAGGTCCTCCGCGGCGCGGCGGTCCATGATCTCGGCCGCCTCTGCGCGCCGCTCCTCCTCGGAGCGGTCGTCGTCCGGCGCCCGGTGAGCGACGTGCAGATCGATGACGTGCTGGCGATAGTTTGCGCCGGACTGGAGGATCTGGCGCGGCTCGACGGGAGCGAGCACTCGGAACTCCTCCAGCGGGCGCCGTGCGGTCTCGGAGGCGGCCGCGAGTTCACGCAGCAGCGGGAGAACGGCCGGCCAGCGATCCAGCAGACCCCGCATCGTCAGCGCCGGGTCGGCCAGAGCCGTCCGCAGGTCCAGGACCTGCCCCTCGCGGTCGACAAGTCCAGGGAAAGCCGGGCCGTCAGCGGCCGAGAAAGTACCGAGAGCGAAAGGCCCGGAGAAAAGATCAGAAGCGGATTGAGGTTTCACCGACATGTCCTCCTGATTGCGATGGGACTAATCTGAACCCGCCGCACACAATCAGGGAAATCGATTGTATGGATCCCTCTCATTCGTCGAACAAATAGCCTCTGCTCGCTCGCACCCCAGGGAAGCCCATCCGGTGAATCTCGCTCGTCTCGACCTCAACCTCGTCGTCGCACTGCGCGCACTCCTTGAAGAACGCAACGTCACGAAGGCAGGACAGCGCGTCGGCCTCAGTCAGCCCGCCATGAGTGCTGCCCTGGGCCGGCTGCGCCGCCACTTCGGCGACGAGCTCCTGTCCAGGGTGGGCAGCCAGTACGAACTCACGGCTCTCGGCCAAGTCCTCCTGGATCGCACCGCCACCGCCTACGACGTCCTCGAGCGCCTTTTCAGCAGCCAGGCCGCCTTCGACCCGGCGACGGAGACCCGAGAATTCCGTCTCGTCGCCTCCGACTACGCCGTCGACGTCTTCGGCGTGGAACTCGCCCGGGTCATCAACGACGAGGCCCCCGGAATCCGCCTCCGCTTCACGCGCACCCCCATCACCGTCGTCGATGACACCGCCAGCCTCCTCAGCGCCACTGACGGCCTCCTGATGCCCCACGGTGTCATCAGCGACTTCCCCGCCACCGACCTCTACGACGACCGCTGGGTCTTCGTCGTCGCCGACGACCACCCCAGCATCGAGGACCGCCTCACGCGCCAGGACCTCGCCCGGCTTCCCTGGGTGACCTACCAACGCACCTACGACGCCCCCGCCGTGCGCCAGCTCGGCATGCTCGGCATCGAACCCCGCGTCGAAGTCTCCGTCGACAGCTTCCACGCACTGCCCGCTCTCGTCGCCGGCACCCGCCGCATTGCCCTCGTCCAAGCCCGCCTCGCCCGCCTCATGGCCCCCCTGGCCCCCGTACGCCTCCTAGAACCCCCCTACGAAGCCGTCCCCCTCCGCGAAGCGCTGTGGTGGCACCCGGTCCACACTCACGACGCCGCCCACATCTGGCTCAGGGAGACCGCAGCCCGTGTCGGCCGCCGCATCGCTGACACCTGAACCTCCCAAGCAACGACGAGATACACCCCATGGCGCTGAAAGACCTGCTCAGCCCCTATTCACCCGATGGATCCGAACCATCGCGAACCTGGATGCCCCAAGGGCTGGGCACCGCGCTCACCGGCACGCATAGTCGAGGGCACCTCCGCCCCCGGTCCCGGCCCGCTCCGCACACTTGCCGCCACCGACCGGGCGCCACCCCCGCCTCCCTCGCGCCCTGGAGTGCCGTCGTGCCCGCACCCCTCGCACCGCCGTCCCCCGACCACACCGCCGCCCCCGCCGGGCGCCTCCCCGCCGCCGTCCTCATGACCGGCAGCTGCCTGCCCGTCCTCGGCGCCGTCCTCCTCGCCCCCGTCCTGCCCCGCATGCAGGACCACTTCGCCGACGTGCCCGGTAGCGCGGCCCTCGTCCCCGTCGTCCTGACCATCCCCGCGCTCGCCCTCGCCATTCTTGCCCCCTTCGCGGGCATGATCGTCGACAAACTGGGTCGCAAACGCCTCCTCATCGCCGCCACCGCCCTCTACGCGGTCTTCGGCACGGCGCCGCTCTGGCTCGATTCCCTCCACGCCATCCTGATCAGCCGCATCCTCGTCGGCGTTGCCGAGGCCGCCATCATGACCGCCTGCACCACCCTCATCGGCGACTACTACAGCGGCGAGCTCCGCGACCGCTACCTCGCCCTGCAGACCATGTGCGCCTCCGCCTCCGCCACCCTCTTCTTCGTCCTCGGCGGAGCCCTCGGAGCCGCGAACTGGCGCGCCCCGTTCTGGCTCTACGCCGTCGGCCTGCTCATCGCCCCCGTCATGGCCCGCGTCCTGCCCGCTCCCACACCGCCCGCACGAGACGACAAGACCGAACCACAGGCCCCCGCGCGCCCCTTCCCCATGCGCCGCATGGCGGGCATCTGCCTTCTGACCCTCTTCGGAGCCGTCGTCTTCTACACCGTCCCCGTCGAGATGGCCTACCTCCTCGACGACCTGGGCACCGACTCCACCGGCACCATCGGCGCCGTCACCGCCGTCGCCAGCGCAGCCACCGTCCTCGGCTCGATCCTCTTCACCCGCCTCGCCGCGCGGCGGCGGCCTCTGCCGATCCTCCTCGCGCTGTGCGCGCTCGGTTTCCTTCTGATGGGTCTCGCCGACAGCCTGCCCCTGCTGATCATTGGCGCCGTCCTCAACTGCATCGGCACCGGCATGCTGCTTCCGTCGCTCGTGACCCGGGCGATGGCCCGGCTCGACTTCGCCGACCGAGGCCGCGGCATGGGCCTGTGGACCGCGGCGTTCTTCCTCGGTGAATTCCTCTGCCCCCTCGCCCTGCTGGCGGGCAAGGAAGCGGTCGGCAGCCTCGCGGCCGCCGTGGGCATCCTGGGCGCCGCTACCGCGCTCCTTGCCGCCGGCCTGCTCCCCGTAGCCCGACGCCGCACGCACACCGCCGTTCCCGCTGCCGAGCAGCGATGACGCCGATCTGCCGCCCAGGCACGCCCAGCTCCCAGCGCCGTACCGCGATACCGGGCGCCAGAGCTTCGTGAGCTTGAACCTGATAGCCCGTCTGGGCCGTGTGCTCCATGAGCAGACGGCTCAGAAGCATGCCCGCTGCATCGGCCGGCCCTCGCGCGGGCAGCAGCGGCTACGTCAATTTCGAACTCCCGGCATCCCTGCTGCCCACTGCCGTGAAACCGCGGACCGGTCCGCTCACGACGGCGTCGGCGTCAACTGGCTGCTCCGCCCCCGGAACGACCTTCCCAAGGTCTGCCGGTCGCGGCGGCCGGACACGGACGAAACCAGCACGCGCCTACGGCACGTGGGGCACGTCTGTGCTGCGCCGCACGACAAGCCGTGGAGTCATCGTGGTCTGCATGGACCGGTCCCGTCGTCCTTCAACCCGCTCGATCAGCATCCTCGCAGCGGTTGCGCCCATGGTGTGCCCCGCCTGGTCGACGCTGGTGAGCTGGACAGGCGCGAGCGAGGCGATCGCGGTGTTGTTGTAGCCGACGAGCGAGAGGTCCCCCGGGATGGACAGTCCCAGCTCGTCGGCGGCGCGGTAGATGCCAAGTGCCGCGACGTCAGCGCCGGTCAGGATCGCCGTGGGTCGGTCACTCCCGGACAGGAGGGCGAGCCCGGCCGCATGGCCGCCGTCGTCGGAGTACGCGGCGTGGTGCACACGTGTCCGCCCGGCGAGGCCGTGACGGTCCATCGCACGCAGGTAGCCGTCCGCCAGCGCGACCTCCGGGGGGCGCTGCCAGCGACTGGTCCTGCTGCCCGACGCCGAGACCAGGGCGATGTCCCGATGGCCGAGCGCGACGAGATGGTCGACCGCCAGCCCTGCGCCGACGTCATCCGCGTCGACCACGGAGTCGTGAACGGCGGCAGCGTCGTGGTGACCGATGACGACGGTGGGCGTCATCTCGGCCGTTGCCAGGACCTCGGCCCGCGGAGTCCCTGGAGCGATCAGGACCAGGCCGTCCATCTGGCGGTCCACCATCGAGCGGATCGTGCGCGCCTGTTCGCCTGCACCGAATCCGGCCGCGCCGATCAGCACCGTGTACTCGCTGTCCTCCAGCTCCTCGTGGATGCCGTCCAGGATGTCGGCGAAGAAGGCATTCCGGACGTTGTCGAGCAGAACGCCGATCGTGTACGTCCGGCCGCGCATCCCACGAGCCGCAGCATTGGGCCGGTACCCCAGCTCGGCCATCGCCGTCCGCACCCGCTCCTGCATAGCCGGGCTCACGCCGTAGGCATTGCGCATCACCTTGGACACGGCGGCAGTGGACACGCCGGCGTGGCGTGCGACATCGGTGATCGTCACCCGTTTGGTGTTCCTGGCCGAGCTGTCCGGAGCCATATGAGCCCCGCCTCCTCACACGTAGTGCAACGTTCTACACGCTTGGCCTTCGAGGTATCCCCTTATTCGACCAGGCGACGACGATGTTACGCGTCTGTGTCTTGACGACGCCAGAGGGATGGCGTCATGGTGTTGCCAGTTCGGATGGAGAACGTTCTACACGCTCCGTCTCTGCGCGGCCGGTCCTCCCCGCCGCCCCTTGCGCCCGCTGAGCGCCCCTCCTTCTCTCACGATCCTGGGAGTCTCCAGTGCCCCACCGCACGATCTGCGCCCGCCGCCTCATCCTCTCCTCGGCCGGCGTCATGTCCCTGGCTCTCCTCGCCACCGCCTGCGGCGGCAGCGGCGGCGGCACCTCCGCGGCGCCCAAGGACTTCAAGTACCTCAGCGTCACAGAGAACACGACCACGCGCACGGCGCTCACCACGCTCTCGACGACCACCTGTAAGGCCGAGAACACGGCCCTTCCGCTCAAGGTCGAGACCATCCCCCAGGCGCAGCTCGACCAGAAGCTCCAGCTGCTCGCCGGCCAGAATGCTCTGCCCTCGATGTTCGCCGCCGGCAACGCCCCGGCGCTGACCAAGCAGCTCGCCAAGGGCGGCAAGGTGGCGGACGTCCAGATGGAGCTGGATCGCCTCGGAGTCCTCGACCAGCTGGAGCCGGCCGCGGTCTCCACGATCAAGGCCCTGTACGGCGGCAAGCTCATGGCGCTGCCATACGAGTACAACATCGAGGGCTTCTTCTACAACAAGAAGCTCTTCCAGGAGAACGGCATCGCCGTCCCCGGCACCTGGGACGAGCTGCTCGTCGCCGCAGACAAGCTCAACGCCAAGGGCATCCAGCCGTTCTCCGCCTCCGGCGCCCAGGGCTGGCCCCTCACCCGCCTGATCAGCGGCTACCTCTACCGCAGCCTCGGCCCCGAGGCCCTCGACAAGGTCGACGCCGGCACCGCCAAGCTGACCGACCCGAACTACGTCAAGGCCGCCGAAGAAGTCGCCAACCTCGGCAAGAAGGGCTACTTCGGCAAGGGCGTCGGCTCCATCGACTACGACACCGCGATGAACCAGTTCCTCACCGGCAAGTCCGGCATGTTCTACATGGGCAGCTGGGCCCTCGCCAACATCGCCGATCCCAAGCAGAACAAGGTCGGCGCGGAGAACGTCGGCTTCATGCCCCTCCCCGCAGTCAAGGGCGGCGCCGGCTCCATCGACCAGTACCCCTCCAACATCGGCCTCGCCGTCACCCTCGGCTCGCAGAACTTCAACAGGGAGACCGGCGCCTGGGTCAGCTGCATCGCCAAGAACTTCGGCAGCACCGCCCTGAAGGACCACGGCACCATCACCGGCTTCAAGGTGAACACCCCGGTCAAGGACGCCAACGAGGTGGCCAGCACGGTCCGCAAGACGATCAGCAACTCCAAGCAGAACGTCCTGTGGTTCGAGGCGCTCTTCAGCACCAAGGCGACCACGATCAGCAACACCAACGCCCCCGGCCTGGTCAACGGCAGCGTCAGCCCCAAGCAGTTCATGGAGACCGTCCAGTCCGCGCTCGGCAGCCAGTAACCCCGCGAGACGGGCGGCCCGCCAGCCCACGGCGCGCCGCCCGTCACCGTTTGGCCAGCCCTTCACAGAAACGAAGTGGACACCACTCATGCACCGCGTACTCGGTGACCGCAGGGCGATCATGCTCCTGCTCGGTCCCGCACTCCTCGTCTACACACTGATCATGATCGTCCCGATGGTGTGGTCGCTCGGGTACTCCTTCACCAAGGGCAACTCCATCGAGGGCTTCACCGGCAACGGTCTGGCCAACTTCACCCGGCTCCTCGACGACCCAGCTGTCCACGACGCCCTGTGGTTCACCCTCAAGTACGCGGTCATCGTCACCGCAGGCCAGGTCATCGCCGGCTACCTCCTGGCCTTGCTCTACGTCTTCTTCCTCAAGAAGGCTTCCGCGCTCATCCGAACGCTCGCCTTCTTCCCCGTCATCCTGCCCACTGTCGCCGTCGGCCTTCTCTTCCAGAAGCTCTTCCAGGTCGCCCCCCAGCCGGGCCCCGTCAACTCTCTCCTCATCGCCTTCGGCCTGGAACCAGTCGACTTCTTCGGGAACGCCAGCAGCGCCTTCTGGGTCCTGATCATCATGGACATCTGGCGTTCCATGGGCTTCTACGCCGTCCTGCTCTTCGCCGGCCTCGTCGACATCCCCGACGAAGTCCTCGAATCCGCCCGCCTCGACGGCGCCTCCGGCCTGCGCCTGATCCGCCACATCGTCCTGCCGCTCTCCCTGCCGGTCCTGATGTCGTCGCTCATCTTCAGCATCAACGGCACCCTCAAGGTCTTCGACTCCGTGGTCGCCCTCACCAACGGCGGACCCGGCAGCGGCACCACCCCGCTGACCCTGTACATGTTCCAGTCGTCGTTCACCTACAGCGAGTACGGCTACGGCAGCACCATCGCGCTGCTCCTCACCGCCGTCTGCCTCCTGGTGAGCCTGGCGGTCTACCGCGTCTCGCGGCGCGACAACACGGAGAGCTGAACGACATGGCCATCGACACCCTCCAGAAGACCACCAGCACCGGCCACAAGCGTCCCAAGCAGCCGCCACTCCGCGCCGCGCGCAAGGCTGGCGGCCGTCCGTGGATCCGGCTCGCCGTCGCCATTCTCCTGGTCATCGAGATCTACCCTCTGATCTGGATGGTCCTGACCTCGCTGAAGTCCAACAGCGACTACCTCAACAACTCCACCTGGAGCCTTCCCACCACCTGGGAGTGGGGCAACTACGCCGAGGCATGGACCACCGGCAACATCGGGCTCTACGTCAAAAACAGCCTCCTGGCCGTCGTCCCCGCTCTCGCCCTTATCCTCCTGCTTGGCACCGCGGCCGGCTTCGCCTTGCAGATCATGGTCTGGAAGGGCCGCAGCATCACCCTGCTGGTCTTCCTCGCCGGCATGATGATCCCCCCGCAGATGATCCTGTTGCCGCTGTTCACCATCTACTTCCAGACCGGCCTGTCCGGCACCCTGTGGCCGCTCATCCTCACCTACACCGGCACGGGCCTGCCCTTGACCGTCTTCATGATGGCCACCTACTACAAGAGCGTCCCCCGCGAACTCTTCGAAGCGGCCACCCTCGACGGCGCCGGCATCCTGCGCGCCTTCTGGACCATCAGCGTCCCCATGGTCCGCAACGCGCTCCTGACCGTCGGCCTGGTGCAGTTCTTCTTCATCTGGAACGACCTCCTCATCGCCCTCACCTTCACCAACAGCCAGGACCTCCGCACCATCCAGGTCGGCCTGCTGAACTTCACCGGCGACTTCGGCGCCACCCAGTACGGCCCGCTCTTCGCCGCCATCTGCATCAACGTCTTCGGCACCCTCGTGATCTACCTCTTCCTCAACCAGAAGGTCATGAAGGGCCTCACCTCGGGAGCGGTCAAGGGCTGACCAGCCCCTCGAACCACCCTCCCGAGCACACGAAAGGCCCCTTCCCTTGCAGTCCCTCCAGCCCTCCCCGGTGCGCTTCGAGCACTTGCCGGACGGTCTCGGCATCGGCACCGGCACCCCCCGACTGTCGTGGAGTCCCGCCGCCGAAGCCGGTGACCAGCACGCCTACGAAGTCGAAGTCGAACGCCACGGCCACGCCTACCGAACCGGCCGCATCGCCGGCGCCGACCACCTCCTCGTCGCCTGGCCCGACGCACCGCTCGCCTCCCGCGAAGCCGCGGTCGTCCGCGTCCGGACCTGGCCGGCGAACGACAACGAACCGTCAGCGTGGAGCGAGCCCAGCTCCGTCGAGGCGGGGCTCCTCGCACCGGAGGACTGGTCCGCTGTCCCGGTCGGCGCGGACTGGGACGAGGACCCCGCCGCGGAACGCCGCCCGGCCCGGGTCCGCAGGCACTTCCAGATCGACGACCGGCCGGTCCAGCGCGCCCGGCTCTACATCACCGCCCACGGTCTGTACGAGGCCGAGATCAACGGCACTCGCGTCGGCGACGAGGCCCTTGCCCCCGGCTGGACCGTCTACTCCCAGCGGCTGCGCTACCGCACCCACGACGTCACGGCCCTCCTCGCCTCCGGCGCCAACACCATCGGCGCATGGCTGGGAGACGGCTGGTACCGCGGGAGGTACGGCTTCGACGGCGGCACCCGCAACATCTACGGCACCGACCAGGCCCTCCTTGCCCAGCTGGAGGTCACCTACACCGACGGCACCACCACCGTGCTCGCCACCGACCACACCTGGCACGCTGCTGTCGGCCCCCTCCTTACCAGCGGCCTGTACGAGGGTGAGACCTTTGACGCCCGCCTCGACGAGCCCGGTTGGGCCACCCCGACGGCATCGCTTGACGGCTGGACCCCCGTCCGCACCGGCACCCGGGATCCTCGGACGCTCGTCGCGCCCGAAGGCCCTCCGGTCCGCTGCACCGAGGAGATCCTCCCGGTGTCGGTCACCCGCACCAGGGACGGCCGCCACCTGCTCGACTTCGGGCAGAACCTCGTGGGCCGCCTCCGCATTACCGCCGACGGGCCCGCCGGCACCACCCTCACCTGCCGGCACGCGGAGGTCCTGCAGGACGGCGAACTCGCCACCCGTCCCCTGCGCGAAGCGCACTCCACCGACACGCTCATCCTGCCCGGCACCGGCCCCTACACCTGGGAACCCCGCTTCACCCTCCACGGCTTCCGCTATGCGGAGATCACCGGCTGGCACGGCGACCTCGCCCCCGGCGCCGTGACCGCGCGCGTCCACCACACGGACATGCGCCGCACCGGCTGGTTCGAAAGCAGCGACCCCCTGGTCAACCGTCTCCACGACAACGTCCTGTGGAGCATGCGCGGCAACTTCGTCGACATCCCCACCGACTGCCCCCAGCGCGACGAACGCCTCGGCTGGACCGGCGACATCCAGGTCTTCGCCCCCACCGCGAGCTTCCTCTACGACTGCGCCGGCATGCTCGACTCCTGGCTCACCGACGTCGGACTCGAGCAACTCCCCGACGGCACCGTCCCCTGGTACGTCCCCGTCATCCCTGGGGAGCCGATGTGGACGCCGATCCAACCCGGAGCTGCCTGGGGCGACGTCGCGACGCTCACGCCCTGGGCCCTGTACCAGCGCTTCGGCGACCTCGAACTCCTCCGCCGTCACTACTCCATGGGCAAGGCGTGGGTCGACCTTGTCGAGAAGCTCGCGGGCCCTAGCCGCCTTTGGGACACCGGCTTCCAGCTCGGCGATTGGCTCGACCCCGCCGCCCCTCCGGACGACCCCGCCGCCGGGCGCACCGACCGCTACCTCGTCGCCACCGGCTACTTCGCCCACTCCGCCCGGCACCTCGCGCGGGCAGCCCACGCACTGGGCCACGCCGACGACGCCACCGCCTACGGCACGCTCGCCGACGAGATCACCGCCGCCTTCCAGAACGCCTACGTCCGCGCCGACGGCCGTATGGAGAGCGACAGCCCCACCGCGTACGCCCTCGCGATCGCCTTCGACCTCTTGGACACGGGCCGCCGCCAAGCCGCCGGTGACCGCCTGGCCGAACTGGTAGAACATGACGATGCCCGTATCGCCACCGGCTTCGTGGGCACCCCCCTCATCTGTGACGCGCTGACCGACACCGGCCACCTCGACACGGCGTACCGCCTGCTCCTGCAGACCGAATGCCCCTCCTGGCTCTACACCGTCTCCATGGGCGCCACGACGATCTGGGAGCGGTGGGACAGCCTCCGACCCGACGGCACCCTCAACCCCGGCGGAATGACCTCGTTCAACCACTACGCCCTCGGAGCCGTGGCGGACTGGCTCCACAGGGTCGTCGGCGGCATCGCGGTCACAGGGCCCGGCGCCACGGCCCTTGCCTTCCGGCCCCGTCCGGGAGGAGGCATCACCTGGGCCCGCACCCGCTACGAGACGCCCCACGGGACTGCCGCGCTCTTCTGGGAGACCACGCCCGACGGCATGAAGGTCGAAATCACCGTGCCTCCGAATTGCACAGCGATCGTCGAGCTCCCCGGGTACCAACCCGACAGACTCACCTCGGGCACACATGTCCTCCATTCCGGCAACGCTCCGCGAAGAACGTCCGGCGGTACCTGAGAAGATCAAATAGTGCCCGGCATGGGTTTCCATTCATGCCGGGCACGCGCATATCGATGAAAATGGACTACCCGAATCCATGGGGCTGATGGGAGTCATCGAATATTCGTATGAAGGCTTGGGGGCTCCACTGGGGGGGAGTTGAATTCTTCCTGTCGGTAGAGGAATCGTGCATCGGTGCAGTTCAGGATCCAGGAGCCGAATTATTCGATCCCGACAGGTTGACCCGAAGCAATCATGGTCGTAGCTTTTCGGCTTGCATGAGGCGCCGAGAACCAAAGCGCCTGGAAATCCCCTGAAGGCTCCTGTGGGACGCGGGAAGCCCGTAAGGGGGCGTGGAAGCAATCCGGTGAGAATCCCCTACTGCCGGATATGCAGCATCCGATTCCGCGGGCCCCGCCCGCCACCACCGTCCGGAGAGTCGCCGTGAACCGACGCGCCTTCCTGTCTGCCGCCATCGTTACAGCAGCAGTCGCCACCATGACCCCTGGAGCCACCATTCAGGCAATCGCCGCCACCGATCCCCGCGTCTTCGACCGCGTCGACGCCGTTCTCGCACGGATGACGCCCGCGGAGAAGGAGGCGCTCGTCCGCTGCGACTTCGGCGCTCTCACTTACCTCGGCATCCCGGCCCTCACCATGGTCGACGCCTCCGCTGGGCTGAGGGACGAGAAGAACGTCACCGCCTTCCCCGTGCCGCTCGCCCAGGCCGCCGCCTTCGACGAGGACCTGGCCCGCCGCATCGGCGTCGCCATCGGCACCGAAGGACGCGCCAAGGGGTACAACAACCTCCTCGGCCCCACGGTCGACCTCACCCGCACCTGGCACTTCGGCCGCCAGGCCGAGAGCCTCGGCGAGGACCCCCTGCTCGCCGGCCGCCTCGGCGCGGCGCTCACCACGGGTATGCAGAGCCGCCAGGTCACCGCCACCGTCAAGCACTTCGCCGCCTACACCCAGGAGGCCAACCGCTTCTTTACAGACACCCTGGTGTCCGACCGCGCCCTGCACGAGACCTACCAGGCGCCCTTCCGCCGCGTCATCGCCGCCGCGCCCACCACCTCGGTGATGATGGCCTACCCGAAGATCAACGGCACCTTCGCCACCGAGAGCCCCGCTCTCTTCGACGACGTCAAGAACCGCCTCGGCCTCCAGGGCTACACCGTCCCCGACTTCTGGGCCGGCGCCGACCAGGTCGCCGCCGCCAAGGCTGGCATGGACCTCGCCGGACTCGGCCCCGGTGGAGTCAAGCTGGCACCCGGCGCGCTCACCAACGGCTCCATCCCGGCCGCCCGCCTCCACGACGCCGCCCGCCGCATCCTCATCACCATGTTCGCCAACGGCCTCGTCGACAATCCCCTCCCCGCACCGGCCCAGGACGTCAGCACCCCCGAGCACAAGAGCCTCGCCCATGAGGCGGCCCTGGCCTCCACCGTCCTGCTCACCAACCGCTCCTCCGCCCTCCCCCTGCCCGCCACCCTCAAGTCCCTCGCAGTCATCGGCCCCGCCGGAGCCGACGCCCTCACCGGAGTCGCCGGCTCCACCTACGTCGACCCCGGCACCTGGACCACCCCTCTCCAGGCCATCAAGACCCGAGCCGGCGGCGCCCTCACAGTCACCCACTCCCAAGGCACCACCGGCGACACCCCCCTGGCCTCGGTCCCCTCCACCGTCCTGCGCACCAGCAGCGGAACCGCCGGCCTCACCGGCCGCTACTACGCCTCCGCCCAGCCCACCGGCACCCCGGTCGCCACCCGCACCGACAGCACCGTCGACTTCACCAGCGCTCCGGTCGCCAACCTCCCCGCGGTCTGGTCCGCAACCTGGTCCGGCACCCTGACCCCGACCCACACGGGTCTGCACCGTTTCTCTCTCCTGCCCGCCGGCACCGCCACCCTGAAGATCGACGGCGTCACCGTCGTCTCCGGCTCCCGGGGTACCCGCCGCTTCTTCCTCGGCACCTACGACTACCCCCTCCAGGGCACCGCCGAGCTCACCGCCGGCCAGACCGCCACCGTCGAACTCACCTACAACAACGCCATTGCGGACCCGGACCCCATGGGCCGGAGCACCTGCGGACTCACCCTCGGCTGGCAGCCCGCCTCCCTCATCCCGGCCGCTGTCCAAGCCGCCCGCACCGCCGACGCTGCCGTCGTCTTCGTCAACCGCATGGCGGGCGAGGCCATGGACCACGAGCAGCTCGGCCTCCCCGCGGACCAGAACCAGCTCATCACCGCCGTCGCCGCCGCCAACCCCCGCACCATCGTCATCCTCAACACCGACGGCCCGGTCGCGATGCCCTGGCTCGACGACGTCGAAGCCGTCATCCAGACCTGGTACGGCGGCCGCGGCATGGGCACCGCGCTCGCAGCCGTCCTCTTCGGCGACAGTGACCCCTCCGGCCGGCTCCCCGTCACCTTCCCCGCAAGCACCACCCAGGGCCCCGGCAGTACCACCGCGACCTATCCCGGCAAGAACGCCACCGTCTCCTACGACGAGGGCATCGCCATTGGCTACCGCTACTACGACACCAAGGGACAGCAACCGCTCTTCCCCTTCGGCCATGGCCTGTCCTACACCACGTTCGCCCACGGCTCTCTCGAAGCCGCCCACGACGCCGTCTCCAAGACGACCACCCTCTCTGTCACCGTCACCAACAGCGGCAACCGACAGGGCACGGACGTCATCCAGGTCTACGGCACCCTCCCGGCCGCGGCGGCAGCCGAGCCGCGCCGCCTCGTCGCCTTCCGCAAGCTCTCCCTCGCCCCCGGCGCCAGCCAGCGCGTTACCTTCACCATCCCCGCCGACGACCTCACCATCTGGAGCGCCGGAGCCTGGACGCTCGTCCCCGGCCTCTACACCTTCGCCACCGCCCGCAACTCCCGCACTACGACCGCTCAGCGGGCAGTAAGCATCAGCTGACTGAGCCAGCGACCCGCTGCCGTAGGCGGCTGAAAAGCGACTAGCCCGCCGTATGCCGTCCGAGAGCCTGGACGCCCCCGACCAGGCTCTCGGACACCTCACGAAGGGTTCAGCGTCCTCTGCACGGACCTCAACCGGTTCCATCGCCGGTGACCTGCACCGTCCAGATGGTCTTGCCTGAAGCCGTGTACCGGCTGCCCCACTACGTGCGGGCCTTGCGGGTGAAGCCGCGGTTTGCCGTGATGGTGACGGTCTGGCCCGTGTCGGTGAGGAGGGTCATCCCGGGGGTGAGCTGGCCGGCTTCGATCCAGTCCCGCTGTGATGGTGACCAGAAGGGGTGCTCGTAAGTGGCGGTGAGCTTTGAGGGACGGTGGGGTGTGGCGATGGTGAGTTCGTTGAACTGTTTGTCGTCTTCGGTGACGATGAGGCGAGTGACCTTTCTGGGCCCTGTCTCGCCGGTCTCTGGGTCGGTTGCCTTGACTTCGTCGCCGAGTTCTACGTCTTCAATGTTCTTGGTCTTTCCGTCCGCCATGAGGACGGCGGTTCCGGCGAGGAAGCACTTGCCGCAGCCGGGGACCTTCATCTTCCGGGCGATGAGCGCGAGGGTGATGTCGAATGCGATTTTCGCGGCGCCCTGGGCGCTCCGGCCCTGGTTGAAGTCTGTGGCGACTTCGCTGCCTCGGGCGACAACGCCTTCGGCCATGGCCTGGCCGGGGTTGATCCGGTTGTTGAGGTCTGAGAGGGCTTCCTTGCAGGTCCCTTCCCAGGAGACGCAGTTTCCGATGTTTGAGAATTCGGTGGAAACCCCGTTCCACGCGGATTCGACATATTTCGGTCCCTCCGCTATGAAGGCGTCGGCGAACTGGGAGAACCATCCCTTGTCGCCGGAGAGCGACCCCACCGGCCTGTGGCTCGACGACGGAACAGGCAACAACGAACCCGGCGGCGGCCAAAGCACCACACCAGGCGTTCCCGCCGGCCCGCGGGGATGGTCCCTATCGCAAGAGGGAGGACGCGGAGCGTAGGATCTGCTCCCCGCGCCCGCGGGGATGGTCCCCCACCTACCAGGGGCTAGGCGCGAACGCGCTGGTAGCTGCCTCTGTAGCCGAGTGGAACGCTCTCCTCCCACAGCTTCCAGGCGTTGCTGCAGCCTTCGGCCCAGCGGTCGTCGAGGTAGGTCTTGTACTCGTCGAGAATGGAGGGGCGGTTCTGCCACTGGCTTGCGTGTCCTGGAGGCTTCGCCCGGGGTTGGTCCTGCGTGGAGACTGATGAGCAAGCAGTGACCGGCGACTACCCGGAGGGCCCCCGCCTGCCCCTGCTGACGGCGGCGGAGGCACGGGACGCGGTCGGCTACATGTGCCTGCTGGAGACGCTGGATCTCAGGCCCGCGGGCAGGCCGCCAGCCAGCTGGCCGCGGACCTGGCCCGGCGGCTCCCGGCCGGCTGGGCGCGGCACCTGCACGTCAGTCGAGGATGCCGAGTTGATGCCCACGTCTCTACCGGCCATCGTGAGCGGCCGCCTCAGCTGGCCAGCCCCACCGCGAGCGTCTATGGCCGTGCAGCGGGCAAGATCACTACGTCAGACACCGTCTGAGCACGACAGCTGGCGGGGCTCGCCAACTGCCGTGCTCCATTCCATGGCGCTGACCTACGCAGTGCTCGTCAGCCGTGCTCGGACTTCCGGTAGAGGTCCTGGGCGAATGCGCCGAGGGCTGTTCCGTAGCTTGCGTCCGCGTCGCCGCCCACGTTCACCGCGACGACAGTGCCCTTTGCCGGGTCACCCGAGAGGTACGGGCCGCCGCTGGCCCCCACTCCCATCAGGCAGGGGACACGCACCAACGCCTCGCCTGCCGCCCAGGTGGTGACACCCGAGCAGTGCAGGACCCTGTCCGTGTACGGGTAGCCGAAGAAGTGCGCGGCCGCCCCGGGTTTTGCCGTGAACGATATGGGCTGGGCGCCGACGAAGTCGGAGATGTTCCGTCCGTCGGCACCGGGGTTCATCTCCAGCATCGCAAGGTCCCGTCCGTCCGTCTGCCAGTCCTCGGCCATCCGTACCCGGCGCACCGTGAAGCCGCCGTGAGGCCCCGCACCATCCTCGTAGCCCGGTACGAAGAAGAGGTTCTGATCCCAGGCAGCAGCCTGCGCAGATGCTCCCTCAGCCGGTGTCCTGACACAGTGCGCGGCGGTGATAACGGTGCGGATCCCGACGACGGTTGCCGTACAGGCACCCGAGCCGCCGCCCACACCCGACGACGCGTACAGCCGGCCGACCGTGCGGGCTATCGAGCCGCCGCCGGTCCAGGCCGGCTGGACCGGATCGTCCTTGGCGTCCTGCCGGGCCACCTCGGCCATGCCGCCGCCAGCCCAGTGGGCCTCGATCACGCGACGGTGTTCCTCGGTGGTGGCACCGTCGTGAACCACGATGCCCACCTCGGCCGGCTGTGTCCCGCCGCTTCCGGCCGTCGTGGCCGGACCGCAGCCCAAGACCCCCGACAGGATCAAAGCGGCCGTGGCTGCCGCGACCCCTGAACGTATGTTCCCCATGCTCCCTACCCCCTCATCCCGGTTCCCGCTCACCTCCCGGGTCCATGGGGGCGTTGCGCCCCCGCCGGTTTGCGGTTCGGCCGTCCCGCATACGCGGTCGATCACCGCGCGGAGCTTACGGCAGCGCCGGACAACGTCCGCGCCTACGTCAGCCGGAACCTACGAGGCAAGCCCCAGCCGGTCGCCTCCGGCCGCCGACCGCCCACGCCGTCACCCGCGGGATCCTCACCCACCCCGACCCCCTGGCCGAGAGCGACCGGCTCCAGCTCAGGGCCGTGCTGGCCAACTGCCCCGAACTGGACGCACTCGCCGAGCATGTGCGCTCCTTCGCCCGCATGCTCGCCCAGCTGCAAGGCCCCCCACCTGCCGACATGGATCGAAGCCGCGACCGCCACCGACCTGCCCAACCTCCAGCGCTTCGCCCGGCACCTGGAACGTGACCTCGACGCAGTCAGTGCCGGACTCTCGCAGCCGTGGAACTCCGGAGTCGTCGAAGGCCATGTCAACCGGATCAAGATGCTCGAGCGCCAGATGTTCGGCCGGGCCGACTTCGACCTCCTCCGCAAGCGCGTCCTGCTCCACTCCTGAGCTTGCTGTTCAGCCCTCAGCTTCCGGCGAAGGTGGTTCGTTTTCGGCGGCGAGGGTGACCTGGGCGGTCCATGACCAGGGTTCCTGGGGCGGATCCCAGCTCACCTCCACGTCGATGTCGTGGAAGTCGCGCGCGAGTTCCCTCACCATCACCGCCGCCGCAGCCCGAGCGTCTTGCGGGTCGGTGTTGATCGGCACGTCCAGCCGCCCGCAGAGATTTCCGCTTTCGGTTACGACGCTGGTGCGCCAGCCCTCCGGCGTCGCAGACAGGAAGATCCCCTTCGGAATGCCCCAGGCGGGCCGCTTCCTCTTCTCCTTCTTGCGTCTCGCCATGCCGCCTATTCAACATCGCCGAGTTCATGGTGACGAGTCTGGGTGGAGGATCACCCGCCGTCCCTGACCTGTGACCACACCGACGAACACAGCCACCCCGCCCCCCAGCCGCCCCGCTCCATGCTCACATCAGCGGCTGGGGCATACCGGCCGTCACGTGACCTGCACGACACCCTCGCGCCGGGCGACCTGAGGCCTGGAGAGGAGAACCCGGCGGGTCGGTAGGTCGATTTCCGTGACGACGGCAGTGACCTTCTCGCCGACCTCGAAGTCTTCCACCGGACTCACCGCAGGCCGACCGGGGGCTTCCCTGAAGGGGACCAGCCCGGCGATCCCAAGCGTCACGTGCGTTGTTCCGGGTTGGTGCCAGTGACGGCACGTCAGGACTGAGCGTTGCCGCTGGTGGAGTGCTGAGTAAGGGCGGGGCCGCTGCCGTGGGGTGGTGCGTGCGGCGGCCGCGGCTGCCATGGGGCGGGTGTGACCCGGCCGTCGAACAGGTCGGGACCCTGGCAGAGGTCTGCCAGGCCTGCGCCCGCAACATCCACCACATCGCCATCCTGTCTACGGCCAAGCCCGCAGGCGCCACCGCCGCTGGCCCGGACGGGGAGCAGTCGGCGCAGCGCGCCGCGGTACCCGGCGGTTTCTCCCCACCGCACGCTGCGCCGGAACTCGTACCGCGCCCGCGCCGATCCCGCCGCCAGCGGGGCCAGACAGCGTTCCTCGCCCACGCCTGTGCTCTATCTCCTGCGCGCCCTTGTCACCACAAATGCCCCTGCGACGATAACGATCAAGATGATGGCGATGATCCAGAAGGGCGGAGACCACTGCCCCGCTCCTTTGGCCAAGAGCTGCATGTGCGACATGTCGTCCCCATGTATCTGCAGCGGCTGTCTTGGGAAGCCGGTCGGCTGCCGGATGCCGTATACCCCAGCGAAGCCGCCCAACCTTCGTGGGCAGCTGCTCCAGTTTTCCTGTCAGGACAAGCTTGATGGCCCATACGGCCCAAGCAGGGAGACGGTTGCCTACGGAGTGTGTTTCACCGATGAACCGCAGTGAGCTGACCGCCGCCCTGGCCGATCGTGCCGAGGTGACCCGCAAAGACGCCGACGCTCTGCCGACGGCGCTCGCCGAGACCGTCGGCGACGTCGTCGCCAAGGGCGACGAGAAGGGCACCATCCCCGGCTTCCTCACCTTCGAGCGCACCCACCGCGTAGCGCGCACCGCCCGGAATCCGCGGACGGGCGACCCGATCGAGATCCCTGCCGGCTACAGCGTGAAGGTGTCCGCGGGCTCGAAGCTCAAGGAAGCCGCCAAGGGCAAGTAACACCCCCGCCCCCGCCCCACCAACCCGTGCGACCAGTCAGCCGGACACGGGCGGCAGGGGACGGGCGCCGGACGACTTCCCGGAAGGGGATGACGTCCTTCTTCTCAAGGGCCGGGGCTTCCGGCAGGATCGAACGGATACGAGTATGGCCAGCGGTACGGTGAAGTGGTTCAACGCGGAGAAGGGTTTCGGGTTCATCGCTCAGGACGGCGGCCCGGACGTCTTCGCCCATTACTCCAGCATCTCCAGCAACGGCTACCGTGAGCTCGTCGAGGGAGAGACGGTCACCTTCGATGTGACGCAGGGCCAGCAGGGCCCGCAGGCCGAGAACATCGTCCGCGCCTGACCCGCCGATCCCCGGATAATGCTCGCCACTGGGCGTCGGCTGCTGTGTAGGGTGGTGTTCACCGACGCGGGGTGGAGCAGCTCGGTAGCTCGCTGGGCTCATAACCCAGAGGTCGCAGGTTCAAATCCTGTCCCCGCTACCAACGCAACAGCCCTTTCGACCACCAGGTCGAGGGGGCTGTTGGCATTCAACGCCCGCGTGTGCCGTCGAGACGGCCGGATGCATGCGAATCGGGCGGTTCTACTCGCCGGGCCGCACCTTCACGATCTTGATGTCCGTGGCGCCCTCCGCCTCGAGATCTGCCTTGCGTTGTTCGGCGCTGGGCTGGTCGTAGCTCACCGTGGACACCATGGTCTTGCCGTCGCGCGCGCGTACCCATTTCACCCGGTAGTTGACCATCGGTACGCTCCCTCGTCCGCTCCGCACCCGTCGGCCCGGATCAGCAGGCCATGTCTTTGCATCCGGTACGGACATCCGCCCGCCCCAGGTCGACCGGATCTCATCCAACAACTTCGGGTAGTGCTCCCCGTGCGTGTTCAGCGCATGCCACACCGCATCCAGAGCTGCTTTGAGCGGGTCGGGTTCGGCAGCAGCGAGTACGGCGGGGAGAGCGAAATGCGGCTGTGAGATGGGCCCACGGACCTGCGGTGTGCTGGCAGGGAACACGAGCTCGGTGAACACCATCGGTGCCTGGCTGCCCGGTAGCCGGCCAAGCTCGTAGCTCGTCTCCCCGTCGCTCTCTTCTGCGGTCTTGACCCACATCAACCCTGCCGGCGGCGGGGGAAAGTACGGCCGCCGCTGGGGCGGTACTGCCCCGAGGACATCCGGGCCCGGTTCGAGAGGGGTGGACCGCAGAGCCTCCCGCATCCGGGCCGCGTCGTCGAAAGGGGGCGGTAGCGGATGCCCCTGCGTCAACGCGGCGAGCGCCCCAGCGACCCACGGCACATCGGTCAGGCCCGCCACCTCGCAGGCCCGCTGAGCGGCGAGCACCGCCACGGCACGCTGGACATCGGGATCCGCGGCGCCGAGGTCGTGGACCAGGTCACTGTCGAAGTCGAGCAGCCCCAAGACGTTGCTCTCGCGGACACGGCGCAGCGACTCACTCGGCAGTCTTCCGCCCCACCGCCACCTCTCGTAGTGCAGCTGCGGATCCTCCGTGACCCCTACCCCATCTGAGACCAGCTTGTGCACAACGCCCCCCGTTCGGGACGGCCTCTGAAATCCCTATCGGATCTGCCGTCACGTCTCCCGCATCATGCCGCAGGCCACTGACACGCCCGGGACCACGGGCCGGGGTGACGCGGCCGAGTGCTCGTTCATGTCCGGCAGCCGTGGCTCTCGCGTACGGTAACCGCCGCCCATCTACTGGGGCCGACTGGCTACGACGCCGTTCAGATCGGCTCGCCTTGACTAGTGCAGAGAAGCCAGGCCCCCTGCCACCGGTACGGGTTCGGCGGCAACCCCCTGTGCCAGCAACATCATCGAGAGGTAGCCGAGCAGCAGAAGCCGAAGCGCCCGGGTGCGTGATGTCCGAGCTGCCGCCAGACCTTCCACGGCTTCGGACCCTGGAGCACTGGCTGGTGCTGTCCCTGGAACGGGTCCGGCACCGGATAGCCGAGGTCGAGACCCGCGAGGCCGCGCTGCGCCCCGTACGGCGGCTCCCGGAAGGCCCCGGCTGGGTCCTGTCATTCCTGCGTGAGGGCGGGCGGCCGGTCGCGGACGCCGGGCGCTGACCGACGGCGGGATCCGGGCGTGCGAAATCTGCCGGCCCGACTCCGAACTCGGCATCCTCGACTACTGAGGGTTTCGTCGTGTTGTCGGGTGACAGAAAGTGATCCCCGCGGTATGCCGGTGGTATGCGGTACGCGCAGGGTGGGGGCCTGACCGCTGAGCGGCGGGCGTTTCGTGAACAGGTGAGGCTGGAAGCCGGTGCCCGGTTTCAGGCCGGTGAGAAGACCCTGGCGATCGCCCGGGATCTTCGGGTCAGCGAGCGGTCGGTGGAGCGCTGGCGGCAGGCCTGGCGTGAAGGAGGTGCCGAGGCCCTGCGCTCAATGGGTTGGGTCCGACGAGTATGCCGAAGCTGTCGGCAGCCCAGTTCGCTTCGTTGGAAGAGGAGTTGGGTAAAGGACCGGCCGCTCACGGGTTCGAGGATCAGCGCTGGACGCTGGCTCGGGTCGAGACGGTGATCATCCGACGGTTCGGGCTGAACCTCTCGATCGCGACCGTGTGGCGACTGTTGAAGCGGCACGGCTGGTCCTGGCAGGCCCCAGCCCGCCGGGCACTCGAGCGGGACGAGCAGGCGGTGGAGCTGTGGAAGCAGGAGGTCTGGCCCCGGATAAAAGCACCGCGGCGGCGCTCGGAGCCTGGATCGTCTTCGAGGACGAGGCCGGGTTCGCGATGACGCCGCCGCGCGCCCGGACTTGGGGCCGGCGCGGACGCACGCCCGTCGTCCGCGTCCGGGGACGCTCCCGCCGTCGGATCTCGGTGGCCGCACTGTGCTGCTACAAGCCCGGCGAGAAGAGCCGGATGATCTTACCGGCCCCGCTTCCACCTCCCGGTCAAAGGGGCCCGCAAGAGCTTCGCCTGGACCGACTACCGCGACCTCGCAGTCCGCGCACACATCCAGCTCGGCGGCCCCATCATCCTGGTCTGGGACAATCTCAACACTCACCTGGCCGTCGGCATGAAGCAGTACGCGGCCGAGCACGACTGGCTCACCGTGTTCCAACTGCCCCCATACGCACCGGATCTCAATCCGGTCGAAGGCCTTTGGTCGCTTCTGCGGCGCGGCCCGACGGCGAACACCGCTTTCACCGACCCGGACCATCTCACCCGCACCCTCCGCCGAGGCCTGCGACACATCCAACTCCGACCCGCCCTCATCGACGGATGTCTAGCTGACACCGGCCTCTCACTAACCCCACTGCCTTCACTCTGAAGGCTTCAGCGGCGCCTTCTCAGATGCCGCCGTCACCAGAAAGGGCGCTTGAGCCGTACGAGTCACCCTCGGTTCGGGCGACGGTCTCCCGGGCGGCACGGCCACCGAGCAGACCGGCACAGGCGGCGAACTCCGGCACCAGCAGACGCAATGCCCGGCGCCCGTGAAGCGAAGCAAGGAGCCCGATCTCCTCCGGCCCGACCGGGGTATCACCGTGAAGGGGATGCAGGCGACGCATCTCTCGCAACAGCCGGTGCCCGGCCATTGTCCGCACCGGGGCGCACAGGACGGCGAGCGAGAGCACGGCCAGAGGCAGACCCGCCCAGGGGGATCCCTGCACCGCAACGGCCACGGCCGTACTGCTCGTCGCAAGGGCCAGCAGTCCGGCCACTGCCAGCCGTGCTCGGCCGCATCGCAGGCCACGCACGGCCAGTTCGGCACGCACCTCCTCCCGAGCCCGCCGTACCGCCGGAGCGACGGCGGCATCAGCCAACGACAGCTCCCGGCCCAACATCGTCCACGTGGCCCGGTTCAGCACCGTCACGTCACGTCCCGGGCTGGTGTGCACCACCCGCCGCAGCCGACCGGACCGGCTGACTTCGATCGCCCCCGCAAGGTGGAGTTCTACGACGGCCACTGCCAGCGCGGCCTTCGAACCGCCCCGCACTCCCGCGACACCGACCGCCGTCAGGCCGTCCGCCCGCCCTCTGGCGGGCAACCACCGCAACAGCCCCGCACCGATAAGCCCGGCCACCACACACACGACACCGATCGATCCCACCACGTACCCCCCGCCATACGGACGGCAGGACCTCCCCGGCCCGCCTCCAGAACAATGACACGGCCGGATGACAGCCGCTCAGCAGTAAGGCCCTAACCTTGTCCGTGCTGCACACCGCTGGCCTACCGGAGGGATCGTCACCTGTCACCACCGACAACACGACGAAAACCTCAGTAACCGAGCTTGAGGAAGTCGACTGGGGCAAGGTCCATTCCGAAGGTGGCCACTTCTCGCTCGACATCCTCGGACTGGTCCCGGGGCTCGGTGAGATCGCCGACGGAGCCAACTGTGCCTGGTACTTTGGCGAGGACCAGAAGATCGACGCGGGCCTGTCCTGTGCCGGAATGGTGCCCTTCGCTGGATGGGGTGCCGCTGGCGTCAAGTTCGGCAAGTGGGGCACGAAGGCCGACGGCTTCTTCAGCAAGCTGTTCGGCAACACCCCGTCCTTCCCGCTCTGCGCCCCCCGGATGTCGCTCTCCAGCGTGATGGCGACGGCGATCAGCTGCCCCCTGGGCAGGGCGAACATGGGTAACGACACCTTCATATCACCGTCAGGCCTGATGTACATGCGAGAGAGCGCCACTCGGCATCGCATCGACCACGTCATGGACCACACGAAGCCGGGCCCGGCCGACAAGCCCCTGCACGGTGTCTTCAAGGTGAAGGACGAGCTCCTGAAAATGATCGACGACGCCTGGAAGAGAGGTGGCGAACAGGTCCCGACCAACAACAGCAACAAGGTCACCCGCGTTGACTTCGACGAAGCCATCGGTGAGGGCGGCGAGAAATTCCTCTGCATCGTCACCAGGCCAGTCAAGAAGAAAGAAAGAGTCATGACGGTCTTTCCGTCCTCCTCGCTAGCGTGTCCGAGGAAGTGAGGGCGTGGCGAAGGGGATGACGCCCGGCCCCTGAACAAAGGTCGGTGGGGCCGGCTTCGTGCCGGGCCCCCCCCCTTCCCCCCCCCCACCCCCCCACCTTTCAAGACCCCCCCCCCCCCCCCCCCCCCCAAACCCCGGCACCCCCCCGAGAACAAGAAAACC
>NZ_JBVHZJ010000033.1:0-5511 GCF_055574655.1 Streptomyces sp. NPDC029956 | reverse complement strand
TTTTCCTTCCTTCTTGTGGGGGTGGGGGGGGGGGGGCGGGGGGGGGAGGGGAGATCATTCCTGCCCGCGGCAGGAGGTGTGGTGCTTTCGTTTTGCCCCCCCCCCCACCGCTGTCCGATCGCACACCTGCACATTGTTAAGGACTCGACCATGCTCCCCATCGACAAAATCCGGGCACTCCTGAGAGAACACGACGATCCGGACCACCTGGAACGTCCCTTGGGCTTCGACATGGTCATCGCTGGGAGGCGTTTCGCCCGACTCGTAGGCGCACTTGAGGAACGTTTCGGGCCGACTTGCTCGAGTGGCCTCAACCAGGACACCAGCCACTACGGGGGGATCACGATCCCCACGGAGGTGACCGGTCTCGAACGACCGATGTGGGTGCTTCTCAGCAACTTTGGCAGCTTCGTTACGGCCGGCACAGGCGGTGAGGGCATGCCCGGGTCCGAGCAGGGCCTCACCGAGGAGTTCCTGACCTGGATCGACGGCATCTGCACCGAGGCGGACTGCGTATTCGTCCCCGTCGAGCTGCTCCTGGAGCCGTACGACGGCAAGTCCGTCCTCGAGCAAATGTACACGGAACGGCTGCTCGCGGCCTTGGCGGTAGAGCACGGCTGGGACGACGAGGATGAGGACGAGGCCTTGCCTCCAGTCTGGTTCGACCGATACTTCCAGTTCATGTGACCTGACGGCCAACCTCTTGGTGTGCCCGTCCTCGAGAGCATCGGCGTCTTTCCGTCGCCCGGTCCCGCAGCACGCGGGGCCGGGCGGCTGCGTTTGACCGTCCGTACCGGCCAGAGGAGTCCTTGACGGCGTTGCGGGGGCCGACGGTGCGTCGTCTGCTGGCGCTGCGCGCCGAGCGGCGGCTGTCTCGGGAGCATATGCGCGTTGCCGGGGAGTGCCTGGGCGTGTCGGAGCGGACGGTGTGGCGATGGCTGGCTGAGCCCTCCGGTCGCCCCGGGCCGCGCTCCGTCCCGGGGAACGCAGTAGCGACCGGTTCGAGATCACCAGGGAGATCCGGGTGTTCCTGGCGTACTGGCATGGCAACGCTTCCGCCGTCCAACGCCAGTTGGTGGCCCGGGCCGAGACCGGCCAGGACGGCTGTGATGGCCAGCCGACGCCGGCGCCTGAATCCGCAGCTTTTCCCGCGGGCGCCCCGCTGGCTGCGGTGCCGTTGCTGACCCCGATGCCGTCGCTATCGACGTTCTTGCGTGCGGTGCGGCGTGATCTCACCGCGGGGGAGCGGGCCGGTCTCGCTGCGGGACGGGACGCGGCACGCGCGCACGATGTCTTCGGTAAACGGGAGGCCTCCTGGCGCAATCACGTGTTGGAGACCGATCACGTCCAGGCACCCCTGCTGGTCGATGCCGACCTGGTGCGCCCGTGGGTGACCTGGTTCATCGACACGGCCACCAAAGTCATCACCGGCACCGCAGTCACTCCCGGCGTTCCTTCCCGCGCCTCCGCGCTGGCCGCGCTGCGCGCCGCAGTGCTGCGTGAGGATCCTTACGGCCTGGCAGGAGGGACACCGGAGCAGGTGCGAGTGGACCGGGGCAAGGACTTCCTGTCCACCGCCGTCACTGCCGCGTTCGGCACGATGGGCGTGACGGTGAAGGACCTTCCCGCCTACAGCCCTCATCTCAAGGGCACGGTGGAAAACCTCAACCAGGCTGTCGACCGGATGCTCTTCGCGGCCCTGCCCGGCTACACCCTCACCACCGCCAAGCCCCGCTCCGCCCGGCGAAGCAAAGGCCCGGGCCACAGACCGGAGACCTCCGATGCCATGTCGTTTCACAACTTCACAGCGAAGGTGCTGGCCTGGACCCACTGGTGGAACACCGAGCACCGTCCCAAGACGCTGTCCGGCCGGACGTGACGGAGCCGCCCTTCCTGGTCAGGGCGAGCCACACGCCAGGGGAGGTGGTGTGGTTGTTCAGCAACCACACGCGCAGCGCCGCGCTGTCGGCAACGATCAACTCATCCAGCTCGGTTCCGCTCACCACCACAGGTTAGTGCCGCAACCCGGTGCTGCGACCTGGCTCGGTGACTCGTCGAGCCCGCAGCGTCGGTGCCGGACCGGCTCGCCCTCACCGAAGCCACCGTGCAGAACGGCTGCCCGCACATCGCCCCCGGCGCCGTCCGCCAGGTGTGGTCCGGATAGGGGTGAGCGCCCGCCTCTCGGGGGGATGTAGGCGGGCGCTCACCGGGCATTCCCCTGACCGGGCCGGTCCGGATGCAGGCCGGACCTTCCGGATCCAGGAGAGGTGAGCGAGAAGCTGGCGCACGTGGTGGCGAACCTGCAGGGCCCGGACAGTAGCCGGATCGGCGCGGCCGGAGCTCTGCTCGCGCCTGCGGGGCACACCGCTTGCGGCCGTGGGCGCGCTGCTGTGGACGTCCGGTGGCTGAGCATGCTCCGTGTACGGGACCGCGTCCGTGTGCAGGCGGTGGACAGCGGCAGCGACGCTGAGTCCCGGGTGGTGGCGACGGTGATGCTCAAGACCCCGGGTCGCGCGCAGCGCCCAGGGCTGCCCGACAGGTGTCAGGCCGCGGCCCATTCGAGTCCGAGGCTGACGAGGGCGGTGAGTTTGTCGGCGGTGAGCTTCTTCCTGCGGGTCTTCTGGTTCATGATCCACACTCCGAGTCGAACCTCTGTGCCGTCTTCCAGCCGCTCGACGTGGGCTCTGGGGACGGTCACGGACCCCGTACGAGCCTTGTATTGCGCCAGGGCCGCGACTCCTCGTTCGAAGGCGTTCACGGGTGCCATGGAGGGCTCCATGGCTTCTGTCTCTGCCTGAGCGGGCTTCAAGGCCGGGGTGTGGGGGAGGACGCCGACAGCTTCCAGGCGTTCGCGTTGTCCTTCCGTCAGGGCGGCCCACACCTCGGGCCGGCGTTGCTTGGTGAGCCATTTCCCGATGTTCATGCCGTGGACGGTGACGCCGGGTTCGATGTACCCGAGGATGGTCTCCTCGGCGAGCATTTCCCGTACGACGGCGTAGTGGCGTTGCCACTGGGCCGGCCACGTCGGGTTCCAGTCCGCGTCCACGGTCTCCAGCGCGGTCTTCCATTCCGGGTGCCCGTCCAGGGCGCCGGGCCGGCGGAGGTTGGACAGCCATTGTCCGACCGGCCGGTCCAGCATCACCACGGTCCGGGGCGCGCACAGCGTCCAGTACTCCTCGTAGTACGCCTTCGCGGCCGCCAGGTTTTCCTGGAAGCGTTCATCGGCGACCGACCACACCATGCCGAGCTCCTCCAGCCGGCGGGCCCGCAGACCACTCATCTCCCCGGCCCCGTACGCGCGCCGCTGCTCAGCAACCCACTGCCCAAGGGGAGTTGCCCCCTCCCGGTACCCGTAGGGCACCCGGGCGCTCCCCTCGCGCTCGACGTACGCCTTCAGCTTCGCCCAGCCGCGCGCCCAGTCCTGGCGTTCGGTGTCGATCACGTTGAACGACACCCAGTCGGCGACCATCACAGGATCCCTCGGAGCGGCGAAACGCAGCAGCAGACGGGATTCACCCTCACCTTCCCCAGGCGGAGGACCAATATTCACAGACGGCTGCGCCCAGCTCTTCTGCGGCTCCTGTGGAATCGCCAGCAATTCCACAGCCTCCTCGTCATGAGCGCGCAACCCCTCAAGAACTCTCACCAGAGGCCGGTACGACCCCGACGTGAACATGTCCTCCGGCTTCTCACCCGGCTGGAGAAAAACAGGCACGATCAACGAAGCAAGCTTTCCCTCACCGGGCTTTTGACGCAGCGCGCGTCCGATGGCCTGCACGATGTCATGCGGCGCGCCCTTGGGGTCCAGCAGCGCCACACAGTCCACGGCCCGGATGTCCACGCCCTCACCCAGAACCCTGCAGTTCGACAGCACAGCCCGCTGCGCCGTGGTCCCGAACCCGGCCAGGACCTCCCGCCGCCGCTCCGCGGCATGCTCGCCACACAGCCAGTCCGCCCAGACCCGCCCCGGATACTCCTCCGGCCGGTCCGCGTGCAGCTTCGCCGCCACACGCCCCAAACCCTCCGCGTACGCCTGCGCCTCCATCGTCCGGTGATGGAACGTGATGCACGACGACAGGTTGTGCTGCGCCATGGTGTGCAGCAACGCGGCCTGGAGCGCACCCAGGCGCTCCCCGCGCACCTTCTCGCTGTGCCGCTCCTCGCCCATCAGCCGCTCCGGCGTGACGACCGGGTCCTGAAGTTCCAGGACGATGATCTGGTACCGCGCCAGCAGCCCACGCGACACAGCCGACGCCAGGCTGAGCTTGTACAGAACCGGCCCGAACACAGCCTCGTCGTCCATAGAGGCCGCCAACCCCCGCGGCAACGGATCACGCACCCCCTCCGCCACCGCACGATCCAGCCGCTCCTCCCAGATCCGCGGCGTCGCCGTCAGATACAGCCGGCGGTACGACGGGATCACGCCCTGATCGTGGACGTCGGCCCACGCCTTACCCATCGAGCCGGAAGTCCTGTGCGCCTCATCCACCACCGTGAGGTCCATCGGAGCCAACCGCTGCCCGTAGATACCCTCGAACGCCTCCGCCAGGACCCCAAGCGAGGCGTACGTCCCGAACACGACCACAGGCCCAGAGCCGTGCCACAGAGCCAGCTGCACAGGATTCGTCGTGGAGCGCACCCTGAGGCTCCACAGCTCCGGGTCATCAGTGAGACTGCACACCGCAACCGCCGGCCCCGCATGCCCAGCCCCACGCCACGCCCGCACGGTCTGCGTCAGAAGATCCAGCGTCGGCACCAGCACGAGAACGCGACCCTGGGGCACGAGCCGCTTGGCCGACGCCGCCGCAATGATGGTCTTCCCCGTCCCGCACGCGGCGTGCACCTGCCCACGCAGGCCGTCGACGGGAATACCGCCCGGCGGAACATCGAGACCACGCACAATGGCAGCAACAGCCTCGATCTGGTGGGCACGCAGTTTCACGGCCATTCCCGTTTTCTCCTCTTCGCGGAATGTGGCGCGCAACCAGAAAGAAAGTCCGGCACGGCGAGTGGTGGGCCAGGGTAGTGGTGTCTATCCCAGACTCTACACAGCTAGCATCTGTGATGCATCACCCACGCCAGAACCGCACCCCCAGGGCGATACGTGACTCCATCTCACCCACTAACGGCCGGTTTCCCTGTATGCCGACAGGGCCACGATGGGCCTGCAGTCTGTCGCCAGAGTGGGGGAGAAGCCCGGGTGGAGCGCAGCGGAGCCCGTCACTACGGTGAGGCCGACACCCCGTCAGGCCGATGGCCCGTCACTCTCCTTGCGGGAATAGTGATTGAGAATCCCAGACCCTACACAGGGCCCGCACGCGATACACCCACCCCTCGCAGCCAGCCAAGTGATCGCGCTTGCGCGATCACCCACAATTCGCGCTTGCGCGAATTGCGTCGCTTTAAATTCCGTAAACGGAATTCCATTCCGGCGCAAGCGCCGGAATTCGAATTGCGCTTGCGCAATTCGCGCTCTATGCCCCGGCTTGCCGGGGCATATCCCGCTCCGCG
>NZ_JBVHZJ010000032.1:0-98495 GCF_055574655.1 Streptomyces sp. NPDC029956 | reverse complement strand
CCGCCGCCTCACCAGTGAGAACACCATCTCCTGGCGCGACCCGAAGAAAGTCACAGAGCATCCCATCTCGGGATGAAACATTGGACGAAAACGACCTCTTAGATTGGCTGGTGTGCGTGCGCGGGGGCGGATTTACCGATATGTCGGACCGATCGAGTTGAAGGCTGCGGTCCGACCTGGCAGCGGCGGGCGCCGGATCAGCTCGGCGGCCGAATTCGACGACTGGATCGCTGGGCGATCGGCGACGGAGCTGGCCGAACCGTTCACCTTCGTCATGGGTACGGACGGTGTGCTTCGGCTGGCGCCGCGGCGGAGTGAGCATGTGGCCTGTGCCGGCGGAGACAGGGTTCTGAGCGCAGGAGAGATCGGCTTCGCGCGCGGGGCACACTGGTGGGGCGTGATCGAGGTCAGCAACCAGTCCACCGGGTTCTGCCCTGACATCGGCTCTTGGTCGGAAGTCGTTCGTGCGCTGGACGGCGTAGGGCTCGGGCGGCCCTCCGGCTTCACCCACGAGGTGGTGTTCCGGCGGTGTCCTGGCTGCCAGGAGCACAACATCGTGCGCGAGGGCGACTTCGTCTGCGTCTTCTGCGGCAGCGACCTTCCGGAGACGTGGAACGTGGATCCAACCGCGTGATACGCGAGCTACAGGTCGCAGGCCGGTCAGGAACCCATGGTGTCAGTGACGGCTCGTAGAGTGCGGTGGCATTCGACGAGGAGGATTGCATGGGCTTTTCCGGGCACCTGGTCTTTGCGTGTAGTGAGCGCCCGCTGCAGGAGACTGCTCTGTTCGGCAGCGCTGATCCAGGGCTGAAGGCCGAGGTGCATCAGTGGCCGCCACGACCGGGCGGTTGGCAGACCCTGCAGATGAGGCAAGGCATCTGGGAGGATGACTACCTGTTCGCCTTGGTCGACCTGACTGGTGCACCGGTGTGCGTCGCCGACGTGTCCGACAGCAGCGTCGCCCTCGTGACCGGCCTGGACACCCTTGGCCGGCGCTGGCAGGCATGGCTCAACCCGGACATTGCCGCGGCCCTCCTCGTCGAGCAACCCGAGGACGTGGACGACATGAGCCTGTGGGTCACCACTCCGGAGTTCGAAGAAGCCATCAGGCACAAGCACGCAGAGCTCGATGCGGAGGTGCCGGCCGACGCCGAAGGCGCTCTCGTGTGGGCGTCAGCGGCTGGCGCCCAGGCCGCGGCGCAGCAGTCGCGGATCGAGGAGTTGCTGCGTGCACGGGAGCCCTTCGTGGAGGACCTGTTCGAGGCGATGCTGACCGAACTGGGTTTCCCTGAAGCGGCTCAGTCTTCACCGCGGCCGTAAGAACGGCGTCTGAGGAAATCGATTCCGCCGCGCTGAGCCCGTGCGTAGTCTGGCGATCTGATCGAGAGCGAGCGGGGGTGGAGGGTGTCTGACGGGCCATGGACGGGTGATGATCGTGGTTACAACGACACGGTTCACGAGCGTTGGCTGCGGCTGGCGGACCGATCGACCGCGGCGCCCGGCTATCGCGACGAGTGGTTCGACACGCAGTGCGGCGGGTGCCGCTTCTGGGTCGCGCTGAGCGGCGAACTGGGGCGGGACTGGGGAGCCTGCACTCACGCCGAGTCGAGGTTCGACGGTCAGGTGCGATTCGAGCACGACGGCTGCGCCTCCTTCACGGTCCGCGCAGACGGCTCGTTCGGCTGACGGCAGCCCGTTCGGCTGGCGGCAGCCGCAAAGCAGCAGCCAAGCAGCGACCAACAGGGCAGAGGGCGGCGGGAAGGCCATGGCCTCGTCGAAGTGGTGAGGGTGCCGGATCCTGGACTGGCGGAGAGGTTGTCGGCGTGCGGTCGTGGGCGAATCGGCTGCGGTCGTCTCTGGTCTCGGTGAGCAAGCGGTGACTGCGGCCCGGTCGGTGGCTGCTCCTAGGATGTGCCGCATGGCAACGAGACTCGTGCAGATCAATATGAAGGCCCAGGACGACACTGCGCTCGGCCGTTTCTGGGCGGAGGCACTCGGTTGGGGTGTCGACAGCGAGGGGCCCGGCGTGACCAACCTCGAACCGGTGGGATTCTCCTACCCCGACCCCGTGGCCGTCTGCATCGACATCATCGCCCGCCCGGAACCCAAGACAGTGAAGAACCGGGTGCACCTCGATCTGGCCACCACATCGAGGGAACATCAGGCGGAGTTGGTCGCGCGGCTCAAGGATCTCGGTGCGACGCTTGCCGACGTAGGCCAGGGCGACGTCCCCTGGACCGTCATGGCGGACCCGGAGGGCAACGAGTTCTGCGTCCTGGAGCCGCGCCCGATCTACCAGGACACCGGGCCGATTGCCGCGGTGGTGGTCGACTGCACCGACCCACGAGCGATGGCCCGGTTCTGGGACCAGGCGATGGACTGGACTCTGCACGAGGTCACCGACGACCACGCCTCCATGCGCGCCGCCCAAGGCGTCGGCCCCTACCTGGAGTTCCTCCGCACGCCCGACACCAAGAGCGTGTGGAACCGTGTCCACCTCGACGTCCGCCCCTACCCCGGCGACGACCTGGCGGCGGAGGAAGCCCGGCTGCGCGCCCTGGGCGCCACCGACCCCGGTATCGACCAGTCCGAAATCTCCTGGAGGGTTCTGGCCGATCCGGAGGGCAACGAGTTCTGCCTGCTCGCCCCTCGCTGACCTTGAGCAACGGCTCCGGCCGGTCCGTGGTCGGCACCGGACCGATCGCCGTCGGATTGCATGGGGCGGGCCCGGGGCGTGGGCGCGTGGAGGTGGATGCATCATCGATCAGTGACAGATTAAACTGTCGCCACTAGTCCTCGACAGCTATGCTTGTCGCATGAGCGATGTGAGTGTGGTTCCGACTCCCGACAGGAACGACGAGAACTTCTGGACCGCCGCCTCGGTCCTGGTGGAGCCTCCCTGGAGCGAGCCCACCCAGGACGACGCGTTCGCGATGGACGAGAGCGTCTATGAAGCTGCCCGCGCCCTTGCTGAGCGGATCTCGACCCGCGCATCGGCCTACCGCGCCGCCGACAAGGCCCTCGACCCCGTACTCATGGCGTCCCCCGACGTACAGCTGGCACTGCTGCGCGCGCTGTACGAGACCAAGCAGTCCGTCGAGCGGCTGGCGGAGAGCGCTGCCACCGTCGCCGGCCGCAGTGGAGCCAACTACGCCCAGCTCGGAGCGGCCTGGGGCGGCATCAAGCGTCAGTCCGCCCGTCTCAAGTGGCCCCATGCGGTCATCAGGAGATCCGCCAGCGAGGCCATCCCGTTCAGCTACGCGGGTGGTACCGCCGTGGTGCACCACGATGCCGACGCCGATGCCTGGTGGTACACCGCCACCGCCGCGGACCATCAGGACACGGAGTCCGAGCCCGTCCACCGCACGTACGCCGAGGCGATCGCCGGAGCGACCGAGTACCTCCTTACGCACTCGCTGCCCGACGGGCAGTGACTCGTGTGAGGGTTGCCCCCGTCGGTGCTGTCGAGGCCCTGGTTACAGGGTTCGTATCGGGTGGGTCGGTTCCTCTCGCGGCCGATACCTCTCGCGGTGCTCGTCCGGGACGGGGATCTGGTCGACGGCCTCGAACAGCGGCGAAAGTACGCCTGTCGGCGCCTACGAGTTGGCGGTGCCCGGGAGGGGCACGTGCGGGAGTGGGCACGTAATGGGGGATGCTGTGAGGAATTCAGGTGTCTTCGTGCCCAACGCCGTGGTGCATGCCGAGCTGGACTACGAGCTGCCAAAGGACCCGGAAAGCTACCGCCGTTTGGTGGCCGATTGGTTCGCGGACTCCGCTCGTCATCTGGGCGGTGAAGCACTGGACCCCTTCACGCAAGGCCTCGACCTTTCGGGCCGTGGGGCTGTACTGCGTAGGTCAGGCCTGGCCTACGGCGAGCCAGGGGAGTTGTGGGGCAGTCTCTGGACCACCACGATGGCCGGAGGTAGACGTACGCGTCGCGGTCGGGTCTGGTCACCGGAGGAATGGGCGTCCTTCCAGAGGTACCTCGAGCGCGTTCCGTTGGAGGTGACGTTGAGGCTGACGCGGCTTGGTGGGGACGGGTATCCCGCGGCTCCCTGGCTGACGATCTCGGCTGAGCGGGACATCGAGGCTCCCGACTGGGTACGGCTCACGGCCGACCGGTCTGCGGAGGAGTTCTTCGCCCCGCGACGTTCTTCCGGACTCCAACGGCGATGGACCGACTTCCTGCTTCGCCGGCTGAACGAAGCAGGGCAGACGTGTCTCTTCGGCTGTCTGGCGGACGACGTCGAAACGACAACGAAGCGCACGGCTCTCGAGGCCTCGTTGGGACTGTTCCAGGACGAGACGTTTCCGGAACTCGACACCACGCTGCGTGGCTACTCATGGATCACGGTGTGTTCCCCCGGTGTCGCCGACCGACTCGGAGGTGCGGACGTCCTTCGCGTATCCGAGGCGTTCTCGGCAGTCACGGAACTGGCCGACGGCGGCTTGGTGCTCCAAGCGACCGACGACATGCGCACCTACACACCCGACCGGATCGCCAGGGTCTTCCAGCAGCTCCGTCCGGTGCTTCTGCCGGGAGAACCTGTGGGCGGAGGACTCTCGGACATGACCCCTCGGCTCGTCTTCGAGGGGCGCTGATACGAGGCGAGCGGGCGGGCCGACCTTGCGCGAGCATGCCGAGCCCGTACGGCCCTCTGCCCTCGACGCGTCCCACACCCACCCCGTTCACCACGACCGCGCGCGAGGAAGGGCCTGTTCAGTTCTGGGAGGACTCCTTGTTGTCCCGGACCGTGGAGAGGGGCTCGGCGATGTCTTCCAGCGAGCGGCGTTCTGCGTTCACCGCCAGGAAGGCCGCTACGATTCCCGCCGCACACATCAGCGCGGCGCCGATCTGGAAGGCCAGCGCCGTGTCGCCGACCACGCCCGACTCGGTCAGTTCGGCGAAGACCAGCGGGCCGCTGATGCCACCGGCGGCCGTTCCCAGTGCGTAGAAGAACGCGATGGCCATGGCGCGGGTCTCCATCGGGAAGATCTCGGAGACGGTGAGATAGGCGCTCGAGGCGCCTGCCGAGGCGAAGAACAGCACCACGCACCAACAGGCCGTCAGCGTCGTGGCCGACAGCGAGCCACTGTCGAAGAGCCAGGCCGTGACGAAGAGCAGCAGGCCCGAGAGGGTGTACGTGCCCGCGATCATGATCCGGCGGCCGACGGTGTCGAAGAGCCGGCCGAGGAGCAGCGGACCCAGGAAGTTGCCCGCTGCGATCACTGCGAAGTAGTAGCCGGTGTTGCCGGTGGGAACGTCGAAGAAGGTGATGAGGATGGTGCCGAATCCGAAGGTGATCGCGTTGTAGAGGAAGGCCTGTCCGATGAAGAGGGACAGTCCGAGGACGGCGCGGCGCGGATAGCGGCCGAATACCGTCTTCGCGATCGTGCCGAAGCCGATGCTCTTGCGCTGGTGGATGGTGATCTCGCCGGCGGGCGGCGGCAGCGCCGCGCCCTTCTCCTTTTCGATCTCCCGCTCAACGGAAGTGACCAGCTCCTCGGCCTCCTCGCTGTGGCCGTGGATGAACTGCCAGCGTGGACTCTCCGGTACGTGCCGGCGTACCAGCAGGATGACCAGGCCCAGGACGACGCCGAGGGCGAAGCTGAGCCGCCAGCCGAGGTTCTTGGGGAAGATGTCGGTGTCGAGCAGGACGATCGACAGCAGGGAGCCGCCGATGGCGCCCAGCCAGTAGCTGCCGTTGATGATCAGGTCGACGCGTCCCCGGTAGAGGGACGGGATCAGCTCGTCGATCGCGGAGTTGATCGCCGCGTACTCGCCGCCGATGCCGAAGCCGGTGAGGAAGCGGAAGAGGAAGAACCACCATGACTCGAAGGACAAGGCCGTCATCGCTGTGGCGCCCAGATAGACGGCCAGGGTGATCATGAAGAGTTTCTTGCGGCCGTAGCGGTCGGTCAGCCACCCGAAGAACAAGGCACCGGAGCAGGCTCCCGCCACATAGAGGGCGGCAGCCACACCCGTCACCTGGGCCGCGGTGATGTCCAGGCCGCTGCCCTCCTCGGCCAACCGGCCGGCGACGTTGCCGACGATGGTGACCTCGAGACCGTCCAGAATCCAGACAGTGCCCAATCCGATGACGATCATCCAGTGCCACCGCGACCAGGGAAGCCGGTCGAGCCGGGCCGGAACGGCGGTGGTGACCGTGCCCGTCCCGGCCCCCGGGTTTGAAGACGTCGCGCGCATGGTTCTCCTCTCTCCGTCAGCGCGGGTATCCCCGTCGCCAGTGGTCATCCGTCGGTACGCGTGGGCCGACGCGTGTCCCGCCGATCACGCAGGTCGAGACGGCGTCGGCGGTCACGCAGGGAGAGACGGCGGCGGCGATCACTGCGCTCGCGGACCCGCCGGTCAAGCTCCTCCATCAGGCGGTGGCCCCGGTGCTCGGGGTCGAGTTCGTCGAGGATCCGATCGATCTCGGCGAGCAGGGCCCCGTACAACTGCCAGCGACCGGGGTCGGCGAGGGCGAGGGCGAGAAGCCGGTCGGCGGCGTGGTCCCTGCAGGCCCTGGCCGCCCGCAGCTCGCCCGCAAGCCGGATCTCCGCGGCCTCGGCACCCTCGCTGGCGGGCGCGGTGACCAGGACGGCGAAGCTCACGAGGGCGTCGGCGGTGTACTGGGCGGTCTCCCGGATGGCCAGAGCTGCCGGCTCGGGCAGCAGCTGGTGCCCGTTACGGTGTTTCGCCAGGTCGGTGAGAGTGCGGGCGAGCACCCGCAGGACGACGGCGCAGATTTCCAGCGTGTCGAGGCCGGTACGCAACACCACCCGGTGCAGGAGTCCCTCTTTGACGCGGGGGTTGAATCGCAGGCTGTCCTCGGCGGTGCGCAGGGCCCCGTCGACATCGGCGACGTCGTTGTCGAGGCGGCGGGCCTCGTGGAGCCGATTGGCGGCCTGCTCGACGGGGGGTGCGCCGGTGAACTCGTCCGCCACGTCCAGGAGCAGCAGCCGCATCCGGCGGGCGAGGTCCTCGATGGAGTCGCCCGCGGTGTCGACCCAGACGGGCGGGGCGAGAAGCAGGTTGAAGAGCATGCCGACGACGGCGCCGATCAGGGTCTCCAGCACGCGGTCCCATGCGGTGTCGGACACCTGGGTGACGCCGAGGACGAGCATGGCGCTGATGGCGACCTCGGGGATGAACTCCTCGACCCGGACGAGCCGGCCGACGAGCAGCGAGGCCAGGATCACGAGGGCGAGACTCCACCAGGAAAGGCCGACGACGGCGCTGAACGCGATGGCGATCAGGACGCCGACGACGACGGAGTTCACCCGGCGAAGGCTGGTGGTCACGGTGGAGTAGAGCGTGACCTGGACGACGAGGAGGGCAGTGAGGGGTGCGGTGAGGGGAACCGGTTCGCTGCTGAGCTGGAGAGCGACGACATAACTGAGAGTGGCAGCCGCCGCGGACCGTACGGTCTGCACGGCGAAGGGGTCACGCCGGAGGCGCGCGAACAGCCCGTCGCCCCGGTCGTGCCGTCCTTCACCGCGTGCCACGCCCCACCTCGTCCCGTCGCCGCCCGGCAAGAGCCGTCTGGACAACCCGTCTGCCCGGGCGGGCCCAGGCTCATGCGCGGGTACGGCCGGGCGGACGAGGGATCACCCCCGCTTCGGGGACAGGGCGGCCCCGAAAGCGGACGGCGTCGACGCACCGCACTTGCCCCGCGGTACGTGTCCGCACATGCCACCGACGACCGATGACTGATCGCTGACGACTGACCGCCGGGCCAGCGGCCAGAGGCCCTTGGGGCGGGCCTCTCAGCGCAGGTCTAGTCGCATCAGGACCCGGGGGTGACCGGCCAGTACCGAGGTGGTGTCGGCGGCGTGGGTGAACCCGGCGCGTTCGAAGTTCTTCCGGATCCCGGCGTACGCCATCGTCGCGTCGATCATGGCGCCGCCGCTGTCGATCGGGTACGCCTCGATCGCCGGTGCGCCGTGGGCGCGGGCGAACTCGACCGCGCCGGTGATGAGGGCGTGCGAGACGCCCTTCTTGCGATGCCCGGGGCGTACGCGGATGCACCACAGGGACCAGACCGGAAGGTCGTCCACGTGCGGGATCTTACGGCTGCGCGCGAAGGCGGTGTCCGAGCGCGGTGCCACACCGGCCCATCCGACCGGCTCGTCGTCCTCGTAGGCGAGCACCCCAGGGGGCGGCGTCGTCCGGCACAGCTCGGCGACGTACTCGCCACGGGCCGGCCCACGGAGCTCATTGTTGAGTTTGGACGGGATCCGGTAGCTCAGGCACCAGCACACGTTGGCCCCGGGCGACTTCGGACCGACCAGGGTACGGACGTCCTCGAAGACTGAAGCAGGGCGAACCACGACGGTCATGACACCACGATGTCACGGTGTACAGCCCGGCTGCCGCTCAACCTCCGATGTGCGCCGAAGCCACGTGGGAACGACTTGTCCAGAGGCACCGACCAACGCCTTCGTTCGTCGCAATGAAGGTGCCCGTCGTCGCCGGCATCCCGGTCTCGGACGAGCCGGCGCAGAGGGTGCCCGAGGTCATCGGTGTGTGGTGGGATGGTCGGATTCCACTGCTGTGACCTGCTGGGAGTGCGACTTGATGCCGCCTTACTCGTCTCTGAACCACGCCCTGGCGGAAGCCCTGATCGATGTGCTGTGGTTCATCGACGGTTGCGACGAAGAGCAGATGGATGCGGACGACGCGGTCAAGGTCCTGGAGGGCGTCGGTCACGTGGTCGGCAAGCTGTCTAGTGGTCAGCGGAGCGAGTTCATCGCTCTCCTGGGAGCGATGGCTGAAGTCGAGTCTGACCCTGCGCGGCGCGAGTTCCTTGAAGGGTTCCCGGACGGCTTCGCGCCCCGTGATGATGCGGTCTGACCTGCGGCTCACGGGCGGGCCGAAGACTGCCGCCGGGTGGCAACCGGCCCGACCGGCGGAATCGAGGCCGTCTGAAGCCAGCCGAGGACCGGGCCGACCGCAGGCGCTCGGCCCGGCGCCCGTGCCGACCTCCTCCAGGCCGGCTCGCCCGAGCCCGGTGACTCAGTGCGCATGTGCCACGGATGGTCAGCCGGTCAGCCGGTCAGCCGGTCAGCCGGTCAGCCGGTGTGGCGGGAGCGGGTGAGGGCGAGGCCGCCGAGGCCCGTGCTGATGAGTCCCAGCAGCAGGGCGACGTAGGCCCCGCCCAGCCCGTTGCCGGTGCCGAGGCCACCGTCGGCGGTGGCTGCGACCAGCCCGCCGAGGGCCATGGCGATCAGCCCCGCCGCCATGGCCCTGAGCGGCCAGTCGGCAGTGCCGAGACGGCCGGTAGGCCGTGCCAGCGCCAGTACGGCGACGACCACGCCGGCCAGCCCCAGCAGCCCGCCTGTGGTGGCCCCCAGTCGCCCGAGGCTGAAGTCGTAGACACTGGCGGCGACCGGCTGAATCGATGAGTGTGCTGCTGCTGGTGCGGCAAGACCGAGGCCTGCGAGCAAGGCGGTCGAGGCCACGACGAACAGACGACGAGCGGACATCGAGGTGCTCCTTCTCTTCCCACGACTGGATGTCGACGAGCATGTCGGTCGGCCCCATGGCAGGTCGTCCAGCAGACGCAGGCACTTCGCGCTACCGCACAAGCAGCAGCAGCCGCGAAGATACTGCGTGCGTGGTAGTCGGCCGCTCGTCCTCGCGCGGGATTCGCCCGCGGCGGCGTCCGGCTACGGTTCGCGCATGAGTAAAGGGCGGTTCGGCGTTCGCGCCGGGGTAAGGGACTGGCTGATAGCCGGCGGTGTGACGGCTGCGCTCCTGGTCACCGGGATGTCGTCACACCGTTCCTCTACAGGCCTTGACCTCCTCGGCTACGCGTTGCTGGTGCTCGGCGGCCTGACGCTGGCCGGCGGCCGACGGGCTCCGGTTCCCGTTCTGGCCGTCAGCGGGCTGTGCGCGGTGGGGCACCAGGCCGCGGGTTTCGACGTGCCTGCCGTCGCGTTCCTCTTCGCGGTGTACGCGGCGATGCGGGCGGGACACCGCCGCGTCACGGTGGTGACGAGCGTGGCCGTACTGGCGGCTCTCCCGCTCGCGGCCCTGGCCTCGGGCCTGCATGACACGGGAGAGGCGTTCGCCCGGGCCCGAGGTGCCCTCGAGATTGCCTGGCTGATCGCCGCCGGTGCCGCAGGCGAAGCTCTGCGGCAGGCCGAGCGGCGAGCGGACGAAGCCGAGCGTACCCGCGAGGAGACCGCGAAGCGCCGCGCCGACGAGGAGCGGCTGCATATCGCGAGGGAGCTGCACGATTCGCTCACCCATCAGATCTCGGTCATCAAGGTGCAGTCCGAGGTCGCCGTCCATGTGGCCCGCAAGCGGGGTGAACAGATCCCGGAGGCCCTGCTGGCGATCCGGGACGCCGGACGTGAGGCGGCCCGGGAGCTGCGAGCGACGCTGGAGGCGCTGCGCGACGACGACACGACCCCGCCGCCCGGGCTCGGCCACATCTCGGAGCTGGTGGAGCGGGCCGGCAGGAGCGGTCTTGCGGCGACGCTGACGATCGAGGGGCCGCGGTACGACGTACCGGCGGCGGTGGGGCGGACCGTCTACCGAGTGGTCCAGGAGTCGCTCACCAACATCGCCCGTCACGCGGATGCCACCGAGGCATCGGTCCGCATCGCGTACCGCCCGGACGTTCTCTCCCTGCAGGTGGACGACAACGGCAAGGCCACGCCGGACACCACCCCGCCACCTGGGATGGGACTGCTCGGGATGCGAGAACGTGTCACCGCCCTCGGAGGTCGCTTCAGGGCAGCGCCGCGCGGCGGGCGCGGCGAGGGTGGCAGGCGCGGAGAGGACCGTGAAGGCGGTGAGGACGGTGAAGGCTGTGAGGGCGGCGCCGGAGGCTTCACCGTCCAGGCCGAGCTCCCTGTGGAGCGGGCCTCGTGATCCGTGTCCTGCTGGTCGACGACCAGCCGCTCATCCGCAGCGGATTCCGCGCACTCCTCGACCTCGAAGACGACATCGAGGTGGTGGCCGAGGCCGCCGACGGGAAGGAGGGCCTGGAACTCGCCGAGAAGCACCTGCCCGACATCGCGCTCGTCGACGTTCAGATGCCGGTCATGGACGGCATCGAGGCAACCCGACGCATCGCCGCGAATCCCGCCCTGGCCGCGGTGCGCGTGGTCATCCTGACCAACTACGGCCTGGACGAGTACGTCTTCCACGCGCTCCGCGCAGGCGCCGCCGGATTCCTCGTCAAGGACATCGTGCCGGAGGACTTCCTGCATGCTGTACGCGTCGCCGCACGCGGCGACGCCCTGCTCGCACCCTCGATCACCCGGAAGCTGATCGACCGGTACGTCACGCAGCCGCTCCCTGCCGACACCGGCACGGCGCTGGAAGAGCTGACCATCCGCGAACGAGAGGCCGTCGTCCTGGTCGCGCAGGGCCTGTCCAACGACGAGATCGCGGACCGCATGGTGATCAGCCCTCTGACCGCGAAAACCCACATCAACCGCGCCATGACCAAACTCGGCGCTCGCGACCGGGCCCAACTCGTCGTGCTCGCCTACGAATCCGGCCTGGTGGTCCCACGCAACGCCTGACGGGATACGGGCTGCGTCACGTCCGCCCTCGCCGAAGGGCGGATGCGTGCCTGACCCGGCCGACGCCCCGAGGTCCGCCGCGCGCAGATTCTTGGCCGAGGGGAAGCATCTGTAGGAGGGCATCAGTCCGTCGGGCACGACCTCGGGGTCTAGACCGACCTCGGGCGCAGGCCGACCTCGAATCGGCCGATTTGAGGTCCCAGAACAAAGAGCGAACCCTGAAGCCACCCCGTCGGCGGATGCCCTTCTCTTCTCCAGGCGGCCAGCTGTGTTGTGGATCAGCCCGCCGGCCCCTCGTGTGTCTTCCGGATCGTGGCGGAGTCTTCCGATTCGCCAGTCACCTTCTAGCCTGGTGGTATGTCTGTGGTGCGGGTTGGTGGCGTTGATGTTGCTTATACGCGGCAGGGGCAGGGACCGCTCGTGGTTCTTGCCCACGGGGCCGGGGCCGACGGGCGGATGTGGCAGCCGCAAGTCGAAGCACTGGCAGATGAGTTCACGGTGGTGGCCTGGGACGAGCCGGGGGCCGGGCGGTCCGGTCCGCTGCCGGTGGGCTTCGGGCTGGAGGATTTCGCACGTGCCCTGGCCGCGGTGATCGAGGATGTGGGGCTTGGGCCCGCGCAGGTCGCGGGATTGTCCTGGGGCGGGACGGTGACCCTGGAGCTGTACCGTTGGCGGCCGGAGCTGGTGCGATCGCTGCTGATGGTGGACACGTACGCCGGCTGGAAGGGATCGCTGCCGGCGGAGGAGGTCGCGGCCCGGGTCGAGGGGGCGCGGCGGATGCTCGCGGCGCCTCGGGAGGACTTCGACCCGACGTTGCCCGGCCTCTACGCAGCCGGGCCGCCGGAGCGTTTCAAGGGGATGCTGGAAGCCATGAGCCGGGACGTTCGGCCGGAGAGCATGGCCGTGCAGCTGTCTCTGATGGCCGAGGCCGATGAGACGGACCTGCTGCCGCGGATCACGGTGCCGACCCTGTTGCTGTGGGGGGAGCTGGATGCCCGCTCCCCACTGGATGTCGCCGCCGCTTTCGAGGACGCCATCGCGCACGCCGAGCTGGTGGTGATCCCAGAGGTGGGTCACATGAGCAATCTGGAGGCACCGGAGGCCTTCACGGCAGCGGTTCGCACGTTCTGCCGCGCGCACGCTGCGAGGTGACCCACAACACCGCACCGACGGCTCTGGCCATCGTCGAATCGCCATTGAAGGGCAGCCATGAGCTCACTCCGAAGGGAACGACTGTGTGGGGTCGGCTCCACGTCGCGGGAGGCTGCCGGGCAGCACAGGGCGATGGACGTCGAAGAACCGGTGCCTCGCGAGCTGAGAAGCGTCGATTCGTCATCTCTGTTCAGGCTGGAGGAGCGGGCGTATGACCTCGGTCTGAGCGGGCGGCTGGACCCGGATTGGGTGCAAGCGAACGCCGCGCCTGATGGCACCCACTACGTGTGGCCGGCCCTGTGGCACAGGCTGTACCACCGCCCGGACGTTCCACGTCAGCTGCGGTGCGAGTTGTTGATCACTCTGCGTGGCGATCGATACGTCGGTCCCGGAAGGCGCCGGCCCCCGCTCGGGGGATTCAGGGACCGGCGCCGACTGAGAGGGCCACGGTCATATACGTCGCCCCTGGCCACTCTATGAACCCGGCGTCGTCACCGCAGGTCCTGGAGAGCCATCAGGGGCGCGTTGCGCGCTCGCCCTCTGCGGCGCTCCCCCCTTGCAGTGGCGGTGCTTCGCCTGGCCGCGGCCGAACCGCCACCGGGCTGGTGCCGTGTCGGCGAGGCGATCGAGATCACGCGGTTGCTCGCTCGGATCCCGCAGGGCGAGGGAGAGTGGAACCTGTACGGGACGCGTCCTCAGCGGCACACCCTCCGGCCGTGCGGACCGGCCGACGGCCCCTGCCACGAGGTTCCTGTTGTGAGGCGATGCCGTGTGGACCCGTCGGGTGGCGGCCCGTCACCGGGCGAGCGGTAGGCAGCCGAAACCACCTGCGGCCGAGGACGAACCCGGCCGCACGCCTCGTATCGCGCTTCGCGTGGCGCCCTCGTCCGGACTCGCCGGCGATCGGCAGGCGCTGTCCCCTGCGTGGCCGCACTGCCCGACGCCCCCGTCAGGGAGCGATGCCGACTCCCGGCACGCGGCTCCACTTCTTCTCCTGCCAGGTGCTCAGTGCCGGCCAGCTCAGACCACCGGGACGGGGGTTGACGCGCGAGGCATAGGGCGCGGGTACGAACGCGGGCTTGTAGAAGCAGCCGGTGCCGTACGTGGAGTGGAAGGCCGGGCAGGATGCCGCGATCGAGGCGGGGGTGGGCCTCTTCCCGCTTCGGACCCAGGTGTCCAGCGCCGCGATGGAGTTGGCGTACTCGGCCGTGCTCAGTCCGCTGTGCTCGTGCTCGTCGCTGAAGGTCTGAACGAGGTGCTGTGCCTTCCCGGAACCGCGCAGAGAGGCCTGGTAGGCCGCCTCGTGTTCGACGAACGCGGTCGGGTCGTCGATCGCGTGGAGGGTGAGGACCGGGATGGAGACCCTGCCGGTGAGGTCGCTGTCGTAGGACAGGTCCCGTACAGCGGTGGGTTCGGCCGAGAAGCGCTGCACTCCGGCGTTGAGGGCGGCATCGTCGTGGGATCCGGAGTAGACCACGCCCTGGTTGGAGAACGGATTCCGTCCACCCAGCCGGTTGTGGACGATGTCGCGGAACGTGAACGTGGCGAACCTCAGATGCGACTCCAAGGTCCGCTCAGGGATTCTGGTGACGGCGAGAATGTCGTCGAGATTGCGCTGTTGTCCGGCAGTGCGCTGCTCTCGCGGCGAGGAGAAACCGGTGCACTCCTGGAGCCTTGCGCGTAGCCCCGTCGTCGTCAGGGTCGAGCCGTCACGCACCCCCGCCCACAGCGGGTACTGGACCTCGGACGGCCGTGGGTGGTTCTTGCAGTAGTACTGGTAGACCACGCGCAGATCCACCCGGTAGTCGTACCCCCGGGAGCCGCCGCCGAGGACGCCGTTGGTGAGCAGCGCGCCGTCGTAGGGGCCGTGCTTGGCGCCGTAGACCTCGACGACTTTCGCAGCGACGTTGCCGCCCCACGACTGGCCATGGACGTACGTCCGCTTCGGCCGGCGGAACTCCTGGACGAACAGCCGGCGCAGGCTTTCGGTATCGGCCGCGGCCATTCTCGTGCCGTAACCTCCGCGTCGGTAGGAGGAGCCGGCCCAGGCATAGCCCTGGTCCACCATGACGGACCAGCGTTCAAGGTCGCCGAGGCTGCGCTCCGGGTCGGACTCCTCGCCCAGGTCCGGCCCACCGTGGGCGTGCATCACCAAGGAGCCGTTCCATGTCCTGGGTATGGCGATCGCGTAGTAGGCGCCGTCCGTGCTCTGTCCGGTGTAACAGGTCGCCCGGTCAGCCAGGTCGGCCGGGCACTGAACGGCCACCGGTCGACCGGTGGGCATTGCGGCAGCATCAGCGGGACGACTCGGCGCGACGAGGGCGGCGGCCATGACGACGCCGATTCCGCCGGCCGTCGCCATGCGTCGGTGGCCACGTGACAGGGACCGAAGTCGCCGTGTCCGTACGGTTGTGGGTGGCATTTCCATGACGGTGCCTTCCTGCTCACCCGACGCGTCTGTCGCGCGGAGGGCTTGATGCTAGGCACGTCCTGGTGGCCACCTGAATGCTGCGGGAATTGATTTCATATTGGTCTTGGCCCAGGTCGGAGCACGGCTGGCCGTGCGCTGCCGTACCCCACGCGGGGGTCAAGCCGGCCGTAGCCGGGCTGCGGAGGCGCGAACGGTCCTTGGCCGGGTTCGTCCTGTGGTGGCGAGATGGGCAGGTCCTCGCGGGTCGGTCGCCTTCGGCGATCGCACCCCGCCCCGTCCCGTACCGATGGTTCAGGAGGGCGGCGGGAGCAGCCGCACTCCTGAACCATCGGTACGGACAGCGGGAGCAGCCACCGTGCCCGCACGAGTTTCGATGCGGCGGCCCGGAATCTTCCACAGGGCCGGGGCGCAACCTGGACACGCGCCGAAGGCGCTTCGGGAGGGGCGCACCACGCCTCGCGCTGAGCGGTCGTATCGGTCGGCTCCATCGCGGCCGCTCTGCTCTTCGTCGGTGCTTCTGCGCAGGTCACTGACCTTCTCAGCTGCGGTCTCCACCTACGAACGGGCACCGGACTGGCTCAACCTTGTTGTGGCCGTTGTGACCATCGCGTCCGTCATCACCGCCCCGTGCAGGATGTGCGGGGCTTCCCCGCCTTCTTCCCCTGGTCTGAATCGGCGAGACCTTCCCACCGGTCGCCGGCGATGCAACGACTTCGGGCCGGTGTGCGGTGCGCGGTGCGCGGTGCACGGTACGCGGTGCGCCGTACTCGCGTTGGCGAGATTCTGTGTAACGGCACGTCCTGGTGTCAGACGGCGGGAGCCTGGTAGAGGCCTCGGCCGGCGCGTGCGGCCCGAGAGGTGGCGACGAGCCGGTCGAGCGTGCTGCGGACGGTGTTGATGGCGCCCGTGGAGGAGTCACGGCCGAGAGCCTTCGCGACGTCACGTGCACGCATCGGGCTGTCCGGCGACTGTGTCAGGACGGCGGCCACCTGCTCGGTGAGGCCGCTGGTTCCCTGTGCCGCAGAAGGAGCCTCCTGTGTTGCGGCAGTGACGAGGGCCTTCTTGGCCGAGGGACGTTCCTTGCGTACGCGAGCGGGGGACGAGGCCTTGCGCTCACGGCTGGAGCGCGACGCGGCTGCCTTGCGAGGTGCGGGGACGGATCCGGTCTCGTCGGGCGCCACCGTCGCGGAAGCCTCAACCACAGCTTCGACTACCGCCGTAGCCGGTTCCGGCTCCGGCTCCTGTACGGCGCGCGGAGCGGGCGTGTCGGCCAGGGCGAGCAGAGCCGTCAACGCCGCGCGGACCGACTGCACGCGATCGGAAACCGCAGCCAACTCCTTCTCGAGATCCTGCTGGAGCTGCTCCAGCTCGGGAAGTTCCGTCTGTAGCGCGGCGGTTGTTGCATCGATGCTGTGAACGGCGGGACTCGATGAAGGCATGAATGTCTCCTACGTGATGTGGCCGGCCACATGGGACCGGGATCGCTTGATGTGCAGAGTACGTCCTCTTCGGCGGCGCGAAGAGGCTAATGCACCGAATCACAACCTGTCGGAGCAAGATGCCTCCCGCGGCGTCCCGACAATGACGCGCCGAATACGCGGAGGGAGCGGATACCCCGCCTGCGGCCTACCACTCGCAGGCGGGGCATGGAATTCCAACAGATCTGATCCCCGAGTGGGGGGCACGAGACTGCGCGTGGGGAGGCCGGCGCCGGGCGTCCGATACCCGTTCCGGCGGGGCGAGAAGAACGAAGTCCGGATCGTGCTCTCTCGCTGCGCAAGCCACCCATAGGTGCAGGGTGCTCCACGGAAGACCGGGGAGCACTCTCGGTTCACGACCAGACGAGTCGTCCTTCGGCGACCCGGCAGACCGGGTACCTTCCTTCGGCGATCTTCGTCAGCAGCTCCGCCACGGAGTCGAAATAGTGAGCCAGCGACTCGTACTCGCCCGTGATCGTGATCTCACCCACGAACCACCTGCCGATACGTCCGTCCCGTACGTCGATTGAACTTCCCCGTCCAGCCGTCCTGGTCCGACAGGAACGGGATCCACTCATTGCGCCAGAAGGGATTGTCCGGCTGGTCCGGAGGGTCGAACCCACCGGGCATGGAGCGGTTTGCGTAGAGCTTCTCCACCGCCCGGATTCCCAGAAAGAAGCTTCCCTCATCCGGGAACCCGGCGAAGCCGCAGCATGCCAGATCGTCGTCCACATCCTCCTCTGGAGGATCCAGACCGTTCTGCAGCAGCCACGCCCGCAGATCCTGGGGGAGGGGGATGCCCATCCGCTCCTCGGCGGCCGCGAGCATCTGCTCCGTAGCGGGCCCAGGCAGATCCGCGTGATCGGCAGAGGCGTGCTGCCGAAGAAGACTCATCACGCGGGACCAGCTCGCCACGACGCTCATTCCCCACTGCCCTCTCTGCCCGAGTTCCCCATACGGCCGGGCCACTGCGGGAGTTGCTGTTCGAATTGTTGTCGAGGCCGGGCGCCGTGATCCCGAAGCGCGTGCAAGAAAGCCACCATGCGGAGTGTCGGTTGGAACGCCCGCAGAGATGGTTCTTCGAGCGGACAGGCTGCCCCCGATCGGCGCCGTTCGCGAAGTGAAGCGACGTCTCAGTCGGAGATACCGGCGTTTGTCCGCGCGGGGCTTGTGGCCACGATGTCGATGGCGACACGCAGTGAAGTCTCCTGCCAACCGAGCAAAGCGCGAGTGATCGCGATCGACTGGATGATGCTCATGCCGCGTTCGGCCAGCAGATCCTGAACCGCTTCCATCCCCCGCCTGCGAGGACGGGCCGGCACTGCTCGACGAGTGCAGTCCATCGTGATGCCTCCTCGTGCCGCAGCCCGACGACATGCTCGAACACGGCTAGACCTGGCTCTCTGGACTTGCGGGGGTGAAACTCCGGTTCTGCTTGCCCTGCCGTTCGTCGTGGGTGCGGAAGTCGAAGAAGCCCAGACCCTCGATCTTGCACTCGGTGGCTATCTCTTCGAGCGTCCAGCAATGGTCGGAGTAGTCGTCGACGGTGACGCCGCCGGCTTCGAGGAGGTGTGACAGGAGGGCGCGGATCTCGGCAGTACCGTCGAAGTGGCTGGAGACGCAGACCAGGAGGGCCCAGGTCGGGCGATGGCCGAGCGTGGTGTCCAGCAGGCGTACGGCCTCGGGAGTCCAGCCGACGTACAGGCGATCGTCCTGCTCGTCCATGAAGTCGATGAAGAGCCTCCCGTCCGACCAGTACCCGTCCTTGCCGGGCATCAGCCGGTCGAGCAGTGCGGCTGTCGCGGTCGACTCTCCAGCGGGGAACACGAAGACACTGCGCATGGGCGGAGCGTAGAACGCAGCGCACGCTGTGGCCAGGAGATTTCGGCCCGGTCATGAGCTGCCTTCGTCGATGGTGGCAGTGCAAGCGGCGACTTCGCCGCATCACGGATGTCGAGGTTCACCGTTGAGATACGCCACCGCCGACCGCCGCCGGCTCCACCCTCGCTACAGACGCACAGCAGAACCCTCCCGCACCGACCGACGACCCACCAAGCGAAACAACGCGTCAGTGGCGGTACGCCGCCGTCGCGATCTCGATGAACGATCGGATCAACGGGTTGGTGTCACCCTCGTTCCACACCGCTACCACGCGGCTCGGCGGCATGTCGATCAGCGGCACCACGGCCAGCTCTGCGGGCAGGTCGTGCCCGAGTGGGGCCAGACCGACCGTGCCGTTCCACAGCACGGCCTGCAGACATTCCTGTACGACGCGCACCACGGGGCCCTCGCGCGGTTCGCCGCCGTTCCAGTACGACTGCCAGATCGGGTCGGCTCCCTTCGGGAACTGGAACCAGCGGCGGTCGCCCAGGTCGTTCAGTCGCAGGTGGTCGCGGCCGGCCAGCGGATCGTCGGCGCGCAGGACCACGCCCACCGGATCGGTCCGCAGCTCACGTACCGTCAGAGAGGTCTCGTCGAACGGTGCCCTGGTCAGGGCGACATCGACGAGCCCGGCGCGCAACCCGCAGGTCGGGTCGGTCAGGTCGGTGTCGCGGATGCGGACGTCGATGCCGGGGTGGCGTCGACGGTAGGCCGCGGCGAGCCTGGTCGCCGCGGCATCGGTGCTGTCGCCCAGGATGCCGACGGTGATGGTTGCCACGCCGGCCGCCGCGCTCACGCGTACGCGGAGGCGGTCGGCCTGGTCGAGCAGGGACCGCGCCTCATCGAGCAGCACGGCGCCCACCGGGGTGAGCGTGACGCCGGCAGGCGAGCGGGTGAACAGCAGAGCCCCGACCTCGGTCTCCAGCTGCTTGATCGCCCGGCTCAGCGGCGGCTGACTCATGTGCAGTCGAGTGGCGGCCCGGCCGAAGTGACGTTCCTCAGCGACTGCCACGAAGTAGCGCAGGGTACGTAGCTCCACGCTGCAACGATACCCAAGGGGTATCGACGTCGCGCAATGGGTCTTGGACAGTCACAGGGCCGTGGGGGTGCACTCGCAGCATGACCGAAGAAGCGAAGAGCAGCGCGCCGAAGGCCGACCCCGCCGTATCGGTGGTGGGTCCCGGCGAGGGCGAGACGATCGTGCTCGGCACCACGCACATGCGCGTCCTCGAAGACGGCAGCCATACCGGGCACCGCCTCGGAATGGTCGAGTCCGTCCTCGCCCCGCACACCTCCGGGCCGCCGCAACACCGCCACGCCCGGCACGACGAGGGCTTCCACATCGTCTCCGGCACAGTGCGGTTCACCGTCCGGGACCAGGAGTGCGACGCCACTGCGGGCGCGCTCGTGATGGTCCCGCCCGGCGCCCCGCACACCTTCGCCCACATCACGGACCAACCTGCCCTCATGCTCGGCACGTTCACCCCCGGCGTGTACGTGCAGTACTTCCGAGACCTCCACAACGCGATCGCCGGCGGCCGGCCGCTGACGCCGCAGGCCGGCGCCCATGCGATGAGCCGCTACGCGACCGAGCTCGCCACCGGCCTCACCTGACGCCGACGGGATGACACCCCGACCGGCCGTCGTTCACGTGCCCGGCGGAGGCTGGGGCGCTCCCACCTTTCGACCTCCGTGAACCTCCGGATCACGTGCCGGATCACTCACACCAAGGCTCGAGCCCTCTCCGAGGGCTGCCGCGGGAACCGACGGGTCACCTGCAACCGGTGACCGTGGATGGGAATCATGAACATCGCGTACTGGATCGTCTCCGGACTCCTCGCCTCCTTCTACCTCTACGCAGGCGCGTTGAAGGTCTTCCGCGGCCGAGAACAACTCCGTCCGATGATGGCCTGGGTCGATCGCATGCCTCTGCCCGCCGTCAGAGCGCTGGGGGCGGTCGAGATCCTCGGCGCGATCGGGCTGATCCTGCCGCCCCTGACGGGGATCGCGCCGTGGCTGGCAATGGGTGCGGCCATCGGGTTCGTGCTCCTGCAGCTCGGTGCGATCGCCGTCCACCTCACAGGCGAGGACCACCGGATCGCACTCAATGGCGGGCTCATTGCGATGGCGGCCGTGACCAGCTGGCTGGCCACCGCCCGGCTGTGATCCAGCACGGTTCTCGACCGGTGGACGCGAGCGGGTCAGTCGGGCCGAGCCGGCGCCCGTGGCCGGGAGGAGCTGAGGACGAGCCGAAGAGGGCCTGAGAACTCCTGACGAGATGGAGTGGCGGACGCACTCGTGAGGCGGTGACGATCTCTCGGAACTCGCCAGTGAGGGGGTGGCTGTGGGCGACATCGTTCCGAGGGAGCCCGTCTCCCTCGCCGATGACGAGGGGAACAGCGTCACCGTCGACGTTCTGGGGCGTGATCCCAGGTGGAGTGCCGGGCTTGCCGCCGGAATCGTGGTCGGAGCTCCCTCGGCGACCTTCCGGCGGCTGGTGTGCCGGGTGGTGAGCGCGGGTGGCCGGGAGCAGAGTGGGAGGTGTCCGTAGCCGCAGAGGTCCGGTTCCGTGTCCGGACGGAGGACTCGCCCCATGATTCAGCCGGCCGACATCCGTGAGTGGCGCCTGCAGGACGTGGTCGATCCCGACGGCCACAGGATCGGCACTCTCGAGGCGATCTACGTGGACACGAGTACGGACGAGCCCGCCATGGCGACCGTGGAGGTGGGGCTGCCGACGCGCCACCGCCTGGTCTTCGTCCCGCTCGACGGCGCCGTCGTCGGGCCCGGCTACGTCCGCGTCGCCTACGGGAAGGCGCTCGTGAAGGACTGTCCCGCGATGGGCACGGACGACGTCCTTCCCGCGGAGGAGGAACCCGCGGTGTTCCACCACTACGGTCTGGCCTACCGGCCCGGTGCCAACGGCGAGCGACAGCTCGCACGGCGCTGACGTGCCCCGAGGCCAGTTCTTTTCTCCGAGCGAGCGCACGTGTGCAGGCAGAGAGCGCTCCTGGGGCACGTCAAGACAGCGGACGGCTCCGCAAGACAACGGACGGCTCCTCGGGCGCGTCCAGGGCCTGTCGATAGCCTGCGCTTCATGATGCGAATGTGGGCTCTGCCGATGCTGCTCGTGCTCTGCGGCTCGGCCACGGCGACCGGCCGCAACGAGCGCCCCGGCGAGGCCGTGGCGCTGCTCGTGGTGTTCCTGTTGCTCGCCGTGGCGACCTCGCCCTTGATCTTTCCGAGGTCGATCGGCGCCCTGGAGGCGCAGCGTCGCAGTGCTGACGACGGTCGGCCGATCGTCTTCTGGAGACCTGGCTGCGTGTTCTGCCTGCGCCTGCGCATCCGCTTGGGGCGCAGCGCCCGGCGGATGCACTGGGTGGACATCTGGCGTGATGCGGAAGGTGCGGCGGTGGTGAGGGCGGCCAACGACGGCAATGAGACGGTGCCGACCGTCGTCGTCGGGGGCCGGCCCCGCGTCAACCCCGATCCCGCCTGGGTGCGGGAGCAGGTCCGTCGTTCTGGCTGACCGGAAGAGGTGCCAGGGAGTGCGGGACGGGCGGCCAGGGCGTTGCGGCGTGTGTGTGGGGGGAGAGAGACCGGGCCACGTGAAGGCATGAGGGACCGGGCCGCGTGACGACGTGAGGTCGGGGCCGCGGTCGGGGTCGGGGTCGGGGTCGGCCTGACGGTGTGGTGGTGGACCGGCTCACCCGTCGACGATCGTGCGTACGTTCTCAGGACTTCCGCAATCCGAGGCCAGCAGCCTCGCGCGCTCCCTCTGGAACGCAACGCCCAACTCGGCCCTGCGTTCGTCGGGGACGTTCTCCCTGGCTCCGTTGAGGATCGTCCGTTCCTCCTCGTCCACGTGGTGGGAGACCGCCTTCGCCAGCTCCTCCAGCCGCTCGTCCCACTCCTCGGAGCCCACGTCCTCGACCTCCAGCAGGGCCAGGAGCGCCTTGTTCCCCTCGGCATGCTCCTCCGTACCGTGCTCCACCTCCTCGTTGTCGACGCCCCGGAAGCGCTTGAGCGCACTGTAGACCTCGGCCTCCTCGGCCTCGCCGTGCGCGATGAGCAGGGCCGAGAACTCCTTCAACGCGGCGGCGCGGTCGGCCTCGACGCTCCGCATGCGGCGGAACAGGTCCTCCATGGCTCGGTGATCCGCGAGAATCACCGCGACGACGTCCTGGTCCAACGTGCTGCCGGTGCTCATGCTGTTCTCCTTGCTCGACTACGGGTTCGGGCCGCTGATCGGGGACCGTCGGGGCTGCGTGCGGCTCCCGTCGGTCCCGGGCGTGCAGGACGCGGCTTCCCGCTGGGCGCGGCGCGAAACAGTGACCGTGCGCGGTCGGCGGGCCGGCACGGCCGACCCGCTCGCCACGCCGGCGAACGCCGGCGATCGAGGCCCGCGGCGATTCACCCCCATGGCCACCGATCCGCCCCCGCGACCACCGATCCGACCGACCGGCGCCCGGGACATGGACGGTCGGCCGGAATAGTGGGCCCGGCCGAGGGTAGGCGCGTGCCGAGTGAGGAGTCGCGATGAATGTCCTGACGATGGGTGTCGAGGAAGAGTTCATGCTGGTCGACCGCGTCACCCGCACGCCCGTGAACCGTGCGCCACAGGTGATCGACCGGGCCTCCCGCGACCTCGGTGAGCAACTGCAGACAGAGTTCTTCAACGCGCAGATCGAGACCTGCACCCGGGCGACCTCCTGTCGGACGGCCCTGCGCGACGAACTCACGTGGATGCGCGGAGTGGTTGCCGCGGCCGCCCGCAGCGAGCGCTGCGTGCCGGTCGCATGCGGCACCCCGGTGCTCAGCCCGGAGGAGCCGCTGACGGTCACGAACACCGAGCGCTACCGACAGATGGCCCGGCGCTACGCGCCGCTGCTCAGGCACGACGACGGAAGTACGCGCGACGAGGGGCTCGTCTGCGGATGCCACGTCCACGTGGGGAAGCTCGACCGCGGACAGGCCCTCGCCCTCGCGCGGCACATGAGACCGTGGTTGCCGGTCCTCCAGGCCCTTGCCGGAAACTCTCCCTTCGCGCAACGCCGAGACACGGGCTACGCGAGCTGGCGCGCCGTCGAACACGCACGCTGGCCGACCGTCGGCCCCACCCCTGTACTCGACGAGCCCCAGTATCTCGCCCATGTCGCACGGCTCGTCGGGGACGGGACGCTCCTCGACGACCGCATGGTGTACTGGCACGCACGGCCTTCGGAACACGTGCCGACCCTGGAGGTCCGGGTCGCCGACGCCAATGCGGACCTCGACACGGTGGTGCTGCTCGCGGTCCTGGTCCGCGGCCTCGCCGGCACCTTGTTGTCTCGCATCGCCGCCCGCGTACCCGAGCCGCGGATGCCGTGCCCCGACCTGTTGCAGGCGCACCGGCTGGCCGCCGCCCAGGGCCTCGGAGGGCTTGGCCTGGATCCGGTCGACGGCCGGGAACGGCCCGCGGCGACCCTGGTGGACGCCCTGATCGGCTTCGTCCGCCCGGCCCTGGACGCGACCGGCGACACGGAGTGGGTGTGCGCGCAGTGGGACCGGATCCGTACGGACGGAGGAGGGGCGGCCAGGCAGCGAGCCGTGCTCCGTCGCAGCGGGCGGTTCACCGCGGTGGTCGACGCCTTGGCCGCCGCTACGGAGCGGGGCTGAGCACGACGACGGGCGCGCCGCGGGCCTGAGTCCCGTCACGATTCCCGACAAGGCTGGCGCGGCATCCGGCGATCGCGCGGGAGCGGGGGCCAGAGACGGCCATGCCGAGGGGGCGGGGGGAATCAGACATTGAGCTCGTGCGTGTGGCTGGAGTCCGCCCGCCCCCGGTGGCGGGGGCGGGCGGCAGGCTGCGTGGACGGGGCGGGAGCGGCCGTGGCCGGACCTGCCCGGTGGTCAGCTCAGCTCAGGCGGGGGCCGCCGGGGTCGACAGGCGGCATCGGGCGGGCTTCCTGCGCTCCCGATGCCGTACTCGTCGGACCGGGCGCGCCCATCGTCCCCGGAGCCTCCCGGACCGGCGCGTCGGACGGTGTGAGTCCGCCACCGCGGGGCGGAGCGTCGGCGGTGTCCGAAGGACGTACGCGGCCGCGCCAGCCGCCGGTCTCGTGGCCGTGGTCCTCGATGTAGCCCTTGAACCGCTTGAGGTCACCCTTGACCCGCCGGTCCAGGATGCCGAGCGCGTCGGCCGCCTTCTCGGCCATGCCTTCGGGTTCCACGTCCATGGCCAGACTCACCCGGGTGTGACCTTCGTCGAGCTGCTGAAAGGTGACGACACCCTTCTGCTTCACGTCGCCGCCGACCGTACGCCACGAGATGCGCTCGTCGGCCAGTTGGTCGACGATCTCCGTGTCGAACTCGCGCCGGACACCCGCGATCTTGGTCTGCCAGTGGCAGTGTCGGTCGTCGACCTGTGTGACGTCCTCGACGCCCTCCATGAAGCTCGGGAACTCCTCGAACTGCGTCCACTGGTTGTAGGCGTTCCGCACGGGAACGTCCACCTCGATCGTCTGCTTCACCATGCTCATGTCGTGCCTCCTGCCTGTGTCGTGAACAATTCGGTGTCTTTCCGCGCGTACCCGGCGAGGCCGACCCCAATCGCGGGCGGCCGATCCGGAGAACTTCCCGCTCCGGTTTCCGCCCGCCGTCCGTCTCCGTACCTCCCCGTTTTCCTCCGGGCCCCGTCGCCTTCAACCCTGTGCTGTCCGGGCGCCGTTACTCTCGGGCGCCTGCAGTGCTCCGCCGGGCAGCCGGCGGACGAGCGTGAAGCGATGCTGCACCCAGGCGTGCTCGATCCCCGTGGCGTCGCTCATCCGCGCCGTCACGTCGTAGGCGCCGCAGTGGGCGCGCCCGAGGGGCAGCCGTTCGGGCGGCAGCCTGATCTCGTAGGGGCCCCCGGCACGGAAGCTGCCCAAGGCGCTCCGCCGGGCCACGGGATCCTCTCCCTCCCCGACCCTGACGGTCTCGAAGACCAGGCCGTCCGTGTCTGCCCCCAGCCGGAAGGTCAGCACGATGCTGACCACCGCGCCCTCCGGCAGCTCGTACGGGAGACCGACCCCAGGGCCTTCGAGGGGCACGGTGAACGTCCCCAGCTCGTCGGAGACGAGCGTCAACGCCATCAGCTCGACGGTGCGCGCGGCGAGTGCGCCTCCGCCCTCGGGGGAGGGGTACGGCGCGGGGGAGCGCGAGGCACGGGTGGCGGGTGGCATGGGAATCAACTCCGCGGGATGGGTGCGAGGTCCTACGCTCTCGGCCGCCGACGGCCATGGGGCCTCAGGCGAGCCCCACACGGGTCCGGTCCGGGAGGACGGTGAACAGGCGAAGGGTGCCCGTCCGCAGGAACAGGTGGTGCAGCCGCCGGGGGATCGGTCCGATCAGGAGCAGGTTGTGGTGGGAGAAGTGCGCGGAGAGCAGTTCGTGCAGGAAGGACGAATCACCGAAGGTGACCCGCGCGAGGTCGAGAACGGTGTGGGTAGCCCGGTCGCGCCGTGCCTCGTTGAGGGCCTCGTGCAGGCAGGACACGTTGCTGACGCCGAAGGAGCCGGTCAGCGTCAGAAACACGGTGCCGGACTCGGCCGAGGCATCCCGGACGACACACGATCCGACGTTCCCCGCCCGGTAGGCCGGCAGCTCCGCCGAAGGACGGGGTGTCGCAGCCGCGGGGCCTTGGTTCCTGGTCATGATGCGGGCGTCCAGCCGTGCGTCCGTCGTCGACGACGGACGTCAGGACTTCGCGGAGACCGCGCCGAGGAGGTCGCCGACCTCGGGATCCGAAAGAACACGCGCGATGTCGGCCATCGTGCGTGCGGCGTCGACGAGCGTCTCGTCCCGACGGATGCAGGTCGCGTCCGGGGTCATGAGGTCACGTGCGGTGGTGGTCATGGCCGGTCACCCTCGTACGGGTCGGGGCAGGGGTTTCTCACGGCGCATTCCCGCTGTCTGAGTTCACAACCGTCGGAAACGCGGTTCTTCGCCCTCTCCCAGCGATGGACACACGCCGTGGCGGCCTCCGTGATGGCTTCCTCTCACGGTCTCGGCGACGGATGCAGGGCATCACCTCAGAGGCGGATGCATGGCACCGTCGAGAACGGGCAGCCGCGAGGGGAGCGGAGGCCACGCCTTGAGGACGACCCGGCGGCCTTCGACGGCATTCGGAGGTGGCGTCATGGTTCCCCTGCTTCTCGTCCTGCTGGTGATTCTGATCCTCTTCGGCGCGGGCTTCGCGCTCGACGTGCTGTGGTGGATCGCCATTGCCGTACTCGTGCTGTGGCTGCTGGGGTTCGCAATGCGGAGTGGCGGAGGTCGCTGGTACCGGTGGTGACCTGAGGCGCCCTGCCCGTCTGTCTCACCGGGCTCACCGGACCCACCTGTCTCACCTCACCGGGCTCACCGAGTTCTCCGGGCCGATGGGGGCTCGAGCCCCGAACCGACCTGACTGTAGTCGCCTGCCGCGACGGCCGGATGGCCGAGGATCGCCGCGACGCAGAGCGCCACGGGCACAGGGCTGGAGGGTGGGCAGGCCGGCGATGGTCGATGAGAGCAGCGGCCCGGCGACGACCCGTCTGCCGACGCAACGCAAGGACTGCCTCGCCCTGCTTTTGCTGCTTTCCCTCGACGGCCCAGCGGCGAGCTTTGCTGCTTCCCTCGACGGCCCAGCGGCGACGGGCCAGCTGCGATGGGGGATCTACGGGGGATCGACGATTCGGTGAGCGATCGGAGCGGCCTGCCACCGGGGCAGGTCGGCTGCCGGCTGCCGAGCGGTCTCGGAAGGGCGGTCGCCTTTCCCGGCCGCCGATGGAGGCCGGGGCCGGCCCCCCCATCGGCGGGGAGGGTCGCCGTTCGACCGACCCGGTCGCCGCCGCCCCGGGTGACCCTCGCGGCGTGTGAACGTCGCAGCGGACCGTGAGTGTGTAGCGTCCGAGTCGAGCGGGCCGACCGCCGCGCGCCGTCCCGCTGCGTGCCGCTGGGCCTGGCCTCGGCGGGCCGCGATTTCGGAGGCTGACGTGACGGGTGAGCGGATCGGACTGGCCGAGGTCCTCGCAGCGGCGGAGAAAGCCGCGCCCGCGGATTCCCTCGGCGTCGTGATGCGCGAGCTGCGCGATCGGTTCGGCGCCCGGCACGTGTCCTTCCTCTGTGTCGACGTCGTCGGCCGGCGTCTGCTGCGCGTCCACGACACCCCGGACGCCCACCATGAGGAACGAGCGGCGCAGGTTCTGCTCTCCGGTACAGGGGCGTACGACGAGGTCCTGCGCGGTCAGCGGCTGGTGCTGGCTCCGGAAGGCGGGCAGGGGCAGCGGCTGCTCGCCCCGGTGACGAACCGGGGCGACATCATCGGAGTCCTCGAACTGTCCCTCGACCACGCCCCCGTGGAGGTGCTGCAGCAGGTCGAGGCGGCCGCGCGAGCGCTGGCGTACGTCATCGTCACCGACCGCAGGTTCACCGACCTCTACCACTGGGGCAACCGCACCGCGACGGTCAGCCTCTCCGCCGAGATCCAGCGCCAGCTCCTGCCGTCGGCCTCCTGCTGCGAAGCGCTCCAGTTCACCCTCGCCGGCGCCCTCGTCCCGGCCTCCGACATCGCCGGCGACACCTACGACCACAGCCTCGACGCCCGCACGCTCCACCTCTCCATCACCGACGCCATGGGCCACGACGTCAGCGCCGCCCTCATGGCCACCCTGCTCGTCAACGCCTCCCGTGGTGCCCGCCGAGCCGGGGAAGACCTGGCCGAGCAGGCCCGCCAGACCCACCAAGCCCTCCTCGAACACGGCCGCCACTCCCTCGCCACCGGCCAGCTGCTGCGCATCGCCCTGGACGGATCCAGCGCCCAGCTGGTCAACGCCGGCCACCCAGCACCGCTGCGGCTGCGCGACGGAATGGTCGACCAGCTGCACCTCAAGGTCAACCTGCCTTTCGGCATCGTCGAGCAGGGCGCGTACCAGGTACAGGACGTGGACCTGCGCCCCGGTGACCGCCTGCTGCTCCACACCGACGGGATGCAGGAACGCGACGCACGGACGGTCGACCTTCCCCGCCTCCTGCGCGAGACCGGTACCGAGCATCCACGCGAGGTCGTACGTACCCTCGTCGGGGCGGTCTCCGACGCTTACGGCGGGCGGCCTCCGAAGGACGACGCGACGGTCCTGTGCCTGGACTGGCACGGCCCCTGGGGGGAGCAACGGTAGACGCGATGCGCTGCGACGCGACGCGCTCGATTCGGCGCGGGAGGCGCGAACCCCCGGCCCCGACGCGTGCACGCGGCTCGATGTCCATGCCGGATCCATCGCATGCCGGATCGGTCCCATGCCGGGTCCGCGGCGGAGGCGTCCCATCACCGGCAGGTTCGCGGCAAGCCGGCTTACCGCGGGTTTCGGCCGTACGGCCCAACCGGCGACCGGGTGAGCGGGGTTCCGTCGCGTCGATGAGTCGGCGGCCGACCGGCAGGGGCTATCTCTTGACGGAGACAGCCGCCTCATCGGGAGTAAGCCATGGGCCTCATCACCATCGAGTTGTTCGCGACCCTCGACCTTGTCGGGCAGGCGCCCGGCGGTCCTGACGAGGACCCGGCGGGCTTCCCCTTCGGCGGCTGGCAGGCGCCCCTGCTGGACGAGGTCGCGGGGGCGCAGATCGGTGCCGCGTACGAGGGTACGGACGCCCTGCTGCTCGGTCGGCGGACGTACGACATCTTCGCCGCCTACTGGCCTCACCAGGACGGCGGCGAGGACGGCGAGATCGCCGCGTTGTTCAACAGCGTCCCGAAGTACGTGGTGTCTCACGGCAGGCCCGACCTGTCGTGGGCCGGGTCCACGCAGCTCGGCCCAGACCTCGGAGAAGCGGTGCGTGAGATCCGTGACCGGCACGAGGACGTGAAGGTCGTCGGGAGCCTGAACCTCGTGCAGACGCTGCTGCGCGAGAAGCTCTTCGACCGCATCGATCTCTGGCTGCACCCGATCGTGCTCGGTGTCGGGAAGAAGGTGTTCGACGACGGCGCGGTGCCCACCAACGTCACGCTCCTCGCGCCCCCGGTGGCCGGCCCGAAGGGGACCGTGTTCCTGCGTTACGGGATCGCCGACGGCACTCCCGCGACCGGTGACATGAGCCTCCCCGACCGCGGTCTCGAAAGCGACGGCTGAGGCACCCCGGGCGAAGCGGCCGTGCAGGAGGATGCGGGGATGCCCACGGCCTCCCGCCACCCTCCGGAGTGACACACTCCGGGACTGGGGTCCTCACCTTGCCGCGGCCGCCGCACGATTGCGCAATCGCCGCTTGAGGGCACGGCGTTCGTTCTCGTCGAGGCCGCCCCAGACTCCCGTGACCTGACGGGCGTCGTCCATGGCCCAGTTCAGGCATGCCGTCTGAACTGGGCAGTCTCGGCAGATGCGCTTGGCCTCTTCGGCCTGGACCAGAGCCGGGCCACCGGTCCCCACCGGGAAGAAGAGGTCGGGGTCGATGTTCTGGCAAGCAGCGGATGCGCGCCAGTTGTCCATGTCATTCCTCCTGTCTAGGAGTACGGAGGTTGTTCCATTCGGCTGACCGCTCAGCGCTACTTGAAACGTGGTCAGCACTCGTGAACACGAATCAGTCGGGTGCGCCGGGGTGAGGTGCGGGCGCGGTGGGGCGGGGGCCCGGCGGCGCGTGGAAGGGCGTGGAGGGGCGTGGGAGAGTGCGACGGTCGACAGGTGCCGGCAGTACCGCGAGCCCGCGCTCCCGGCGAACTCGCGGAGATCGCGATCATGTCGGCAGACCTGTCCTCCTCGGCCCGACCCTCGGACTTCACCCCCGACCCCGACGCCGCCCCCACCCCGCCCCCCGACCACGCGGAACGCCAGGAGGCGCTGTGACGGACCTCGCTCCTTTCACCGACATGCTCGACGGCCCCATGTACGTGGTGACCGCCGCGTCCGGCGGCGAACGGGCGGGCTGCCTGGTGGGCTTCGCCTCGCAGTGCTCCATCGACCCGCCACGGTTCGCCGTGTGGCTGTCGGTCGCCAATCACACGTACCGCGTCGCGCGCGAGGCGGAGTTCCTCACCGTGCACCTGCTCCATCAGGACGCGCGGGCGCTCGCTGAGCTCTTCGGGTCGGAAACGGGTGACCGGGTCGACAAGTTCACTGCGGTCGGCTGGCGGCCGGGAGAGGGAGGCAGCCCGGTCCTGGAGCAGCTGCCCACCTGGTTCACCGGCCGGATCGAGGGGCACATCGACGGCGGCGACCACATGGGTTTCCTTCTGGCCCCCGTGGCGGTGTGTCCACCGACAGAGGGCCCACCGCCCGCGCTGCTCCGATACCGGGAACTGCGGAACCTCGAACCGGGCCACCCGGCCTGAGGCCAGGAGCCCGCACGCAGCCTCCACCTGAGCTGCACGTAACCCCCCACCGTCGAATGCGGGCCGTCGGAGCACGCGCTGCCAGTGCCGAGTGAGGGGCTTCTGTTAGGACGTTTAAGGCGTCCAGGACGCGCAGCAGGTTGAGATCCATCAATCGCTCCTGACCTGCAGTTTTGCATCTGAGGCAATGATTGGATACCCATCTTTGCATGGTTGTGGAGCCCTGTGGCACGGACAGTGGAGACGTCCGCGGAACGCGCGGCATTCCTCCCTTCGTCCCTTCTCAAGGAGCTGTTGTGCACCAGTCCCCCCGAACCGGTCGGGAAGGCGATGTCCTGGCCGTCGTCAGCCAGAGCGGTCCGACCGTCTCGTTCTTCGATGCCGTGTCCGACCGCCACCTCGGCCACGTGGAGGTCCCGGCCGAGCCCCACGAGTTGTGCCTCGATGCGACGCACCGGCTCCTGTGGTGCACGTTGACGTACAACTCGGGCTACTACCACGCGAACGGAGGCCGGCGCACCGACCTGGCCGTCATCGACCCCGACACCCGCCGTATCGTCGAGATCGTCGACATCGGCCCGGAACACGGCCCGCACGGCTTGGCGTTGGACCCGACGCGCGGCCGGCTCTACGTCAGTGTGGAGGGCGCCGCGGACCGGTCAGGCGGTGTCGTGGTCATCGACACGGCGACCCGTCGGCCCGTGGGCAGGATCGACACGGACGCACCCGGCCCGCACTGGTTCGCCATCGACCCGGCGGGCAGGACGGGGTACGCCACCAACAAGGAGGCGCCGTTCGTATCGGTCGTCGACCTCGAACGGGGCGTCCTCACCTCGAAGGTCGAGGTACCGGGCAGCGAGGGCCTCGCCGTCTCCGCCGACGGCGCGTACGCCTTCGTCGCCGCGCCCTACGGCGACTTCTCCGCCGCGGTCGAAGGACGGCCGGCCACGGGAGTCCGGGTCATCGACGCCCGCAGGGTGTCCGTCGTCGACACCCTGCCCACGGAGGGCATCGTCCTGCCGGTGCATCTGACCTCGACGGGGAAGTTGCTGGCGGGCGAAGTGCGCATGACACCCGATCCTGGGTCGCGACTCGGACGCCACGCACCCGGCCGCCTCACCGTGTTCGCCGCCGACACGCGCAAGCAGGTGGGTGAACTCGCGGTCGGGCTCTTCCCGCTGACCATCACCTCGTCTCCCGACGGCCGACTCGCCTATGTGGCCTGCGCCGTCTCCTCCACCGTCGATGTCGTCGACCTGGAGACGCTGGATCTCCTGGCCCGGCTGGACATCGCCAAGCTCGGCGAGGCCGGCGCGCACGGCCTGGCCTATCTCCCGCGCCCCGCCTGAGGGCCCGGCGCGGCGAGGCGGACGTCCTGGCATCTCGCGCCCGCTCGCGAGGCCACTGCGACGACGCACTCGGAGACGGGACCCCCGGCCACCTCCTGCAGTGGGGCCTGGTTCTGGCGATCTCGGAACGGAACGGAACGGTACGGCTACGTGCTCACTCTTCGTATCCAACAGTTGGTGGTCACCTTTCGTGCCCAACCCAGCTCGTTCGTGGTCACTCTTCGTGTCCCACACCTCCCTGCGCGTCGATAGATCGCAGCATCGCGGATGAGCCGCCGTGCACGGGGCAGTCGCCAGGAGGAGCGGGACGGCGCCGTCCCGTCCGCGATCAGTCGTGTCGATCCTGGAGGTGTCCCGTGTCCGGTACTGCTCTGCCCGTGGGCACACTGCCAGGCGGGCTGATCGCCCTGCCGGGCGTCTACCGACCGCAGGCGGACACACGTCTGCTCGCCCACGCCCTCGCCCACGAGGACCTCGGTCCCGGGACCGAGGTACTGGAGATCGGTACGGGTACCGGCGCGCTCGCCCTCGACGCAGCGCAGCGACGGGCACGGGTCACGGCGGTCGACGTCTCATGGCTCGCCGTTGTCACCGCCCGCCTGAACGCCCTGCGCCGAAGACTGCCCCTGCGCGTCGTCCACGGCGACTTCGCGGCGCGCAGCGCGGGCCGCCGCTTCGATCTCATCGTCTCGAATCCGCCCTACGTGCCGGCACCGGACGTCCTGCTGCCCTCGCGAGGGCCGGCGCGGGCCTGGGACGCCGGACCGGACGGGCGCGGCGTCATCGATCGCATCTGCGCGGGCGCTCCGGCGCTGCTGAGGCCCGGCGGGGTGCTGCTGCTGGTCCATTCCCAGATGTGCGGTGCTCAGGAGACCGTGGACCGATTGAGACGGGTGGGCATGGACGCGCAGGTCACGGCCAGGACCTCAGTGCCGTGGGGGCCCGTCCTGCGCTCGCGCCGGTCCTGGCTGACGCGGGTGGGCCTGGCGACTGAAGCCGAGGAACGGGAAGAGCTGGTGGTCATCCGTGCACGCTGACTCCCGGAGCACCGCCGGCGGCTCTCGGAACGCTCCAGGTGACTCCCGGACCACCACCGGTGGCTCCCGGCGTACCGACGGAGACTCCCGGAACACTCCCGGCCAGGACCACGCGGAGGGGCCTGCCCATCACACGGAGGGGCCGGCCCACCGTGCTGAGAGGCCTGCCCACCACGCGCCTAAGGACCCGAAGGGACCTGTCCTGGTCGAGGGACCGGTCGAGATCGTGCTCGACGACGGGACGGTCGCCCGCTCCGAGCGCTTCATGGTCGCCCTCTGCACCTGCCGCCGCAGCCGTATCTACCCGTGGTGCGACACCAGCCACCGGCCCCGGCAGCGCGCCGTCCCTCCCTCCGAGGACAGGAGCACCTCATGACGCCCTCGTTCACGAGCACCACAAGCGCCACAAGCCGCACAGCCAACACGAGCCCCACAGCAGCCGCGACCACCACCGCCACAGCCCCCGCGGTCTCGGAGGCCGCAGCCGGGCCCCGCCTCGTGGAACCGCGCGGCCCGCTGTCCTCCGCTGTCACCGAGGCCCTGCGGTCGAACGGCACTCCGGCGTACCGCCCGGGCGCCGTACTGACGGCCGACCCCTGGGGCGAGGACCTCCAGCTCGCGCTCTACCTCCTCTACGAGCTCCACTACCGCGGCTTCGACGGTGTGGACGACGACCGCGAGTGGGACCCGGAACTCCTGCGGCTGCGCCAGGCCGTGGAGTCCCGCTTCCTGCACGCCCTGAGCACGGAACTCCTCGACGCGCCCCGATCGGTCGCCGAGGCCTTCGCCCCGCTCCTCGTCGAACCGCTGGACTCCGTGAGCGGTGTAAGTCGCCACCTGGAACGGAAGGGCGAGCTGTGGCAGTTGCGGGAGTACGCGGCCCTTCGCTCCCTCTATCACCTCAAGGAAGCCGACCCGCACGTCTGGGTGATCCCTCGGCTGCGGGGCCGGGCCAAGGCGGCGATGGCCGCCATCGAGTACGACGAGTTCGGTGCCGGCCGCCCCGACCGGATCCACGCCCAGCTCTTCGCCGAGCTCATGGTGGACCTTGGCCTCGACCCCGCGTACGGCCGCTACCTGGACCAGGCCCCCGCGCCGCTGCTCGCCACCGTCAACCTGATGTCCCTCTTCGGGCTCCACCGGTCCCACCGAGGTCTCCTCGTCGGTCACTTCGCCTGTGTAGAGGTGACCTCGTCACCCGGCTCCAGGCGACTCGCCAAGGCGATGCGGCGCTGCGGTGCAGGAAGGGCGGCCGAGCGGTTCTACGACGAGCACGTCGAGGCGGACGCCGTGCACGAGCAGGTCGTACGCCGTGAGGTCATCGGCGGACTGCTTGCCGACGAGCCGTCCCTGGAGCCTGACATCGCCTTCGGCTGCGCGGCCACGGTCCACTTGGAGGACCGCCTCGCGGAGCACATCGGGGCGGCCTGGGACGAGGGACGCAGTGCGTTGCGTACGCCGCTGAACGCACGCCCCTGAGCGCGCGGACCTGAGAGCGAGCCGCGCGACGCCCCCGACGCGGGTGAACTCGGGGGAGGAGTGTGACGCGGGCCGGTGCGTCTGAGCATCGGCCGGTATCGAGCCTCGTAGGCTGGCCGGATGCGTCACCACGATCTTGTCGTCATCGGTGCGGGATCCGGCAACGCCGTCGTCGACGATTCGTTCGCCGATCTGGACGTGGCCATCGTCGAGGAACGCTGGTTCGGCGGCACCTGCCTCAACTCCGGATGCATCCCGAGCAAGATGCTCGCGTACACCGCGCAGGTCGCCCGGACGGTACGGGAGGCCGGGGCGTACGACGTCGACGCCGAGCTGCGAGGGGTGCGCTGGCGCGAGGTGCGCGACCGGGTCTTCGGGCGGCTGGACAGTGAACGGGACAGCGGCCGTCAGGGGCGCGTGCGACAGGACTCGGTCACCGTGTACGAGGGCAGCGCCCGGTTCATCGGGCCCAGGAGCCTTCGGATCGAGGGTGAGCACGGGACCGTCGACGTCAGCGCCGGGCAGATCGTCGTCGCGGTGGGCGGCCGGCCCTCGATCCCCGGTCCTGTCGCGGAGTCGGGACTGCCGTACGAGACCTCCGACACGATCATGCGCATCGACGCTCCGCCCCGGCACCTGGCGATCCTCGGGGGCGGATACATCGCCGCGGAGCTGGCCGAGGTCTTCGCGGAGGCGGGTTCCTCCATCACCATCGTGGAGAAGGAGGAGCGCCTGCTCGGGCCGCAGGACGAGACGGTCGCGGAGCGGTTCACCGAGCTGGTCCGCTCCCGCTACGACCTCAGGCTCGGCCGAGAGCTCACGGCGGTCGGCGGGGAGCCGGGCGCGCTACGGCTGACCCTGGACGACGGAGCCACGGTCGAGGCGGACGTGCTGCTCGTCGCGGTGGGCCGGACCCCGAACAGCGACAAGCTCAGCCTGGAAGCCGCCGGCATCGCGATCCACGACGACGGCCGGGTGCGTGTCGACCGCCATCAGCGCACCACCGCGGAAGGCGTCTTCGCCCTGGGGGACGTCTGCTCGCCGGTACCCCTCAAGCACGTCGCCAACCGTGAGGCGGAGGTCGTCGCTCACAACCTCCGCCACCCGGACGACCTCATCGCCGCCGACCACGACCTGGTACCGGCGGCGGTCTTCACGCAGCCCCAGATCGCCTCGGTCGGCGTCACCGAGCAGGACTGCCGAGCGAGAGGGCTGGACCATGTGGTGGGCATGGCCGGCTACGGCGACGTGGCCTACGGCTGGGCGATGGAGGACACCACCGGGTTCTGCAAGGTGCTCGCCGAGCCCGGCACAGGGCGCCTCCTCGGCGCCCACCTCATGGGAGCCGAGGCCTCGACGCTCATCCAGCCCCTCGTCCTGGCGGCGACACTCGGCATCGACGCCACCACGCTCGCCCGGTCTCCGTACTGGATCCATCCCGCGCTCACCGAAGTCGTGGAGAACGCCCTGCTGGACCTCGACCTCTGAGTCCTCCCGTCACGGGTGGCAACGGGGCGATGTCCTCGTGGCGGCCGTCACCGAGCGGTCTGACCGGCACCGTCAGAGAGGGGGTGTCGATCGTCATGAAGCGAGCTGCTCGCGGAGCTGCTCGCGGAGCCGCGCCGCCACCGCCGCGGCCTCGTCCGGTGAAACGTCCAGGATCCCGTTCTCCGACATGAGCGCGTGGAACTGCTGCTCGCCGTAGGGCACGTCCGGCGGCAGGCCCGCGACATGCCAGTGGACGTGGGAGTTTCCACCCTGCGCGCCCAACGACAGAAGGTAGACGCGCTCCGGCGCGCATACCTTCTCGACGGCCAGGGCCACCTTGCGCACCACGCGCATGATGGCGACATAGTCGTCGTCGGTGAAGCCACTGACGACATGCTCGATGTGGCGCTTGGGAGCGACCAGTACCTTGCCGGGCAGTGTGGGATACCGGTCGAGGAAGGCGACGTGATCGGCATCCTCGTAGACCAGGTGGTGCTCGTAGTCAGGGTTCCCGTCGAGGAAGGCGCACACGAAGCAAGGGCCGCGCCGTGCACGAACCTCGTAGGCGTCCAGGTCCATGGGCCGTCGGTCGGGCTGTGTCACGTGCGTCTCCTCGGGCTCGGGGAAGACGGCGGCGTGACTTCGGTGCACCCCCGCCGCACGACACCGTAACCGGTAGCAGGTGCCCCCTCCCGACGACGTGCAGCGTACCGACCGGCGAGATGATCAGGGCCCCTGCTATCGTGCGCCGATGTCAACGATCAAGCAGTTCCAGGTGACCTTCGACTGCGCCGAACCTGCGCGCCTCGCCGCTTTCTGGTGCGAGGTGTTGGGGTACGTCGTACCGACGGTGCCGGAGGGCTTTGCCACGTGGGGGGAGTACCACGGCTCGCTGCCGCCCGAGGACGAGATCTACTTCGCGTGTACCGATCCCTCGGGCGTGGCCCCGCGCCTGCTCTTCCAGCGAGTTCCCGAAGGCAAGGTCGTCAAGAACCGGGTGCATCTCTGTGTGCGGGCCGGTGCCGGGCTCGTGGGTGACGAGCGCCTGGCCACACTCGAGGCCGAATGCGCACGGCTGATGGCGCTCGGCGCGAAACACGTGCTGACGCAACGCGCCGATGGCGTCAACGAGTCGTGCATCACGATGCAGGACATCGAGGGCAACGAGTTCTGCCTCGGCTGATTCTCCTCCGAGACTGCGAGGTGGGGGCCCTCTCCCGGCGACAGCTCAGATCCCGCATGCGGCGGGAGTCATCCTGTGAGAGCGAGGTCGTGTAGGCGGGCAACGCCTTGCATCGCGTGGCGCACACCGTCGCCTCCGAGACGGCGGTCGCGCAGGATCTTCCAGGTCTTCATGCGGGCGGAGGCGTGCTCGACTCGGGCGCGGACTTTGCGGTGAGAGGTGTTGTGGGCTCCGTCCAGGCCGGTAGCTCGGTCTGGACGGGTTCTCGGCGGTGCGGGATGATCACGCCGGGTGTCGGCGTCCATGACGACCTGATGGTTGGTCGAGGGGCGGTAGTTGTTGGACTGCTCCGCCACGCTGAAGTCCCGTGTCGGCACCAGGGTGCCGTCCACGATCAGCACCGTGTCGGTGGGCCTGGCGTTCCTGCACGGTCCAGACTTGCGGGCACTGGATTGGCCGGCCAGGGTCAGTAGAGCCAGCGGTCCAAGAGCCCTGGCCAGAGAAACCCCTCGTAGCCGTTGAAGGCCGCCGGGTCGATCTCCTTCAGCTCCTCGACCAGCCGGTTCAGTTCGGCGAAAGCCCGCTCTTCCTCCTCCTCGGAGAGGTACTCTTCGGGGCCGTCCGGCTCGCTGAGAAGCTCTGAGGCTGTGACGCGAGTGCCGTAACGGTGCAGGACGTCGAGCCACACGTCGACACCCGAGTTGGCGAACCACGCCGCCCCGTCCGGCATGACGAAGTAGACCGCCCCGGTCTCCGGCTCCACACCGAACGATGACCGCTCGGCCTCGTCATCGGGGTCTGCCTGCTCGGTGAGACGGTAGAGCGGGCCCCGGGACGTGAGCAGGGCCGGCTCAGCCCCGCTCTGCATCACGACTCGTTCGATGAGGCGCGGAGCCAGGGGGATGCCCACATCGACGAGCTGTGCCTTCATGAAGCCCGGGATCCGCCAACCGGCCACAACGTTCCGTCCGGCTCGCGTGACATGCCCCAGACCGGCCCACTCGGTCAGCTGGTCGTACGTCACCATCGAACGGTCCTCTTTCATCGGCTGTGGCCCCGACCCCACTCGGACGACCTGTCCGCCGTCGGCAGCGGCCAGTTGTCAGGTTCCCGAGATGCCCTGTCAGACCAGGTGAACGCGTTCAACACTGCGGCGGGAGAGTTGGCGCGCGCCACCCCTGGCTCGTGCATCCACCCGTGTCCGCCAGGCGTCGGCGAGCATCGCGAACAGCGTTGTCGATCGACTTCCTAGTAGTCGCCGAGCCATGGGCCACGGGTGATCTGTGGGTGAAGGCGCTCGTCCAGACAGTTCAGGTGGGCCCACACGAACTGCGTGCTCCGTTCGCCGGCCCGTGTGATCTCCAACGCGACGCCATCCCCGGAGGGGCTGACGTCGGTGGTCTCCATACAGAACGCGCAGCTCACTCGCTCCTCGGTGTTCATCTGGTGAATGTAGCCCGAGGCGTGCAGATCGAGTGAGGTGGGTGTGAGCCACCGGAATCCGCCGGATCCGGGAGGCCGCCGGCCGGTTGGGCTGCAGGTCATGCGCTGACCAGGTGTCAGGTCAGGGGCCGTACGTATGCCGGCGGTGGTGAGTGTCCGGTGTTCCCGTGATGCCCCGTGATTCCCGCTCCGGGGCATGAGGGGGGAGGCGGGGGTACAGCTACCGACTCAGAGCTTCGGCAAGGTCCAGGAACAGCGATACCCCGAAGATGCCGACAGTGACGCTCCCTATCACCAACAGCGTCACGACCAGCGCGAATGCCATCGTGATCCGTGTGCGTCTCACAGCTGATCTGTATGCGCTGTCGTCGTCCCAGCCCTGCTGATCATGCATGGTGCCCCCTTGATGGCCAGGATACAAAAGGCATGAGGAGCTGCTTCGGGCAGGCGCAGTCCCGTCCATCCCCGGAGCGTCACTGGAGGCCTGGAGCCGTTGAGAACGCCGGCCGACGCCGTGGCCCGGGTGGGGGAGTGGCAGCGGAGAGGCGTCTTCCGATCTCTGGTCCGTGCCCGCGGCGTCCCAGACGTTCCATCCGGCGCGAAGGGAAGCTTTCGTCTGCGCTGCTGTCCTCCGACGTCGCGGAACCGGCGGCGGCAGGTTGAGCGTGCTCGGCATGTTCGACGTCCGCTCCAGTCGACGGGGGCCTACCGTCATCGGCATGAACGCCGAGGCCGGCACCGTCATGTTGCCGCGGCCGTGTGGGTGACCGAGGCTGCGGTGCAGGTCACCGAGGCTGCGATGTCCTGCATCGATGCGACCGTAATGGTCACCCAGGCGACCGCGTCGGTCTTCGACGGGTCCGGGCCGACGGTCTTTCCCTGCAGGTCTCTTGACGGGATACCCGGAGCACTGGCTTGATGGCACATGGGAGCGCTCCCATCGGTTCAGTTCCGTTCCCCCCTCGTGGAAGGCCCCCACCCTTGCCTCCTGTCATCCTCCGCGGCGTGTTACGTCGCGCTACTGTCGTGTTCACCGGTCTCGCCCTGGCCGCCGGCACTCTGACCAGCACCGCGTTCGCGGTGGACTCCGCCGGTGCAGGCAGCGGTGCGGCCCTCGCGGCCCCCGCCGATCTTCCCGTCCGGGTCAACCAGCTCGGCTATCTGCCCGACGGGCCGAAGCGGGCCACCGTGGTCAGCTCGGCCACCGCTCCTCTCTCCTGGCAACTACGCGACGCCGCTGGAGCACAGGTCGCCGCGGGCACGACGACGGTGAGAGGCGCCGACCAGGCGTCCGGTCAGTCGACGCACCTGGTGGACTTCGGCGGCTACAGCGGCACAGGCTCAGGCTTCACCCTGGTCGTCGGCGGACAGGCCAGCCACCCGTTCGACATTTCTGCCGCACTGTACGACGGGCTGCGCGCCGACAGCATGTCGTTCTTCTACCAGCAGCGCAGCGGAACCGCGATCGACGCGGGCCTGACGGGCAGCGCGTACGCACGTCCCGCCGGGCACGTGGGCGTGGCGCCGAACAAGGGTGACACCAGCGTGCCGTGCCAGGCGGGCGTGTGCGACTACCGGCTGGACGTCCGCGGCGGCTGGTACGACGCGGGTGACCACGGCAAGTACGTGGTCAACGGCGGGATCGCGACCTGGCAGGTGGTCAACTCCTACGAGCGGGCACGCCGTTCGGGCGGTGACGCCGCACTCGGCGATTCGACCCTGCGGGTGCCCGAGCGCGGCAACGGGGTGCCGGACGTACTGGACGAGGCCCGCTGGGAGCTGGAGTTCCTGATGCGGATGCAGGTTCCTGTCGGCAAGCCGTCAGCCGGCATGGCCTTCCACAAGATGCACGACACCGAGTGGACCGGTCTCCCCATGCGGCCCGAACTCGACGACAAGCAGCGTGAACTGCACCGTCCGTCCACGGCTGCGACGCTGAATCTGGCGGCCACGGCCGCCCAGTGCGCTCGGGTGTACGCACCGTACGACTCCGCGTTCGCCTCCCGCTGCCTTGACGCCGCCCGCCGGGCCTGGGCAGCGGCGAAGGCCAACCCCGACACGCTCGCCCCGGCGACCGACAACGCCGGCGGCGGGGCGTACGAGGACGCGGACGTCTCGGACGAGTTCTACTGGGCCGCGGCCGAACTGCTCGCCACCACCGGCGACACGCAGTACCGGGACGCCGTGACCTCCTCTCCGCACCATGCGAGGCCCGCGGACGCGTTCTGGTGGGGCGGTACGGCCACCCTCGGGCGGATCACCCTCGCCACCGTCCCCGGGATCGCCCTGCCCGCCGACGATGTCGCCCGGGTACGCGGCCTGCTGACCGCCGCAGCCGACGGACACCTGTCCACCATGGCCGCAGGGGGCTACGCGGTGCCGATCCCCGTCACGGGCTACGGGTGGGGATCCAACAGCGCTGTCACCAACAACGCGATGACCCTCGCCGTCGCGTACGAGATCACCGGTGCACCGCGCTACCGCGCGGGAGCCCTGGAGGCGCTGGACTACCTCCTGGGGCGCAACGCCCTGGACCACTCCTACGTCACCGGCTACGGCGAGCGTGCCTCCGAGAACCAGCACCACCGCTTCTGGGCGCATCAGAACGACGCCACGCTGCCGCACCCGCCGGCCGGCTCGTTCGCCGGCGGACCGAACGCGGGGCTTGACGACCCGGTGGCGAAGGAGCGGCTGAACGGCTGTGCCCCGGCGGCCTGTTACGTGGACGACATCGGCTCGTACTCCACCAACGAGGTGGCGATCAACTGGAACTCGTCACTGGCATGGCTGGTGGCCTTCGCCGCGGAGCGGCGCGGTGCTCCGGCGACGCCCGCGGTGCAGGTGACACCCACCGCGGTGACCGTGCCTGAGGGCGGCTCCGCCGCGGTGAGCGTACGACTGTCGGCCGCGCCCGCGCAGAACGTCACGGTGACGGTGTCCCGCACGGCGGGCGACCAGGACCTCACCGCGACCGCAGGCACGCCGCTGGTTTTCACGCCCGCCAACTGGGCCGCTTCGCAGCAGGTCTCCGTGTCCGCCGCGCAGGACGGCGACACGGTCGCAGGAACTGCGACGTTCACCGCTGGCGGCACCGGGGTCTCGGCGGGCACCTTCACGGCGACCGAGGTCGAGGACGACGTCGCGCCGCCCACGGCGTCCTGTGAGGTGACGTACCGGGTCGAGAGCTCCTGGGGCAACGGCTTCACGGCCACGGTGGCCGTGAAGAACACCGGCACCTCGGCCATCTCCGGCTGGACCCTCGGGTGGACCTTCTCGGGTGACCAGAAGATCAGCAGCGCCTGGAACGCGACCGTGAGCCAGTCGGGCAGCTCCGCGACCGCCAAGGACGCCGGGTGGAACGGCGCGCTGGCGGTCGGCGCGAGCGCTTCCTTCGGGTTCCAGGCGACGTACGCGGGTACGAACGCGGCACCCACGCGGTTCACCCTGAACGGCGCGACCTGCTCCTGAGGCGCTCGGTGATCTCTCGGGGGTGCGCGGGGCCAAGGCGCCCGCGCCTCCCGGGGACACCGAGGCGCATGCGGAATTCAGGGCGGGGCCGTCGCCCTGGGATCCGCATCTGTTGCCGCCGGCTCCACAGCCGGGACCGCCACCGGCCTCGGCTGCACCGCCGATCCCGGCCCCGAGCCCGGCCCCGACCCCGACCCCGACCCCGAACTCTGGCTCTGGCTCTGGCTCTGGCTCTGGAGATGATGCTGGATCGATCAGTCAGTCCAACAGCCGGTTCCTGATGGTGGTGAGGACTTCCGTGCGACTGCGAGGGCCGTTGTCGGCGGCGATGAGGTGGTCGCCGATGCGCAGTGAGAAGGTGATCAGGCAGCGGGCCTCGACTTCGCTCTCGTCGGGGCAGAAGGCCCCGTAGAGCTCGCGCAGATAGTCCATGCGCCGGTTGTCGGCCCGGCGGAGGCGACGCGAGACTCCTTCGTCGCGCCGTGCCCAGTCACGGATCGCGAGCTCGACCCCCGCGTTGGTCACGGGCGTGCCGCCCGACCCCACGAAGTCGAAGAGGCGCCCGAGGCGCTCGCGGGCGTCGCCCCCGTCGCATTCGATCCGCTCGATGACACCCTCGGTGACCCCGCGTTCCCAGGTGTCGAGCATTTCCTCCAGCAGGCCGGCGCGGTTGCGGAAGTAGCCGTAGAAACCGCCCTTGCTGACGCCGAGCGTCTGGGCGAGGACCTCGACCCGGACGGCTTCGGGACCGCCGGCGGCAAGCGCACGCAGCCCTTCCTCGATCCACTTGTCCCGCGGCGTGCGGATCGTGCCCATCCGTGTCTCCTCTCACATGTCCCGGTCAAGTATACGGAGCCGTATGGAGGGGTCTATGCTCGATCTATACGCCACCGTATAGACAGGGATTTGCCATGAGCGATCTGCGCCTTCCCGTAACCGACCACACGTCCCGCCCCTGGCGGATCCACGAGGTCGCCGGTGACTTCCGGCTCGAGGATCTGTGGGCACTGCCGACGCCGGGCGGCCCGGACGACCTGCACCTCCTGGTGCAGCAGATGGCGGACGGCAAGGACGGTCCGGACGGTGGCAACCCCGTGGGCCGATTCCTCTTCTCGGTACGCTGGAAGCTCGGCGCGCTGCTCGGATGGGACAAGCCGGACTCGGGCGTCGGCGGCCGGGTGGAGACGCTGCGCAACCGGCTGCCGGACGACCTGCGTGAGGGGCCGCAGGGGCCGGACCTCAGCACGGCGCCCTTCACCTCGGTCTTCCAGACACACGACGAGTGGGCCGCCGAGTACGCCAACAAGACCATGCACGGCGTGATGCACATCGGCTGGGTCTCCGACGGCAAAGGCGGGTACCGCGGTCAGATGGCCGTTCTCGTGAAGCCCAACGGTCGCCTCGGCTCGCTGTACATGCTCGGCATCAAGCCCTTCCGGTACCTGGGGGTCTACCCCGCCCTGATGCGATCGATCGGCCGGGAGTGGGAAGAGAACACGGCACGCCGAGCAGCCGGCTGACGCATCCCACGCCGAGATGCGAGCCCGGCGTCTGAGCCTCTGCGCGGGGTGTGCCGGCCCGGCGCCACGCGGTGAGACGGGAGTGTCCGGGCAGTTCGGCGCGTCCGGTGGCCCCCAAGAGAGTGGGCACAGGGTCCGTGGACGAAAGTGTGCCGGCTGGGGGGCGGACGCCCAGGTGAATCGAATGGGCACCGCCATGACCGATCGCCCGCGAGCCGTTGCTGCGAACCGCGCACAAGTCGAGGCGACGAACATCGACTTGGTGGCCGAAGGACGCCTGAGCCGTCACCACCGGAGACCGACGTCGTCTTCCTGGGTGCTTCAGCTTGGTGACGGCCCGGTCAGCGGCTTCGCGTCTCCTGTACCGCTCTTCACTGCAGACGGGTGGCCGTCCGCCGCGTGAGCCTTCGCACCGGCGGGCGGCCTGGCCCGAATTCCCGCCCGGGACCATGAACCTCTGGACCGAACACCCCGGACCCACGGCGGGCCTCTCAGATCAGCCGAACAGGACTCAGCAGTTCTCGCTGATCACGCTTTCCAGGTCCGCCAGAGAGACACGGTCTTCCCCGATCTTCTTCTCCAGGTGTTCCAGGGCCTGCTTGAGGGCGCTGATCTGCGCCTGGTCCGGGTTTGCTTGCGCCTTCATCTCAGTGATCCTCTTCCTGAGCTCCTCCGCGTGCTCCTCGCTCTTCTCGATGCTCTTCTCCTGCTCCTTCGCCAGGCGCCGCATCAGCTGGCAGCCGGACTCCGCGGCCGGTGGAGGGGTCATCTCGCACTCCTTCTTCGTTGTTGCGCCCCGCCGTCGGGGCCGTTGGCGGCCAGTATGGAAGCCGACGGCCGGCCCGGACCTGGCGAAGTAGTCCGTCCGGAGCAAGGCCCGTCGGCGGGTGGCCGGCCGACGACGGCATGACGGCCCCGCGCGGCAGCGAGGTGTGCTCTGCGACGACACCGGCTGGCAGGCTGTCTCGCTCATTCCCCTGCTGGGTGGCCTGGCCGCATGACGCGGCGTGTGAACGGAGACCGGACAGCCAGAGCCATGAGGCCGGCGATGAACCCGCGGAGTAAGGCACTGGCCCGAGCCCCGTGGAGGGGCCGGGTCCGCTACGTCGACCACCGGCACCAGGTGCGGGGTGCGCCGGGGGCGAGCAGCCGGGCGGCGCAGATGCCCGAACGGCTGGGACGGGCAGGTCTCAGCCCCTCTGACCTCGCCTTATCGTTGGCCTGAGCTATTGCAGAGAGCGATCACTTCAGGAATCATTCCCCGCCGTGACCATCTCCATCGCCGTTGTACTCGGCGTGCTCCTCATCGTTCTCTACCGCGTCGTCAGAACCCCTCGTCAGGCCGACGGCTGGGTCGGAGACCACTTCCTGGCGTCCACATACGGCCTTCCGCCCCGCGAACAGCTCGACTCGCGACGCCCGGGGCCGCCCCCGCCGGAGCACCGCACGGACGAGCGGCGAGCCGTGGCACACGCCGCCTGGGAAGGGGACTGGAAGTCCGCCGAGCGGTACGTCGGTGCGGCGGGGGAGGACTGGGACGAGCGCTGGGCCCGGCTGGAACTCCTGCAGCAGGTCGCCCGGGAGGACGACGCCTGGCTCGAAGCCTGGCGCGCCGCCGAGCCCGGGAACTGCGACGCAGCCACCCTCCACGCGAGCATCATGGTCCACCGCGCCTGGGAGATCCGGGGAAGCGGATACGCCCACGAGGTCATGACCTCGGACATGGACCGCTTCCGCGCCATGCTCCCGGCCGCGATCGAGGAGGCGGAGCGGGCTGCGCTGCTCGACCCCGCGAACCCGGGCCCCTGGGTCGTCATGATCACGGCGGCGCGCGGAGCCCAGTACAAGCGGGCGCGTTTCAAGCCGCTCTGGGAGGGGCTCGTCGCTCGCGCGCCCCACCACTACGAGGGGCACTGGCAAGCCCTCCAGTACTGGTGTGCCAAGTGGTTCGGCAGCGACCGCCGAATGATGCGTTTCGCTCGACAGGCGGTCCGTAAAGCCCCGCCCGGCAGCCCGCTCGCCGGCATCTACCTGCATGCGCTGAACGAGCTCACCGAACGGCACGCCGTCGCCACGGTGCCCGTCACGCCTCTGGCTCGGAAGGTACTGAGGCAGGTCGCCGCGTCGTTCGAACACGTCGACCTCGACGACGAGCGCCTGCCGGTCCTGCGCCACCTGCTCGCCCACTACATGGTCCGGTCGATGCTGTACACGGCGGCCCTTGAGCAGTTCCGTCTGATCGGGCCGTGGTGCGGTTCCCAGCCCTGGACCAAGGACGGGCACGCGGTCATGGCCTTCGAGGCAGCCCGCGGCACGGCAGCGAAACGCTCCCGGACCCGGCCCGTCTCCACCGCGCCGGTCTACGGGATGGGCCGCTAGGTTCTGTCGTCACACCCCCGCCTGACCCCGTCAAGGAGAGCACGTCGGTGTGAGCGGTCACGGACTCCAGCAGGATCTCCATACCGTCCAGATCCAGCAGGGCGGCGCCGTCCTCGGTAAGGCTCAGCCGTCCACGCAGGACGATCACCCGATCATGCGGCATCCGAGACGCCACACTCTCCACCCCCGTCTGCGGTCCGTTCCAGGGCGACCGGACCAGATCCGAGAAGCTCGGCAGGGCGGTCAGGGCAACGGTGTTGCCGACACGTGGATCGAACTCTTCACCGAGCCCGAGAAGATCGCTCTCTACCCTTACGAGATCTGACCAGAGGTCAGCTCGTTCTGCCCCCACTGAGGGAGTGGGCGACCGCCGCTTGGCGATGAGCCGCTTCCTGGCGGGAGCGCCGGGGCCAAGGTGCCGACAGTGACGTGCACAAGTGGCGACTACGCAGCCCCCGACTTGTACCGCCAGATGGCATGCTCCATTCCGCCTCTGTCGTGTCCGAGAAGTGCGGCGGCTTCCTCGTACGCTGCGCGCAGTTGCCCGTAAGGGAGATCGGGAACGCCGGCATCTGCAGCGAAGGCGCGCAGATGTACGTCTACGGCGATCTGAGAACGGCCGACGAGATTGCCGATGTAGTCGATGCTCTTCGGGCCTACGCCCTTCACCGTGCGCAGAGTGGTGCGATTGGCCTGCAGGTCGAGCCAGGTGTGGAGATCGTCGCGGGTGTCGACCCCGTTGGCGGCCAGGAGTTCGGTGATGGCGTGAGCCGTCGCGACCTTGCGGGCATGGTTGAACTCCAGGGCGGTGGCCAGGTCCTCCCTGGCGATCCGTTCCTGGAACCCGCGGACTGTTCTCGCGTCCGGCCAGTTCGCTTGCAGCCGGACAAGCCGCGGCCGGAGGGCCGCCTCGTACCTGCACCGGGGCTGGAAGCTGACGTCGCAGATGACAGCACCCATGTGGGTCCATCCGCGGGGCTGGGCAAACGGACCAGCACCCAGGAAGCGCTGGGCGTGGTCGGCGAGCCGTTGGGCAAAGCTGGGTACGGTCACAGGCTCAGCCTTGCAGCTTGAGTCTGATTCTCCGGGCGGAATGCGCGAAACTCTCGCAAGATGGGGCGGGGAAGGCGGCGCTGCCGAGGGAGAGTTACGTGAGCGTCGGCACCGAGCATCCCCGCGTCCGATGCCGACGTCTGGGACATTGGGGTGGCGCGAGGGCGGGTGGCCGGTGTGGTTCCCGGATGGGTCGGCCCTGATTCCTAGGGTCGGGGCAGGTTCGGCAGTGGGCCGACCCGCTCAGACCTGATGGGAAGTCATGACAGGAACGACGGCCAGGGCCGAAACGCTGACGTTCACGCGTTCCCAGGAGCGTGCCATGCCCCGGTGGGTCCGTCGCCTCGCCGCCGCGGCGGGTCTCGTGGTGCTGTGCGCGCTGCCCACGACGACGGCGGGCGCGACCCCGGCCCAGGACGGTGTGCCCTCCGCGCACGCGCCCCTGTACGTGTCCGACTACGGCAACAACCGGGTCGTCGCCCTGGCCGCGAGGGGTGGCGAGCAGATGCCCGTGCCCTTCGAGGGGCTCGTACGGCCGACGGGCATGGTGGGGGACACGGCGGGTCGCCTCTACGTGTCGGACACCGGCAACAACCGCGTGGTCGTGAGGGCGGCGCGCGGGGGCGGCCAGTCCACCGTCCCCACCGAAGGTCTGTCGCGCCCGTTGGGGCTCGCCCTGGACCGGGCGGGGAACCTCTACGTCGCCGACAGTTTCAACGACCGGGTCGTGAAGGTGTCCGTGGCCGACGGTACGCAGACGACCGTACCGACCACAGGGCTGCTGCACCCCTGGGGGCTGGCGCTGGATGCCGCCGGGAACCTGTACGTCTCCGACTTCGTCAACGACCGTGTCGTCAAGGTGGCCGGTGACGGCGGCGGCCAGTCCACGATCCCCACGGCCGGCCTCTCCCAGCCGACCGGGCTGGCACTCAGCGCCGCGGGGGACCTCTACATCGCCGACAGCGGCAACAACCGCGTGGTGAAGATCGCGGAGGGCGGCGGTCAGACCACCGTCCCCACCGACGGTCTCAGCGGACCGCTCGGGCTCGTACTCGACGGCTGCGGCGGTCTGTACATCGCCGACGGCTTCAACAACCGGGTGGTCCGCGTCCCGGAGACAGGCGGCGGCCGGACGACGCTCGAGGCCGACGGTCTGAACACCCCGACGGGGCTTGCCTTTCTGCCGATGAGCACCCACCCCTGAAGCACCACGATCAGGCACCACCGAGCCGCGAGGAGGAGAGGGTTCGGCTGAGCAGCGCGGACGCTGTGCCCGCCGGTCGTCGAAGCGGAACGATCGGCGGGCCGGCGTCCATGGGTCTGGGCGGGGTGTGGGCGGGCCCCCGCGGCACGTACGGATGTCTCCAAGTGCCTCTCTTTCGGTCAAAAGGGCTGAGCGGGCGGGGCCTTGATGCAAGAGTGCAGACCTGGCTGTCCGGAACGCCGTGAGTGCCCCTCGGTCTCTGCTTCGGTGCGGGTCGTGGAGGGCGACCGGCTGACCCGAACTCGGTCGGTCCACGGTGGTTGAAGCCGCCACAGGGGCAGGCCCGGCCGGAACGCGCCCATGGGACGAACGAGGGGGATCGACCGTATTCATGTGGAGTGGAAAAGGGGGAGGCCGGCGGGTTCGACAGAACGCCAGTGCCTCGGGCCGCGCCCAGGTGATTCAAGTGGCGGGGGACTACGTCACGACCACGCCGCTTCCTCTGGCCCCGCCCCGGCGGAGCCTCGTTCCCGGCGTCGTGACGGCGCTCGGAATCTGCGCGATCGCGGCCCTGCCCCTCGGCAGCCTCATGGGTCTTCCTCTCGCGTGGGGCGTTGTCGCTGCGCTGGTGCCGGCCGCTGCCGGCCTGGCGGTGGCGCGGTCCGCCCGGAGACAGGCGGACCGGGCGGGCGAATCGAACTTCTGGGCGTCCGCGCTGGCGGCCGAGGTGACAGCGGTGGAGACCGCGCAGCGGGCGCAGTTGACCGGAGAGGGGGTGCACCGGATCAACCTGTCCTTCCGGGTGGTGCGAGCCGGCGAGGACGACGCCCCCGTCACCGAAGCGAATGGGCGGCTGACCGGCGTCCTCACGCTCTTCCGAGCGTTGTCGCCCCAGCGGCTTGTCATCACCGGGGCGGCGGGTTCGGGTAAGTCGACCTTGGCGACGGAGCTGTCGCTCGGTCTGCTGGGCACCGACCCCGACGGCCCGGTGCCCGTCAGGATCAGCCTGACCTCTTGGGACACCACCACTCCCTTCGAGGAGTGGCTCGCGCAGGAGGTCCGTTCCCAGCTACCGCCCAAGGTGCTCTCCCTGAGGACGGCCCGCGGACTGGTGGCGCGCCGTCGCGTCCTTCCCGTTCTTGACGGGCTCGACGAGATGGACACGGGTTCCACCGCCCCGCTGCGTCTCCGTGCCGCCAGAGCGATGGAGGCCATCAACCTCTACCAGGACGCCCGCGGTCCGGCGCCGCTGGTCGTGACATGCCGCTCGGACGCGTACGACGAACTCGCAGCGGCGGGGATCCGTGTCCGGGGCGCCGCACACCTGACCCTGGAATCGCTCACGCTGGGCCAGGCACGCGTGTACCTGAAGTCCCGTGGGGCGGACCTGCGCCGGTGGGAGCCCCTGCTGAGGTTGCGGCGGCGCCCGCAGAGCGACCAGCCGGTCTTCTCCGTCCTGTCCACGCCCTGGCTCCTCAATCTTGCGATGACCGCGTACGAGGAGAGGGATCCGCAGACCCTTGCGCATCCGAGGGACCCCTCCGAACTGCTGCGGTTCTCCGACGCGAACGCCCTGCGGGACCACCTCTTGGCCCTGTACCTCCCCGCCCTCACCAGGCAGCACCCGGTGCGTCCGGACCGCTACGACGCGCGGGACGTCCACAGGTGGCTCTCGGTGCTGTCCCGCCATCTGGACCGCCCCGCCTCCGACGGAGAGGACGGTCACCGGTCCGACATCCTTCTGCACGAACTGTGGCCGTCGGCGGGGCAGCGGCTGGTCAGGAGTGCTGATCTGCTCCTGACCGCCGTCCATGCGGCAGTGGCTGTCTGGCTGTACTTCCGGGCCTTCGAGGATCGAATGATCCCCTACAGCACCACTTTCGCCCTGCTGGTGTTCACGACGTGGTTGCTGGTGCGGTCCGCCCGGAACGAGTCGCCCGCCCCCACGGTCCCGCCCACGTTTCGCGGCCGATCCCCGATGGCCCGACGGAAGTTGAGGAAGGAGTTCGTCAGAGGAGGCGTACTGGGGGCCTCTCTGGGATTCGTCTACTTCTCCTGGCGGTACGCAGCGTACGAGTACGGGCTCCCCATCTCGGTGTTCGGAGCGGCGTGGTGGGGGGTCGTGTGTGGTGCGGTGTGGGTGTGGGTGTCGGGTAAGGAGCAACAGAAGAGCGAAAGACAGCGCCGTCTCACCGACCCGTGGAAGCCGATGGTCTTCGAGACCGCGGTGGTCGTCGCGGGCAGCATGCTCGCTTCGGTCGTCCTGGTCCTCCTCGGAGGCGTGGCTGCCGCCTTCTGCATCATCCTGTGCCAGTTGGCTGCATGTGTCGGAAGGCGGTTCCTCGTCTTCCTCCTGTGCGCGGGGGCTCGACGACGTCTCCCGGCCGAGCTGGTGGAGTTCCTGCGATGGGCGAGGGCGGGAGGGATGCTCCGCCAGGCAGGAATCGCCTACCGGTTCCGGCACCAGGAACTGCAGGAGTGGCTGGCCCGCCACCCCCGGCACCCGGACGAAGGCACCTGACGCCGGGTGGCCTGGGTACGGCCCTGGTGGCGGCGCCCCTCGGTGTGGCGACGACGGCGGTGGCGGCCGGACAGCGAGGTCGGTGGAATCGCACGGCCCGCACGCTCCTCACCCTCATCGCACTGGCCCGCCCCGCCGCGGTAGGCATGCTCCTGCTGTACCACTTGGTGGCGCCGGTCAAGGAGTGTCGTCCCGTACCCCGAGCGCGTACCGGAGCCGACCGTCCTTCATATAGGCCAGGTGCGTGTTGTCCTTGTCGCAGACGAGGGAAGGCCAGGCGCCGCCCTCGGCGTCGACCGTCTGCGTGCTCCACCTGCCGGCTGCGTCTCCGTGCATCGCCCGCTTGGCCAGCTTCAGCTGCCCGTCGCCGTAGGCGACGCACAGCTCCGCACGCCAGTTCAACTCCGCAGACGGGGATGTGTTCTGTGCGAGCCCTGTGGCGACCGTCTCCTTGACGGTCGGGGAGGCGAAGGGCCGCAGCCACGCCTTGAGTTCTCCCGTCTCGCCGTTCCAGTACACGACGCAGACGTCCCCCTCGCCGTGCCCGGCCAGAGAGGCGTTCTTTCCGGACGAACCCGCCTCGTCGATGACCTCGTGGGTCCACTCGCCGTTGAACACCGTGGCCAGTTTGAGCTGCCTCCGTCCCATGCCTTCGCTCGTCTCCAGCTCGTCGAAGTAGGCGATGCGCAGCCCTTCACCGCTGCTGAACGCCAGCGAGTTGTAGAGCCCGGTGGTACGGATCGGAAGGTCGTCGAGTACCCGCACATGGTCTCGCCACGTGCCGCCGATCTTGGTGGCGTAGCACAGGGCCTGCGTCGAGAAGGTGTCCCGAAAAGCGATGTGCGGCGTGTCACGCATGCTTTCGTCGTGCTTGCCGGGGTGCACTTGCATGGAGATGTCCATGACCGACCGAGGGAAGAGCCCTCCTGAAGTCGGCACGTGCTCGCGGTTCCAGGCCCCGTCCGCCTTCACGATGTAACCCAGGTGGCCGGTGGAGGGATCGCGATAGGCGATGTGGGCGTTCCCCAGCGAGTCCACCCAGAACGGAACGCGATTCGCCTCGGTCGGGGAGACGGCGCCCGTGTCCTCCACCGTCCATCCCGCGGATCGTCTGCGTGCCAGCATGATGTTGCCCACGGGTCGGTGCGCGACATAGGCGATCTGGGGAGTTCCATCCCGGTCGAGAGCCAGACAGATGTTGCCGACCAGTCCCCCCACATCATCAACCGTTTCAAAGGTGAAATTCTCAACCATAAGGACACCCGCCCTCATCAAGGACACTCGGCCTGGGGGACGCCGCCGGCGACTGCCTCCGTTCCAGGCTAGCCCCGTCGCGGCGTAGCCTCTCGTCGGCGGGCGTCATGTCCCTCAGCGGCCTAGCGTGGAAGACATGGCTGTCACATTCCAAGCGGAGACGGTGGACTCGTCCTCGGTGCAGGGACAGCTCACCCTCCTCGTCACCAAGACCGGTATTCCGCACATCGTCCACACGAGCCCCGAGGGCCGCATCCGCTACGCGCACAAAGGCGGCGGTGGCTGGGTCCAGGAGGAACTGCCGTCCGGCGCGGAGTCCACAGGCGGGGACGACCGCGTCTGCCTGGCCCTGGACTCCCAGGAGAAACCCCATGTCGCCTTCCGCGATCGGCAGAACGATCACCTCGTCTACGGTGTGAAGAACGGGACATGGAAGTTCGAGGAAGTGCCGACCCAAGGCGGAATCAACCCGCGGGGCGCCCAGCACATCTCACTGCGCCTGCATCCGGGCCGCTTCGACAGCGGGCTCAGAGACACGCCGCACCTCTCCTACCACGACCTCTTCCACCCGAGGCTGGCCTACATCGCGAAGACGCCCGAAGACGGTCGACTGAACGTGGAAGGGGCACGTGGAAGAAGTCGACTATCCCGGCGATCCTCACGACGCGGGCCTGCACAGCTCCCTCGTGTTCGACGCCGACGACACGATCAGCATCGCCTACTTCGACGACCGTGCAGACACGTACCAGCGCCCCAAGCTCGCGGTGCGAGGCGAGTCGGCGTGGGCGAAGGAACTCCTCGACGGGACCACGGCCCGTGGCGAGTTCGCCTCCATGGTCCCCGGACTCGTCGGCCGTGACGCCATCGGCTACTACGACGTCGAGAACGGGGAGATCGCCGTGTGGATCCGCGACCGGGCCGAGCCCCCGGCGCGCAAAGAGGTGGTGGCGACCGACGTACCCCGCGGCGCCAAGCAACGTGACGACTCTCGACACAACGACCGTCGCCTGGCCGTCCCTGGCGTACGACCAGACCGGTGCGGCCCACCTCGCCTGGGTGAGCGGAGGCGTCCTCAAGTACGCCCGCGGAACGGAGTAGCAGCAGCCCTTCGGCCTGCCCCTCGTCGTCCAGGCGTGTGTGGTCGTCCAGGCCCCCGACCTGTGCGTCCGCCCACCCCTCCGGCCGGATCTCTCCGGGGTGCCCGATGCGCTGCGGGAGCTGACTGCGGCCTTCCTGGCCAAGGATCCGGCAGATCGGCCGAGCCGCAGGAGCGGGAGGAGACGCGGTACCGCTCCCTGGGACCCTGGCTACCGCTGGACGTACTGACTCGGCTCGGACAGGAGGCCTCCAGCTCCTCGACCAGGAGGACCCGCACACCCGGATGAGTCCGGTCGGGGTCGCCGCGCTCGACGCGGACCCGGTCGCCGAGGCGATGACCGAGGGCCCGACCCGGCTGCTGGACCCGCCCACTGCCGCCGATCAGGCGGAGCAGGCTTCCCCGAGCCTTGACCGCGATGCAGGAGGCCAAAGTCCGCAGCTGACACTGCCCGGGTCGGCCGGTAGCCGCCCTCAAGGCGCCCTACGCATTCGGCCACCGCGCAGCGTCCGCCCAGAACGTGGTCCGCCCCTCATCGAGGCCGCGACCGGCCCCGCACGTCGGCCGCAGGCGGCTCTGGCATGCTCGCCCACGTGACTCATGACAGAGATGGCGCACGGTCCTTCGCGACCGCGCGGGTACCAGCCGAATTCGGTGCGGGCGCGCGGACAGGCGCTCCCGGCGTCGAGCATGCGATGGCCGAGAGCGGGACGCTCTGCGGCATCCCGGAGCGCCGGATCACGCGGTACTTGCACCTCTTCGAACCGGGAGAACGGCAGGGGTGTCGGGAATGCAGCCAACGAGTCGAAGCGGCCCCGACGAAACCGTGCGCTGAAGAACGGCTTCACGAGAGGGTCCAGGCCGCCGATCCAGGACCGGCCCGCGACGACCTCCTCGCTGTCCTGCGTAAGGGAGCGGAGGTGGGTCTGTGGATACACGGTCCCGCCGCGAACTTGGCCAGACACTACGCATGCCTCGACTCGCTGACAGAGGGGGTCGAGCCCGCTGTCGAGGCCTTCGACACCAGCACAACCATCGGGCTGGCCCGCGTCGAAGACGGAGCCTGGTGCTTCATCGTTGTACTGCCCGAGGACGACGGCCGCCCGCTCGTCGCACGCGGGCCCCGCACTCTCGGCTGACAACAGCCAAGGCATCTGAGTCGCGCTCGCAGCCGACGACGGTCGCAGGGCGGTCCTGGGCGAGGTCGGGCAGGCAGGCAGGCGACTCAGCCTCGTCGGCGGCCGGTCAGCGCTGTCAGCCACAGCCTCCGCCGAAACCACCTCCCGCCGCGCCGCTGCCCGTGTCGTGACCGCGGTCGCCGCGGTCGTCGTCGAGGGCTTTGCCCATACGGGTCAGAGCGCGCCCGAGACCGTCGGGGACAGAGGGGGCGCCCAGCGGCCCGCGTCGGACGGAGCCAGAGGCAAGGCGTCGCCGCCCGGCGCGGGTGGGCTTCCGTCGCCGGGCGCGCACCAGGCGCAGAGAGACGAGGTGGCCGGCGAGTTCGTCGACTTCGGAGGAGTGCCTGACAGCCTCGACCACCTCCCTCACCGGTTTGGCTACGCGGGCAGGCGGCGATGACGGAGAGTTCCACCAGGTGTTCGAGGAACTCCTCCGCAATGACGCGCAGGCGGGCGGCCCCCCAAGGACAGCATCCCGCGCTCGGCGAGCAGGACCACCGCACACTCCGCCACCCGTAGACCCCCGCCGGCGAGGTAGGCGTACTGGTACGGGTCCAGGTCCTCGACGCCGCTGTCCGGTTCTTCGCGCCGGAACATCCGTGTCATCGCGCGTTCGCCTCCCTCCCTCAGGCCGCTTCGTCAGACGGGCGTCGCCCGCATGGTCTCGCCGACGCTGCCGTTCTGGCGTCTCGGCGGCGAGTTCGGCCCGAATCCCGTCGAGACACCGTTCGGGATCGTGGCACCCTGTACGGCATGACGACCAACCGAAAGGCCCATGCCGCGTAGACGGCCAGGACGCATCCGGGACGGGATCCCGGACCGGCGCCAGTCACAGAACGCACGGCCTGTCATCGACCGCCTCTCCCCGCGCACACTGTCCGAGATCGTTCGCCTCGAACGCACGCGGAACTATCTCCAGCCGGGTGACATCGGCGCGGCATTGTGTCTGTGGAGGGACTACGTCCGCCGGCCCGAGCGCGAGCTGTGGCACGACGACGAGTTCGGCAACGTGCATGAGTACTGCTGCGGCAACCCCTACGAAGGTCGTGCTCTGCTCGACGGCGCGATGCAAGCGATGTCGCAGCGGGGTGCCCGTGAGTTCCGCAAGATCATCGGAGAGCTCGATGCCTTGATGGGCGGTCCAGCCGACCCCACCGCAGTCCACCGACCGTGATCAACTCGGAGTACTGCGCTTCCTGCTTCGTGAGACTCCGGACGATGGCCAAGCTGGCAGCAGCACGCTCCGCCCCCGCCGCGACCTGAGCCGACCGGCACGACGCTTCCTGGGCACGCCTGCAATGGGCAACGCCTGGACACCGCCCCGCACCCCAGGTCAGCCTCCGGAGGCGTGCGGAGCTTTGACCGGCAACCAGGATGCCTACTGACCAGTGCGGCCCGGATGCCGATCAAGCACGGTCCGGTGAGGGCGTAGGCGCTACCAGATGCCGTGCTCGAGCTCTTCGAGGGAGAGGTTCCACTGGGAGTCCTCGTCCTCGAACGGAGTGGGGTCGAAGGCTTCGACGGCTTTGCGGAACCGGGTGGCAAGTTCCTCGGGGTCGACGTCGTCTTCGTGGTCGTTCTCGAGTTTCCTGAGTTCGACGAGGGCGAAGACGAGCGATTCGATGTCGCGGTGGAGCGCGATGTAGTCGACTGTGCCTTCGGGGAAGGCGTAGATCGTGCCTGACTTCGGGTCGAGTGCGAGCAGCGAGGTGAACAGGTATCCCAGGCTCCACCATGAGCGGCTCTCGCGGGGGCAGTGCAGGCCGTAGTGGTCGAACCGGCTGCCGAGCGTGATCGCGTCGACGTCCGGGCCGTAGGGGTCTTCGATGTCCATGCGGGAGCTGAACACCTCGGAGTTCGGAAGTCCCACGGTGCTCAGGAAGGTGGCGGTGCGCGTGTCAAGGGCGTCGAGGTGGCAGTGCGGGAAGTACGTGACGCCATGCAGCCCGTAGACGGCGGTCACGTTCTGACGAGATACGGTGAAGTCCATCTTCCAGCAGCCCTCGTTCCGATCTGTGCTCTGTGCATCCTTCCAGAGCCTGTCGCGATAGTTCTGGGTGCAGCCACACATCGACGTCCGATTGCCGCCAGCGCGCCTTGACGGGGTTGACCATGCTGGCGGCATGACGAATCCATTGACGACGGACTCGGTGGCCGTCCTCACCGGCATGTACGCGGCCGAGGCGGAGTACCTCGCCGCAGGAGGTCCGGGGGAGGCTCCGTTCGATCTGCTTGCCCCGTTCTTCGCGCCCGATGTCGTGCTTCACCAAGCCGACGCTCTGCCCTATGGCGGCACCTGGCGTGAGCATGCGGGTATGGAGCAGTTCTTCCTCGCGATGAGCCGGACATGGGAATCGTTCGACATGGTCGAGCAGAAGTTCCTCCACACCGGCGAGACCGCGGTAGTACTCACCGACGTCCGTGCTCGCGCACGTGCGACCGGCTGGGAACTCGCCTTTCCGATCCTGCAGACCATCACGATCAAGGACGGGACGATCGCCGAGGTCCGCCCCTTCTATTGGGACACCGCCGCCATCGCCCAGGCCTGCGCAGGACCGGTGGGCACCGTTGGAGATCATCGGTAAGGCCACGGGCCACAGGTCACAGCCACTCGTCGACGGCCGCTACGAGGCGACCGTCTGGTCGCGGTCCTTGACGAGTGGCTGTGATGGACGCGCTGCTGGGACCATCAGCCGGTGAACTCGGAACTCCCCGCCGGATGGACGTTCAAGCGTGTGCGCGCTCTTTCCGGAGACCGGAATGCCGCCCTGCTCTCCTTCGATCGGCGCGTAGTCGTCGAGGTGGGCGGTCAGGGCGACTACGAGCCGCTCCGGCCCGATGCGATTCCTGCGTTCCGCGAGTTGTGTCTCGTGCGAGACGACGGCGAGTGACCCATGGGGCAGCTCGACGGAAAAGGCTCGGTGATCTGCCGGGCCTCCTACGGATCCGACCTGGCCGAGGCCATTCGCAGTCTCTGAACGGCACCCCGCGTTCATCAGCCACGTTCGCAACGGATCCCGGTTGCGACCCTGATCGGCCACCGCCGCTCGGCGATCCCGTTTACGGCCTGAGCCGGTTCTGCTGAACGTCGAAGCAGACCAACCCCTTGGACTCCGCGACCTCCGCCGCGTAGGCCGAGGCCTCTTCGGCCATGCTCCACTGCATGGGGAAGTAGATCAGCGGACCTTTGGCTTCGCCGATCAATGGCCCCGTCGCCCAGGGCGAAGTGTCCTCGTCGTCCTCGGTGAGGTCGCACCACCGCTCAAGGAGCACGGCGACGTAGGCCGCTATGCGTGGGGACGGAGGTCCTTCCACCTCGCTGTCGATGTAGCGGTCGTACAGGTCGTTGAAGACCTGGCCGGCGATCTTGTCGTCGACCGGCTTCTCGCCTTCCCAGACAGCAAGGTCGTAGCTCATACCAGGAGGCTCTCATGCGGCTCTGACAGCATGGGAAACGACCTCTTACTGTCGGTCCTGAGTGCCGCACGCACCGATGGAACTCGATGGCAGCACCTTGTGGAATTGTGCGAGTCTCCCTCTTCCAGATGCGAGGAAACCCAGATGCGACCGAGAAGAATGTGATGACCCGCGACGACGCTCTCAAGCAACTCAGCCACATCGCGCGCGAGAGGGCGTTCGGCAGGCACGTCGGGTCCGACCGGATTGTCCAGGCTGGGCTGGACGCGCTGATCGCCGGGGTCGAGAGTCCCTCCCTCGCCATGCTGGCCGGTCTGCTTCGGCGCGAAGAGCCCGAGGCCCCGGACCTCTTCAACCAGGTGCTCGAGGAGTTGGGGCTGCTCTTCCATCCGCCCGCTGACCCTCGGGCCGCGAAATGGGCCATGGCCTACTGGGTCGCCGGTCAGATCGCTGACGGATCCCTGGATCCAGCCGTCGGCACCCATCACATCTGGGCGGACATCGCCTATGACCTCGGCTACCCCGTAGAGCTGAAACCCCTCGTCCAATGCGCGCACGACCTGGACGGCTGGGAGGAGAGCTGGGGAGTCTCCATCGAGGAACTCAACAAGGAAGCGGTTGAGGCCGCGAAGCAGTTCCTCAGCAGGGGACCGGTAGCCGAGGCGGAGGCCTGACCACGAGCCCGTACCGGCCAGCGGCAGTTGGCGCCCGCGAGCTGTCTCGTCGCTCAGCGCGCCCTGGCCACAGAACGTGAGCCGGAACTGCAAGAGGTGATCGAAGCCAGTGGACGGGGTCGCGAGCGGATCGTGGAGAGCGGCAGTGCTGTGGTTGCCTGTTTGTCGCCTGCTGCCTGATTCTGCGGTTGGTTCCCGTGGCCGCCCGTAGGGGCCGCCTCCGGGGGCCGGCGGCGCGGTCGGAGGGCCTCGGGGTCGAGGGTGGGTACGGGCCGGTGGGCCCGGCCCGAGACCGGCTGTCTCGCGCGCCGCGGTGGGCGTATGGGGGGCCGGCGTGGGTAGCCGCCCGTGTAGTCGTCGTCCCCTGGCGACGGTTCCCGGGCTGCGGCGAAGGAGGAAGGTGCGGAACGATGACCGGTGACGGCTCGTACGAGCGCGACCGCACGTACATCACGACCCGGATCACGGCCGACGGGCGGGACGGCTATCCCGTGGAGCCCGGTCGTTACCGTCTGATCATCGCCCGTGCCTGTCCGTGGGCGAACCGCAGCGCGATCGTGCGGCGCCTGATGGGCCTGGAGGACGCACTCTCCATGGGGATCGCCGGGCCCCTGCACGACGAGCGCAGTTGGGCCTTCCACCTGGACCCCGGCGGCCGGGACCCCGTCCTCGGCATCGAAAGGCTGCAGGAGGCGTTCCTGCGGCGCGAACCGGGCTATCCGAGCGGTATCACCGTGCCCGCGATCGTCGACATCCCCACCGGGCGAGTGGTGACCAACGACTTCGAGCGGATCACGCTCGACCTGGGCAGCGAGTGGGCGGCCCATCAGAGGGACGGCGCACCGGACCTTTATCCGGAGAGATGGCGCGACGAGATCGACGACGTGGCCGACAAGGTGTACCAGGACGTCAACAACGGCGTATACGAGTGCGGGTTCGCCGGCAGTCAGGAGGCGTACGACACGGCGTACCGAAAGCTGTGGGCGCGGATGGACTGGCTGGAGGAAAGGCTCAGAGGTCGACGCTATCTGGTCGGCGACACCGTCACCGAGGCCGACGTCCGCCTCTTCCCGACTCTCGTGCGCTTCGACGCCGTTTACCACGGCCACTTCAAATGCAACCGGCAGAAACTCAGCGAACTACCGGCCATGTGGGGCTACGCGCGGGACCTGTTCCAGACGCCCGGCTTCGGTGACACGATCGACTTCGCGCAGATCAAGGCGCATTACTACGTCGTCCATCACGACATCAATCCGACGGGGATCATTCCCCGGGGCCCGGGCACCAGCGGCTGGCTGTCGCCGCACGGGCGGGAACAGCTCGGCGGTCACCCGTTCGGCGACGGGACCCCACCCGGACCGCCGCCCCCGTCGGAGCGCGTGGCATCGCTCGGCTCGGAAGATGTCGATGTTTGAAGTCAAACCGATGGTGTAGAAGCATGTGGAGAAGATGAGATTCACAGGAATTCCGTCCCCTCGCCCGACCGGGAGGAGATGCCAGTGAAATTCGGCGTGGGCCGACACGGATGCGGCCGCGGCAGACGCCGGGCGTTCGCCCGGTGGACACCGCGGGCCCTCGTCCGCCGAAGCCTGGTTCGACTGACGAAATGGGAGCTCCGCTTGATGGTGTGGGGCGCGCGGATGTCAGTCCGACGTGCCTTCCATACCGCGCTGCCGACGGCTGCGCGGCGCAGGCTGTAGTGGGGACACGGATGGAGTCCGGTGCTCTCGCGGCGTGACGGATTCACGCATTACGGCACTCGCCGGTCGCCCAGGATCTGAACAGCGTGAGGGCCTCGGTCAAATTGCCGGGGCCACAGGCGACATGGAACGCCTTCTCCGACGACCAGGCCGTCACCCAGTCATGCTCACTCCGTATGACCTGCTGTCTGGGGTACTCCAGGTCCGCCAGGTCCGTCTCCTCGAGATCGATCTTGACGGACCAGCCCGGGTTGTCGAGGGTGTCGATCGCCACACCCCATTCGTGCTCCCAGTCACCGTCGCACCGTGAGCTGTACCAGCCCTGCAACCAGTCAAGGACGTTCTCGGATTCGGACATGGACGCAGGCTAAGCGAACTGCCGGTGAACCGAAGAGCCGGTGTGCCTTCCAGGTCACAGCACCGTTCCTCGGTGACCTCGCCCGAGTCCATGCGGCGCAGGGCCTGGCGTTCGATGAGTGCCGCAGGCGTGCGACGACGGCGAGGGCGTGGGCGGCCCACGCCGATGGCCTCGCCCGGCGACGACCCGCGACCAGGCCGTGGAGGGACGAGAGGACGGCGTCGTCCCTCGGGGGTGGAGGATCGCCGCGATGACCTGGGTGCGGCGGCCATCACAGGCGTAGATCCACAGACGTTGTTTCTTGCGCGGCTCACTGAAGCCCGGTCGCGTCGTTCCAGGGTTGAGTGACTGGCCTCTGCCTACGTGAGTATGCGTACTCACGCGCCGGCGGCGGCTTGATCAGAAGCTGTGCACATGACACGAATCCCTGCCTCGACCGGCAAGTTCACCCGCTCCGTGCGCCGACCGCGGACCATCCTGGCCATGACGGCCCTCGGGGTGCTGGCACTGGGTGCGTGCGGCACCACCGTCAAGCCGACCACCGGCGGAGAGTCGGCCGTGCGCGCCGAGACCGTGGGAAGCCGGCAGTCCGGTCCGAGCCTCCCGGAGATCGAGGCGTACATCGACCGTACGTGCCCCCCTCCGGGCGCCCCGCCGGTGGGGCCGCCGAGCAGTCCGCCGGCGGCGCCGCCCGGCTGGGAGGCGCCGGCCGACATGACCGTGCCGATCTCGCCCACGGCGGGACCGGAGGTGGAGCTGAACGGGCGCGACTGGTGCGCGAGCAACCTCCACGAGCAGCGCATCGCGCAGGCCCTCTGGGATCTGGAGGACCCCACCCCCACGAAGGTCAGGGCGATCCTGAACGACCTCGGCTACGTCGACGAGCGCATCCACGACCTGAAGCAGTCCGGTGCGACCACACGGTTCTTCCTCGACCTGCGAGAGAAGGGCGGCAAGCTCTGCTTGGACGGCTCGGCAGCCGGCGACGAGACCGTCGTCGACAAGTGCGTGGCCCCCGCGACCGGCCCGTTCACACCTGGGGGCCGGAACCTGTGACCACCAGCCAACAGTGATCTGCAGGGTCCGCGTTGGTCGTATCCGGTAGTCCAGTTCGGCGGACACCCGCGAACGACCAGGCCTGGGCAGGCCAACCCCTGGGCAAACCACTCGTCCCGCCACCCGAGAACGCGTCGGCCTGGACCGCTACGCGCCCGGTGGCCGGTACTGGATCTGTTCGGCTTTGCGCAGGGCATCCATGGTCTCGTCGACGGTCAGGAGAACGGTCGTCTCGAACGACTTCAGCGCGCCGCCTCCACTGATCGCGAGCGCGACCGCGGCCATGGACACGTTGTCGGGGGCCTCCCACAGGTTGTAGCCGTCGTGCGTGCCGAAGGCGTACCAGAAGCCGTGGAGCTTCCCGCCGACGGACTCGATGTACGCCTGAGCGGCCTTTGCGCGGTCCTCGGGGTGGGCGGTCAAGCGCGCCCACGTCTCTGGTGTGTAGCTGAACCTCGACAGATAGAGCGGCATCGTGTCTCCCTTTCGTTCCGTCAAGGGATGCCCGTCGGGGCGGGAAACGCCCCGGATGCGGTCCGAGTGTCCCCTGAACGGCTGGCGACAACGACCGGCAAGTGCCTGTCAGGGACCAGGCGCGCTCGCCACGTACCCCCCTGCGTTCGGCAACGCGATCTTCAGCAAGCGGCCGCTCGGCGCCGCCGACCGGACCGCCCTGACTCCCGACGGGAAGAAGGAGCGGCGCAACCTGCTCTGTGCGCCGCTCACCGGCAGGCGACGTTCGGGAGCTGTCAGTGGCGGGGGAGAGGATGCCTGTATGCCACTGCTGCCCCTCACCGTGCCCGCGTCCTTGCTGGATGCCCACCGTCTCGACCTCGAAGCCGGCGACTGGGGGTTCAGGGCCGACCACGCGGTGGCGACGGCGACCGGCGACACCTATGTGCTGACCGGTCTGCGCCGCTACCGCGGGCATGCAGCCGACTCTTCCGACCCCGCCGAGCAGGACTTCGGCTACCAGCTCATCACCCGCCACGGTTCCGACGGAAAGCCCAACGCCACCGCCGTGTTCGGACAGGCCGTGCCGGGCGGTGGCCCGTCAGCCATACCGGAGGGCATCGAGACGACCCTGGCCGTCCTCCCTGACGGGGCGGTCGCCGTCAGCTCCAGGCCCGGCAGCACTCACGTCCTGTCCCCGGACCTGGATGAGGTCCTCGCCTCCTGGCCGATGCCCTGGGGCTGGGAGAACAGGCAGGGCCCCGGGGTCGACCCGTTCGCCGCGTCGATCTCCGTCACCCCCGCAGGCCGGCTGCTGTGCATGACCTCCGAGTACGGGCTCAGCAACTGGGCCGGGGCCCACCCCAACATCGTCGCCGTCTCCGAACCCGGCACGGTCCTCGGCCCGGACCGCAAGCCCGTGCTGCGTGCCATCGCGACCCTGGACGCGCGCACGGACTCCCAGACCGACGCCGACTCGTACGCGCACGTGCGGTACGGCGACGAGCCGGTGGGTCGCGGCAACCGGCCATCGCCTTCGCTGACCGAGGCCCTGTCGGAGCTCACCGGCACCAGCGGCGACCTCTACGGCTACCTCGACTCCAAGATGAGCCGCCCGGCAGCGCTCGGTGACGACCTGTTCGTCGTCCCGGTCTTCGGGAAGACCTTCCGTTCGTCCAACCGGGGCCAGCAGTTCAGCTTCGCCCTCGTCGACGACCGCGGGGTGCTGCATGGCCGGCTGGGGGGCTTGCACCTGCGTGAGGACAGCCCATTCACCGGCTTCGACTTCACCGTCGTCGCCGACCCGTACCGCGCCCGCGCCTTCCATCTCAACCGCTACGGCTTGTACGCGTGGAGCGCAGACGGGGTGCTGCGCGTCCGGATGCCCACTACGGAGAAGCCGTTCAAGCCCCTCGTCCACTTCGCCCTGCTGGAGTGCACACCCGCGGGGGAGCTGCTCCTCGCGCACCGTAAGCAGAACCTGCTGCTGCGGGTGCCGGTGCCGCAGGACCTGGACGACCTGGCGGAGACGGTGGAGGCCGCGCTGAGGAGCTACGGGCGCGAGCGCACCGCGCTGAAGAAGGTGTACGCGCCCGTGAACTGGATCTGGTCGGACAGCGCGGCCACGGTGAACCATCTCTGACGTTCCATCAATGACGTGTCCGGCGGATCACGCGTCTGCTCAGTGGAGGTGTACCGGCCCACCGGGCGATCCGGTCGGCCGCTCCTCGGCCCGCGTCCTCGCGTACGGTCCGGAGACGATGCTCCTCGCTGGCGACGTCATCCTGGCCGAGCCCGCCGAGCCCGCCGAGCCCGCCGAGCCCGCCCAGCCCGCCGAGCCCGCCGAGCCCGCCGAGCCCGCCCACTCGACGTGGACGAGCCTGTCCTCATGGTCACGCCGAACCGCCCCAGGACTCCTGTGAGCCTTCGCTCCCCACGAGAAGTCCGGATCACGTCAGTGCCGGCGCCTCGGACGGTCGCCCACCGCACGTTTCCGCCGCCACAACACGGGCAGACCGTACAAAACAGTCAATTGGTGAACCCCTGAGGGCGAGCCCCGCCCCAGGCACCGAGCCGGGAAGGCAGTAACCGATGGGCGTCGTGAAAGCCACGTACATGCAGGTCCGTGGACTGATGAAGGAGTCCGACGGCAAGGCTCTGCAGAATCCCTCCCTGCTTGCCGAAGGCCGCAGGATGCGCGACGCGGGCCGAGCGGCGCGCGAGCAGCGTATGCCGCGGCCTCCCGGCCAGCGCCCTGGTCGGGAGGTTCTCCGCTGATCCCCGGGTGCCGCCGTCCGGCCCGACGACGTCGGCGCCCGCCCCCTCCACGGCAGGGGTCTCGCAGCTCTACGTCGGGAGACAGGCGCGGTACCCGGGCGAACGCGGGTGACGTGCGGGCGTGGCCTGCTTGACCGGTCCCTCCGGCGCCTGCAGAGTCGGGATGGGCCATCCACACCGGTGTCGCCCGACTCTGCCGGTCGGCCCGCCCGTCCACCGGCACACCCCCCTCACGTCCGGGAGCGGCTGATTCGATGGTCCTCGACCTGATTGTGATCGGTACGGCCATCAGCCTGGGGCCCCTGCACAACAGCGCCTTCATCCTCCTGCTCTCCTCGCGGCGCGGTTTCCGCAAGGGGCTGGCGTTTCTCTTGTCGTGGCTGGCCAATCTCGTCGCGGTGATCGCCTGTGTGGTGCTGCTGACCGGTGGCCAGCCTCCCGCGCACAACAGCGCGCCCTCGACTGTCGCGATCGTTGCGAAACTCGTCATCGGGGTGGGACTGGTGCTGTACGGCGCGCACCGGCACCGCCGACCGCGGCCTCCGCACGGCCCGCCACGCTGGGCCGCCCGGATCGACGACGCTTCCCTGGTTACCGCGGCCGCCCTCGCCTGGCTGCTGCAGCCGTGGGGGCTGGTCGGCGTGGGCGCCGCGACCGCCGTCGACGCGGACCTCTCCACCCTCGACGACTGGCTCGCCCTGAGCGGCTACTGCCTGCTCGCCACGCTGAGTCTCATCGTGATGGAGATGTACGCGGTCTGGGCGCCCGAGGCCGCGCAGGCCCGGCTGAACGCTCTGCGGAGCTGGCTGGAGCAGCACCAGGAGCAGCTGATCGTCACGCTCTCCCTGCTCGTCGGCCTGTGGGTGATGGGCCGGAGCATCTACGAGCTGGTCGCCTGACCCGTACGACCGCGGCGGCAAACGAGGTACCCGGCGTGCGTGGGGCGTGCCTGCGGTGTACGTGCGGCGTGGGGTGTTCCCCCTTCCCCGCTGCACGGCGCTTCCCCTTCCCGCTGCACGTCGTTCCCCGTTTGCCGGGGCCGACCGGGTGAGTCCGTGAGTCCGGCCAGGCCGGTCCCGGCGAACCGGTTCACCTGGACTGCGTGGAGAGACTCACACCACTGAAGTCCTGCGCGGCGGCGAGGCTGAAGCAGACCCGGCCGGACGGCGGGTTGTCGATCGTCAGCGTCTCGGCGTTGCCGGCTCTGGCGGACTGGGCGGCCCGCCGTCCCGAGTTTGAAGCAACGTTTCTGCATCGGGTGCCGTCAAACAGGGCGACTACCCGTGCCAGGCGATCCCTTCAAGTGGAAGACCACCGTGGACCATCCCTCCCTTCTCCCCGCCCCCTCCCGCTCGTCCGCGCCCCCGGAGGGAAGACGCCGGACCAGCTACCGGGCCACCGTCGAATCCGTCTCCCCTGTCGCCCACCGCGACACTCTCGACGAGCACGAGGCGTGCTTCCTCGGCGTCAGCCTGGACAACAGCAGCTTCAGCCCCGCCAGGTTCGAAGCCATGCTCACGTGGGTCTCGCGCCGCTACAGCCGCTGCACCGTGCTGATCGGCGACAGCATCCACCGCCTCACTCTCGCCTCGACCCGAGGCATGGCCCCCGACCGGGCCCTCGCGCACGCCCTCGACCTGGGCCGGCAGTTCGTCCAGGACCAGCAGCCGGCCCTGGACGCCCACCGGGCGACGACCGAGTTCACCCTCGTCACGTGCCGCGAGGTCCAGGAGACCGTCGAGTACGCCGAGTTCCACCACGAGCTGCGCACCCTGTTCGCCAAGGACGACGCCTTCCGCGCCTCGGTGGAGGCCTTCGGCCGCGCTTATCACGCCAAGCAGTCCGCCGCAGTGGATGACGGGGAACTCCGTCGACGCGTCGACACCTCCAGCGCCTACTTCCTGGAGGAGTTCGCTGTCTTCTGCTGCCTCACCCGCCGCGATCTGCCGGTCATGGTCTACCCCGGGCAGTTCAGCACCCTCGCCGAGATCGCCGCCGGGCACCATGCCCAAGCCCCCGAAGAACTCCGCGACCTGACGCTCGTCTCCCTCCGCGTCCGCGGCCGGTAGCGCAGCCCGTACGGCCCGCGAGTTCCTGTGGAACGGCGATGCGGCATCCGCTGCCGGACAGGCCGGGGCTCGCGCTCCAGTCCTGGCAGTGGACGCTCTAGTCCTGCCAGTAGAAGAGCAGCGCGTCGACCGTGAGGGAGTTCCGTCCGCCGAAGTAGTAGACACGGAGGTCCGTGAGGCGGATCGCGCCCGTCTCCCCGTCGATCCAGCGGAAGCCCGCAGATTCGAGGGCACGCCAGGCGGCGTCGGGAGCGTCCTCCTCGGCGGTCGCGAACGGGCCGAGGGTGCTGATCAGCAGCCGGTCCCCACCCACCTCGATCACGTGGTACGTCCCATCCCCCTGCTGGTTGTCCTCACCGCAGGAGACCGGGGGCTTCGGCTCCAGTCCGGCCGCCGTGAGGGCGGCCGTCGCCCGGCGGAGCTGCTCATCCACGTCGGGGCGGGCGGCTCGGCGCAGACGGCCTCGATCCGCCACCGCGGGTCGCTGAGGCGTTCACAGACGGGACCGTACTCGTGCACGAGCGCACCGCGCAGCTCCTCGTCCAGGCCCTCGACCTCGACCCGGGGGCGGCCCAGGCGTTCGTAGAGCGCCCGGACCTCGGCCCTGTCCTCGGTGAGGCCGTACAGCGCGTACGTCGCCCAGACCTTTGCCTCCGTCGTCGGCGCCTCGTCGAGGTAGGCGCGCAGACGGTCCGCGTCGGTCGCGAGCGACTGCGCGACGTACGCCACCCGCCGGTCCGGGTCCGCGAGCGCGTAGGTCACGTCCTCGTCGGCGCGGTACCGCATCCAGACGCGGAACTCCCGGTCCTCGGGGCGTTCCTCGCCGAGTTCCGCCAGGATCGCCTCCGCTCCGTACCGGTCCACGAGCCCGTCCAGACCGGCAGCGCCCGCGTCGCGGTCTCTTCGCCGCGGCGAGGCGGCGAGGGTCGCCAGTTCGCGCGCGGCCGAGCGGTCGCCGAGCAGGCCCCGCGCCTTCAGGCAGGCCGCGCCCATGTCGTGCGAGGTGTCGGACGCGCGGCCCTCGTGCCGCAGCCAGGGCAGCAGTTCCGTGCGGTCGGCCAGCAGGTCGAGGAGGGCCCGGCGTACCTCGGGGGTGTCCCGGGGGTCCTGGATACGCGCGATCAGCCCGGGGACGTGCCGCTCGGGGACCCGGCCGGTCAGCGCGATCACGCACGGCCTGCGGCGCCACCACGGGTGCCCGGGGTCCGCCACGTAGCGGGCGAGTTCCTCAGCGTCGACCTCCCAGAGGCCGGCGGTGTCGTCGCATCCGGCCCGCGGTATCAGGGCCTCTATCCTTCGCATCCGGGGATGCTACTGCTCCGGCAACGGGCTGAGCAGGCGGATTCCACGCCCGCGCGCACGGTCCGCCCGACGGGGACACCATGGACGTATGAGGCTGCCCGCGCTGTCCACGCCGCCCGGCGAGCGTGGCCTCGCCGTCGTCGAGGCGCCGTCCGCGCTCGGGTTGCGGCCGTCCGGGGTCCAGGAGCTGCCGGAGGCGGTGCTCGGCGGAATGGCGCGGGTCGCGCGGGTCGAACCGCCCGCGTACGACCCGGTGCGGGACGTCGAGACCGGGGTGCTCAACCCGGAGGGCATCGCGCGGTACTCGGCGGAGCTGGCGGACGTCGTCGGCGAGGTGCTCGACTCCGGGCGCCGTCCGGTCGTGCTGGGCGGTGACTGCAGCATTCTGCTCGGGAACCTGCTCGCTCTGCGGCGCAGGGGGCGGTACGGGCTGCTGTTTCTCGACGGACACACGGACTTCTACCAGCCAGACGCTGAGCCAACCGGCGAGGTCGCGTCGATGGAACTCGCCCTGGCCACCGGGCGCGGCCCCCGACGGCTCGCCGACCTGGAGGGCCGGGGGCCGCTGGTGCGGGACGAGGACGTCGTCGCGTTCGGGTTCAGGGACTCCGACGAGTCCGCCGCGGCGGGGAGCCGGCCACTCCCGCCGGAGGTGTACGCCCTTGCCCTCGACGACGTCCGCGCGGCCGGGGCGGGCGCCGCCGCGCGCGGCGCCGTCAGCCGGATCGCCGAGCGGGACGGGTACTGGGTCCACCTCGACGTCGACGTCCTGGACGACGCGATCATGCCCGCCGTCGACTACCGGCAGCCCGGCGGGCTGAGCTGGGCCGAACTGGAGGACGTGCTGGGGACGGCCCTGGGCCATGAGCGTGCCGTCGGGTTCGACGTCACGATCTTCAACCCGCGGCTCGATCCCGACGGGACGATCGCCGGCCGCCTGACCGACTGCCTGCGGCGGGGCCTGGCGGTCGAGGGCCCGCCGGTCCAGCGCCCGTCGGTCTAGCGTTCTGGCCGTCCGGCGTTGTGGCCGTCCAGCGCTCTGGAGCCCTCTCCTGCTCGTCTTCACCGTCGCCCTCGGGTCCGACCCCGTCCGCCGTCAGCGGCGCCCTCCGCGCCTGCGTCGTATCCAGATCCCGGCGGCGGCTCCGGCGAGTGAGGCGACGGCGAGCCCGACCGTGGTCAGCCAGGGACCCCAGGTCTGCTCGTTCTCATCCTCGGCCGCGGAGCGAGACGTCGACGGGGAACGGGAAGCCTCCGGAGCCGGTGATGTCTCCCGGCTCCCGGGAGGATTGCGGGTCGGCGTGGCTGCGGCCCCGCCCGGAACCGACGAGGCACCGGGCGACGAGGGGACCGCCGCAACCGTCAACTGCCGCTCGGCGTGCCCCAGTGCGGGCTGCCCGGCTGCGACCGTGACCTTCCAGCTGCCGGTCGGAAGGGCTTCGGCGGTCGTCCAGTCGGTCGGTCCGGCGCCGCGGACGAGTGTCCAAGGACCCGCCGTACGACGGCCGTCCGCGCTGACGGCGCTGACCAGTGCGGCGACCCGCTCGTCGACGGCGTCGCCGTCGTTCTCCCAGGTCACCTTGGTCAGGACGTGGCCGTCCCGGTGCCCGGTGATGACCACTTCCAGGTTGTCGCCGTGTGCGGCGGCGTGCTGCGGCAGCGCGAGGCCGAGGACCAGTGCTGCGGTGAGGACGAGTGCGGGTCGGGTGGCGGTACGCATGGCGGTGCTCCGGTCCGGTGTTGGAGAGATGGCGTGCGCTGGCGCGGCGTGGGCCTGTGCGGCTGGGTCTGACGAGGCGGGTGGCGCCCGCGAGGTGCGGGGGTTCGCGAGGGCGGGCCACCGATAGGCGGCCCGCCCGATGTGCGAGGTGGATGCGACCCGCGGGCAGGCTCGGCCGGCTCAGCCGGCCCGGCGGGCCGTCCAGGTCTGCGCCGGCCGTCCGTCCGCGCGCTGGAGGTCGAGCAGCCAGGACCCGTAGTACGGGCGGCTGCTGACGGTCAGGGCGTAGGACCCGCTCCGGTCGGTGAGCGTGACCGCGCCGTTCACGACCGTCATCCGCCACTGCTGGGCAGCGGAGCCGGCGGCACAGGGCTGCTGGGCCACCCACATGCCGGGGGCAGGCGTGCCTCCGGGCTGCAGGCACTTGGCGGAAGCCGCCGACCGGACGCGTACCAGACCACTGCCCGCGTCGTCGAAGTACCACTGCTGCTGCTCGTACCCGTTGCTCTGAGCACCGACCAGGACCGTGCCGTCGGCGCTCCGGCCACCCCACAACTGGGCGCTCAGCCCGCTGCTGCCGTTGGAGAGCAGATAGCGGGTGCCGGGGGTGGTGGTGCCGCCCGTCCCGGCGGTACGGAAGCTCGTCGCCCGGCCCGGGCCGCTGTCACGGCCCTGGCCGTCGCGGACGGAGACGGCGGCGGTGTGGGAGGTGCCCGGCCGCAGGTTGTAGATCCGGAGCGCGGTGCCCTGGACCCAGGTCAGGTGCCTGCCGTCGAGGATCACCTGGTACCAGGACGCTCCGCCGACCCGCTGCCAGCTCACCACGACGGAGTCCGCCTGGATCTGGCCGACCGTCACGTCCGGCCCGGCGCCCGGCCGCGGCCCGGTCGGCGTCGGGGTGGGCGTGGGCGTGGGGGTGGACGTCGGGCTGGGAGTGGACGTCGGACTGGGTGTGGGGTTCGGTGTCGGGTCCGGTCCGGTGCCGCCGCCCTTGGTCCGCATGAGGAACTGGTTGTCGGCGATGTTCCAGTGGGTGGCGAGGTAGCTGCCGGCCCGCGGGCTGGTGTGGAAGTAGTCGTCGTGGTTGCAGTCGAGGATGTTCTCGGAGGCCCGGTTGGTGCAGACGTTGCGCATCTTCGGGTAGTACGGGCTGTCCGAGTAGCACATCACGTCCCACTCGTCCGTACAGTGCGCGCCCCGGCTGGTGTTGGGCGCGCTGTTGTTGACCGCGCCCAGGTTGTGGCCGAGTTCGTGGGCCGCGGTGTGTCCGCCCCAGCAGCCGCTGTCCGTACGTCCGTACGAGGGGCCGAAGTTGCTCTGGTTGGTCTGGCCCGGCCGCTCGTCCCCGGCGAAGGTGCCGATGCCGCAGTACACCTGCGCCTCGGCGAAGATCATGTACTTGCGGTCGCGTCGGTCGAGGCCCTTGGCGGCGAGCGCGCGGTTGGTGGCGCTGAACTCGGCCATTGCGGAGTCGGGGAGTTCGATGTTGAGGACGGTGGGCGTGCAGTCCGCGGCCGTCACGTACCGGATGTGGCGGACGCCGCCGGTCTCCTCGGCGCTCGCCGAGTAGATGAGGTCGGCGTCGGCTGCCCACTTGCGGAAGGAGGCGAGGTACTCGGAGTACCGGTCGCGGCCCGGGCCGTGGACGTACACGACCTGGACCCGGTTACCGGTGCTGCCGTCGCTGTCGCACTGGACGGTCTGCCCGGCGGGCCCCGCGGCGGCCGTGGTGGTCCCGGTGCCGGCCGGAGCGGTGGAGGGGCTCGGCGAGGCGGCGGCGGCCGTGGTGCGCGGGGCCTGCGCGTCGGCGGCGGGCGTGTCCTGCGAGGGCCCCTTGCTCCTACGGGACGAGGGCTGCGGCGCGGCCGGCTTGGCGGGATCTGCCGCGGGTGGCACGGACTTGACCGCGGGTGGGGTGTCCTTCTTGATGTCGACACCCTTGGGCGGCGCGTCGGGGCCGTGGGTGCACAGGCCGGTGGCTGTGGCGTAGACGCCCGCGCAGCGGTCTCCTTCAGGCGCCGCCTTGAGCCCGTCGTACACCAGGCCCTTGGCCGGCTGGTTGGTCGGCTTCTTCTGGATCGGCTCGGGCTCCACGCTCCTGGCCGGCGCAGCGGCAGGTACGGCGGTGTCGGCGATGGCGGTGACGGGGGTCTCGAGGCGGGCGAGCGGAGCCCTCTCCGAGTCCGCGCGCCCCGCCCCGTAGGCGATCCCTCCGGCTACGACCGCCGCGATGGCCATCGCGGCAGTCACGCCTATGAAGGGTCTGCGGGGCCGCGCCCCGCGTGCCTGACTCTCCTTCGGCTTCCTATGTCTAGGCATGCACACCTCAACTCTTTGGTCAGAAGACTGGGTGCGCGGAAGCCTGTCAGAACCTCCCGGTGAAGAATTCGGACAAAGGGGAGAGCGTCCAAAGAATCCATTACGTTACCTACGCTTCCGTTTCTGATGAACTCTCAAGTAGTGCTGAATGAAAGCGAGTTGAGTGTTCGGAGGGGTATTGGTCCAGGCCTTTACTCGCACCTCCGTTATGTAATTGAGATAAACGGGGATGGTTATTGACGTTAATTCAGTGAAGGATTCATCTAATTTCTCACCTCGTGAATCCCTGCGATCACCACCTGTGAGCAGCAGGCCCACTCGGTTCTCGATCCTGCCCAGCTCCTGGCCCGGCGCGGCCCCCTCGACACCCTGAGGGCACCGAGGCGCCGTCGGCGTCCTTGAACTGCACGCCGCCTCCGCGAACACCCCGACCTGACCGGCTGTCTACCTCCAGGACGGCGCGGCGAGTCAGGACAGTGGGGCGAGTCGCGTCAGCGGGACGAGTCAGGACGGTGGGGCGAGCCAGGACACGAGGACGAGCCGGAACGGCGGGACGGGTCGGGAAGAACGTGCCGCCGAACGGGGCGTTCTCGCGTGTCCCGTCACCACCCTTCGCGGGGCAGACGCCCGGGTGGACAACCCTTGCTGCAGGCTCCTCGGAACGCCCGCCCGGTCGGGCGGCGGACCAGGGCCGTCCGATGGCTGCGGAGAGGGTGGAGGTGGGCGAGTGCCCAGGGGGCCGCTCTTGTCCCTACGAGGGATCACCAAGCACTTCGGCGGGGTCGTCGCTCTCGACTCGGTCGACCTCCAGGTGGACCGGGGGCAGGTGCTCGGTCTGGTGGGTGACAGCGGAGCCGGCAAGAGCACACTGGTCAAAGTGGTTTCCGGACTGGTCCCGCCGGACGGGGGGAGCATCGAGTGGCAGGGCGCCCCCGTCGATCTGCGCAGGCCTGCCGATGCCCAAGGGCTCGGCATCGCCACCGTCTACCAGGACCCGTCGCTGGTCGACCGCCTGGACGTGGTCTCCAACCTCTACCTCGGCCGCGAACTGCGCAGGTTCGGGGTTCTGCGGCAGATCGAGATAGAGAAGCGGTCCATCGCACTGTTCGAACGACTCGCCATCAGCCTTCCCAGTATCCGAACCCCCGTGAAGGCGCTCACCCTGGGCCAGCGGCAAACGGTCGCCATCGCACGGGCGCTGCTCGGCAGGCCTGAGCTGGTCGTCCTCGACGAGCCGACCGCCACGCTCACCGTGGAACAGACCTCGCGGATGCTCGAACTGATCCGCCGGCTACGGGACCAGGGTCACGCGGTGATCATGGTCAGCCACAACCTCGACGACGTTCAAGCCGTCGCCGATCGCATCACCGTGCTCCGGCTGGGCTGCAACGGAGGAGAGTTCGAAGCCCGGTACACCAGCCAGGAGCAGCTCGCGGCCGCCATCAGCGGCGGCCATCCGCTCGCGGTGACCCTCCAGCAGAGCCTGCTGCCGCGCGGGCTGCCGGCACAGGACGCCGTCGAGGCCGCCCACCGGTACCTTCCCGCACATTCGGGGGTGGGCGGAGACTGGTTCGACGTGATCTCGCTGTCCGGCGCCCGCGTCGCACTCGTGGTCGGTGACGTCGTCGGACACGGTCTGCACGCCGCCGCCACCATGGGACGACTGCGCACCGCCGTGCACAACCTCGCCATGCTCGATCTGCCGCCCGACGAACTCCTCACCCACCTCGACGAGGTCGTCGCCCGCATCGACGACGAACAGACGGCCGGCGGACGCGAGGACGCCGTCGTCGGCGCCACCTGCCTCTACGCGGTCTACGACCCGGTCACCTGCCGCTGTCAGCTCGCCCGCGCCGGTCACCTGCCCGCCATGCTGGTGAGCCCCGACGGCACCACGGAGATCCCCGAAACACCGGTCGGACCGCCGCTGGGACTGCGCGGGCTGCCTTTCACCACGGTCGAGTTCGACGTTCCCGAGGGCAGCCAACTGGTCCTCTACACCGACGGACTTGTGGAGTCGCGGACCCACGACATCGACGTGGGCCTGGAGCGGCTGCGCACAGCGCTGTCCCACCCCGAGCGCAGCCCGGAGGAGACCTGCCAGGCCGTGCTCAGGGCGATGCTTCCGGCGGATTCCGCCGACGACATCGCCCTGCTGGTCGCGCGTACCCACGCGTTGCCCCGCGAGAGGATCGCCGAGTGGAACGTCCCGCCCGAACCGTCGGCGGTGGCCGCCAGCAGGGCCGCTGCCACGGCCCAGCTGCGCCGCTGGGGTCTGGAGGAACTGGTCCTCGGTACGGAGCTGATCCTGAGCGAACTCGTCACCAATGCGATCCGGTACGGCGGGAGCCCGATCGGCGTGCGTCTGGTGTACGGGCGGACGCTGATCTGTCAGGTCGCCGACGCCAGCAGTACCTCGCCGCGCCTGCGGCTGGCCGCGGACACCGACGAGGGCGGGCGGGGCCTGTTCCTGGTCGGGCAGATCGCCCAGCGCTGGGGGACGCGGTACACCGGGACCGGGAAGATCATCTGGACCGAACAGCAGGTGCCCTGACCAGGTCGGGCATGTTGCGCCGGTTGGTCCACCACCGGCCCGGGCGACGTGCTGCAGCGAACCGGCGGGGGTCGGTAGCCGAGTCGGGCCACCAGGGGGTGATCCGGGCGCGATTGCGGCCCCGGATGGCCCGGCGATCCGCGGCCCCGGCGAGCACGGCGGTTCTGGCCCCCTCTTCGGCGACGAACAGCGCGGGGGAGAAGCGGTCGCCGGCTCCGGCGTGCTGTTCCCAGTCGTCCTGCCAGAACTCCACCGTCCATCCCGGCCACAACTCCGTTACTCGGTATGCCTGTGGGGAGGAGGACAGGGAACGCCGGCCCACGCGGCGCAGGTCCGGGTCGGGGCGAGGAACGGGGCCGAGGAAGGACGCGCATCGCGGCAGCTGACGTACTCCGTGTCCAGCCCGACGAACGCGCGCAGTACGGTCCGGCTTGCGTACAGCCGTCGTCGGGCACGGCACGCCGGTCGGACCACGGCCGCCCGATCCGGCGTTCGGGCGCACGGAGGAGTGCGGTGGCGGCTTCGGGTCGAACGTCTGACTCCCGGCCGCCTGCCCGAAAGGATGAACGGCGCCCGTCGACGGCGTTTCGCCCCGCCGCCGCCGTCACCCTGCTGACGTGCGCAAGGAGCTCGAATACACGGTCCCGCCCCAGCGTCCGTCCCGTCCCGCAACCGTCCCGCCCCCGCTCACCCCCACCCCGCCCCGCCAGCGGCCCGCGTCGCTGCGGGACCGGACGCGGTACTGGGTGGACCGAACCGTGGTGAAGGGCATGACCACGGTCGCGGGCTGGCTCGCGCTGGTCTGCCTGGCCGTAGTGGCACCGGCGAGCGCCCTCCTCGTCTGGACCGACAGCCGCGCGCCCGACACCGTCCAGGGCAAGGTGGCGACCGTCTGGCGGACCGTCGGCCAGACCCTCCGGCTCGGCGGCGAGGTCGGCCCGCCGCTGCGGATGGTCCTCTCCGTCCTCCTGGCCCTCGTCTCCCTGCTCTACGTCTCCACCCTCGTCGGCCTCGTCACCACCGCGATCACCGACCGGCTGACCGAGCTCCAGCGCGGCCAGTCGACGGTCGTGGAGCGGGGCCACTCACTGGTCCTCGGATGGTCCGAGCAGACCCCGACACTCGTCGCCGAGCTGCTCGCCGCTCATGCCCAGCGGCGGAACAGCGCGGTCGTGGTTCTCGCCGACCGCGACAAGCTCGACATGGAGCGGGAGCTGCGGGCGGTTCTCACCGCCGTCGGCGGCCGACGCGTCCGGCTCCTCTGCCGCCGCGGCCATCCCGCCGACCCGGCGGCTCTCGCCCGCGTCAGCCCGGCCGCCGCCGGGGCGGTCGTGGTGCTGCCGCCGGACACCCCCGAGGCCGACACCCAGGTCGTCAAGACACTGCTCGCGCTGCGGGCCGTGGTCGGCGACGCGAGCCCGGTACGCGTCGTGGCGGCGGTCCGGCAGACGCAGTACGTCGCCACCGCTCGGCTCGCAGCCGGGCCCGGCGCGGTCGTCCTCGACGTCGACGGCATCGCGGCCCGGACCCTCGTCCAATGTGTCCTCGAACCCGGACTGTCGCGCGTCCTGGAGGACCTGATCGACTTCGCCGGTGCCGAGCTGCACGTCCACCGTGTTCCTGGGCTCGACGGCCGGACCTTCGCCGACCTGCGGGCGGCCTGCGCGGACGCGTGTGTGGTGGGCCTCGTACGCCCGGACGGCTCGCCGTTCCTCAACCCGCCGCCGCAGACGGCCCTCGGCCCCGGCGACGCCGTCGTCGTCCTGTCCGAGGACGAGACCCCGCCGACCTGGGCCGCGCCCCCGGCAACACCGCTCCCGCCGCTGCTTCTGACGCCTTCCTCTGCGAAGACCGCGAAGGCCGCGACCGCTGCCGCCCTGCGCGCCGCCCCCCGTCGCGTCCTCGTCCTCGGCTGGAACCGGCGTGGTCCGGCGATCGTCGACGGCCTCGCCCACAACGGCTGGGAGGCGGTCCGCGAGGCGACCCTCCCCGCCCCCGATCCAGCCCACCACGTCCTCGTCCTCGGCGGCCCCGACGGCCACCCCGACCCCGACGAGCACACCCTCGTCACCCTCCTCCGGCTCCGCGCCGCCGAGCGCGAGTCGGGCCGCCGGAGCCCCACCGTCGCCGAACTGACGGATGCCCAGCACCGCCCCCTCGCTCCGGCCGGCCCACAGACGGACCTCGTGGTCGGCGGACGGCTCGTCGGCCTGCTCATGGCCCAGGTCTCGCAGACCATGGAACTCGCGGCGGCTTTCGACGAGCTCTTCTCCCCGGCCGGCAACGCGGTCCGCCTCCGTCCCGCGACCGACTACGTCCCGGCCGGGACCGAGGCGTCCTTCGCCACGCTCGTCGAGGCCGCCGGACGGCAGGGCGCCACCGCCCTCGGCTACCGCCCCGGCGACTCCCTGATCCCGTTCCTCAACCCGCCGAAGACCGGAACACGCCGCTGGTCGCACGAGGACACCCTGATCGTCGTCACCACGACCGGAACCCTCCCGCCGCAGGAGGGCCCAGCCGGGCAGGCCGCTACAGGGGTCTCTCCCTGAGACTCCGGGAGACGGGCTGCGGGGGCCACGGCAACACACGCGGTGACCCGGCCCAGGCGGGCGTCGACCGACCGGTCAGGATTCGAGAAGCCCGGCCGACGCCCCGCCCGTAGCGTGATGGTCATGGCAACCAACGCTTCCACCGCAGCCCACACGTCCCTCGCCTCCGTCACCCTCGAGGTCGCCGACCTCGACGCCGCCCGCCGCTTCTACAGCGCCTTCGGCGTGGACACGTACATTCGTCTGCGGGCGTCCGAGTCATACTCCACCGGATTCCGCAGCTTCACCCTGGCGCTGACGGTGTCCGGTCCGGCCACCGTCGACGGCTTCGTCGGCGCCGCCGTTCAGGCCGGTGCCACGGTGCTGAAGCCCGCCGTGAAGTCGCTGTGGGGCTACGGAGGCGTCGTCGAGGCCCCGGACGGGACGATCTGGAAGATCGCGACCTCGGCGAAGAAGGACACCGGCCCCGCCACCCGCGAGATCGACGAGGTCGTCCTGCTGATCGGCGTCGAGGACGTGAAGGCCACCAAGGAGTTCTACGCCGGCCGGGGCCTGAGCGTGGCCAAGAGCTTCGGCGGCAAGTACGCCGAGTTCGCCCCCGGCCACTCCAGCCCCGTGAAGCTGGCGCTGTACAAGCGCCGTGCCCTGGCCAAGGACCTCGGCGTCCCCGCTGACGGCACCGGCTCGCACCGCATCGTTCTTGGCAGCACCGCCGACGCGTTCACCGACCTGGACGGGTTCGCCTGGGAGCCTGCCGCCTCCCTCGCCCCCACAGCGTCCTGACCCCCGACCGTCGTGAGCCGGCCGAACAACAGGAGAAGACCATGAAGTTTCTGACCCACGTCGAGCCCCCCGAGCCCATGCGGGGCTTGGAAGTTCCGCCCGAGGTGGTGGCAGCGCTCGGCGGGGGCGCGCGGCCGCCCGTGACGATCACGGTCAACGGGCATTCCTGGAAGAGCCGGGTCGCCCTCCTTCGAGGCCGCCGTCTGCTCGGCCTCAGCAACGCCAACCGGCAGGCCGCGGGTGTCGAGATCGGCGAGGAGATCGAGGTCGAGCTGGAGCTCGACACCGAGCCGCGCGTCGTCGTCGAGCCGCCGGACTTCGCGCGGGCCCTGGACGCCGACCCCGTCGTCCGCGCCGCGTACGACAGCCTTGCCTACAGCCGCAAGCGCGAGCACGTGCGGGCCATCGAGAGTGCGAAGAAGCCCGAGACGCGCCTGCGGCGCATCGAGAAGGCCATCACCGCCCTGCGGGGCTGACCCCCGAGAACGAAGAATCCGGCGGCACCGCAATCGCCGTGCGGAGGCCTGACTCTGCCTGTTTCCTTGGAAGGACACGCATGTCGAAGCGACTGATGACCGTTCTGTACTGGTTCCTGGCCCTGGAGTTCGTACTCGGTGCCGTGACCAAGTGGTGGCCGGGCGACACGGTGTTCAGCTCGGCGTACTCCGTGAAGTTCGTCGACTGGGGTTACCCGGCCTGGATGCGCTTCGCGGTCGGCGCCCTGGAAGGTGTCGCCGCCGTCCTGCTCGTGATCCCCGACCGGCGCGCGCGGTTCCTGGGTGCCACCACGCTGATGTTCGTCCTCACCGGCGCCATCACCACGCACATCGTCAACCACGACCCGGCGGTCGAGAGTTGGGCCGCGCCGACCCACCTCCTCATCATGGGCGCCCTCGCGCTGGTCAACTGGCCTGCCGACTGGCGGGACCTGCTGAGGGCTCCTGCCGCGCCGGCAGCCCCGAGCACCACGTCGATCCCCTGAGACGACAAGGGCGCGGCTCTTCGGAGGCGCAACAGCGACTGCAGTTCGCCTTCCGCCCCGGACTGCGGTCCGCGGGAAGTCAGTCGAAGCAGCCGGTTGTCGCCCCGTCCGCCTCGGAGCCGACCTGCCGTCCCCGCCCTTGGTGAAGCACAACCCCGCCTTCGCGGAACTGCCCTACATCGAGGGGGCGTTGGTCTGTCGGCGTTTCGGGACAGCGCGATGTCGCCCATGTGATGCGGCTCACGTCTGCGACATGTCACGTCCGGTGCGGGTCGCTTGTCCCATGGGCGTCACCGGTACCGAAGCCGGTGCACGACCCAGGGAGATCCCATGAGCATCGACCACCGCATCGTCGTCCTCGGTGCGGGATACACGGGCCTGTTCTGTGCCATCCGACTGGCCCACTGCACGCGCCGGACCGGGGTGAGGATCACCCTGGTCAACCCCTCGAGCCGGTTCGTGGAGCGGCTGCGGATGCACCAGATCGCCGCCGGGCAGGAGCTGGCCGCCCACCGGATCCCCGACCTGCTCGCCGGAACCGGCGTCACGTTCGTCCAGGGCACCGCGACCGCCGTCGACGCCGAGGCCCGACGGATCACCGTCGACGGCGTCGAGACCCTCGAGTACGACACCCTCGTCTACGCACTGGGCAGTTCGACCGACACCGGCAGGGTCCCCGGTGCCGACACCCACGCCTTCACCCTCAACACCCCCAGGATCGCGAGCGAGTTCGCCGCACGGCTCGCCGAGGTCACTGCGTCCGGAGGCACCGTCACCGTCTGTGGCGGCGGCCTGACCGGCATCGAGGCGGCCACCGAGATCGCCGAGAGCCACCCCGGCCTGAACGTCGTACTGATCAGCCCGGACGAGCCCGGCGGCATGATGGGCGCCAAGGCCCGTGCGTATCTCCACGGCGCAATGGACCGCCTCGGCATCACCCTCGAGACCGGCAGCCGCGTCGCGAAGGTCCTGCCCGACGCCGTCGAACTGGCCGACGGCCGTCTCGTCCGCTCCGACGCCTGCCTGTGGACCACGGGCGTCAAGGTGTCGCCGCTGGCCGCCGATGCCGGGATCGCCACCGACGACCGCGGCCTGATCCTGGTCGACGCCACGCTGCGTTCGGTGTCCCACCCGGAGATCCACGCCATCGGCGACGCCGCTGCCGTCCGCCTGGCCTGGGGAGAGATCCACGGGACCTGCCAGAGCGGCCTGCCCACCGCCCAGCACACCGCCGACACCATCGCGCGGCTCGTACGCGGCAGGGCCGTCAAGCCGTTCCGCTTCGGCTACTTCCACCAGCCGGTCAGCCTCGGCCGCCGTGACGCCGTCATCCCGTTCACGAAGGCCGACGAGAGTCCCCGCCGCATGCACCTCACCGGCAGGACCGCCGTCGCGTACAAGGAGATGGTCAGCGGCAGCCCGCTCAAGACCTACCGATTCAGCAAGCGCATGAACGTCACCACCATCGTCTCCAAGGGCGGCCGCGCCACCCGCAGGCCCGCCGTATGACGGGCACATCGCTCCCGGCGCCATGATCACGGTCTTGCCCCCGTGGTCACGGCGCGGCAGCATGAGTCGATGGTCGACGCCAGGGACGAGCAGGACCCGTACATCGAACACCGCAGGCTGCTGTTCGCCACCGCCTACCGCATGCTGGGCAGCGTCACCGACGCCGAGGACGTCCTCCAGGACACCTGGCTGAGCTGGAGCACCGTGGATCGTCACGCGGTCCGTCACCCCAAGGCGTACCTGGTGCGCACGGTCACCAATCTCGCGTTGAACCGCCTCACCTCCGCAAGGACGATCCGGGAGACCTACGTCGGGCCCTGGCTCCCCGAGCCGTTGCTGACCGCCCCTGACATCGCAGCGGAGACCGAACTGGCCGACAGCGTCTCCACCGCGATGATGGTCGTCCTGGAAACCCTCAGCCCCGTCGAACGCGCCGTCTTCCTGCTCCGCGAGGTCTTCGGCTACTCGCATGCCGAGATCGCCGGGACCCTCGAACGCCCCGAGCCGACGGTCCGCCAGATCGCCCACCGCGCACGCGAGCACGTCCAGGCCCGCCGACCCCGCTTCGACGCCGACCAGAAGCAGCGCCGGAGGATCACCGACCGGTTCATGGAGGCCTGCGCGGGCGGCGATCTGAACGCCGTCATGGACATGCTCGCCCCCGATGTCACCGCCTGGTCCGACGGCGGCGGCAAGGTCACCGCCGCCCGCCGCCCCCTCCACGGCATCGACCACGTGGCACGCTGGATCGTGGGTTTCCTGGCCAAGCCCGAGCTGGCCGCCCTGACCATGGAGCCGGCCGTCATCAACGGCGAGCTCGGCATCCTGGCCACCCTCGACGGACACTCGGTCGGCGCCCTCACGTTCGACCTCGTCGACGACCGCATCCAGAACATGCGCTTCCAGGTCAACCCCGAGAAGCTCAGCGGCCTGAGCCCGCACAACAGCTTGGCGTCGCCCTGAGGCGTTCGGGGTGAGGCGAACGCCCATGTGCGAAACTCCCCGCGGCCTCCAGGGCGACGAACCCGTGGAACGTGCTGCGCAGCAACCGCGGGCTGGACGGGCAAGGTGGGAACCCTGATGGCGTCTCTCCGATGGGGGCCTGGGAGGTGCGGTGGAGCGGAGTCGGGCCACGGGCGTGGACGGCCCTGTTGATCATGCGCCGCACCCCTGTGGCAGAGTCCTGGAGTTGTCCTGGGGATGTCCTGGCCCAGGACGGGGGGTGCGGACACCCACACGTCTGCATGTGAGTTGATATGAACAGATTCGCAGCTCGATGGCTGCACGCATGGGCGCCCGTTCTGGCCGGCGTCCTCCTCGTCGGAGGCCAGGCGACGCCCGCCGCGGCCCTCACCACCACACCCGGCGACGCGGCGGCGACCGCCTACACCCGTGACTCGGTGCGCGCGGCGACCTGGAACATGTGCGGGGAGGCGGGCGGCGGGTACGCCGCGGCGGACGGCTACTGCCCCTGGCGGAACGGCGCCGCTACCGGAGAACACAGACCGGACGGCTCCGCGATCCTCGACAACACAGGCCCCCGCAAGAAGATGCAAGGCGTCGTCAGGCTCATCCACGAGCGCAACCTCAACGCCGTGCTGCTCCAGGAGGTCTGCGCCGGTACGACACCGGGCGACACCAAGGGAACGAGCCACCTCGACGAACTCGCGGAGCTGCTCGCCGACGAAGGGTGGAGCTTCGCCTCGGCCGGCGTGACACGGCCGGACGAGCCCCATGAGGAGCCCGAGCGCAAGGACCCCGAGCTCATCGACTCGGAAGGATCGGACTGCCGCGGCGATGCCCTGACCGGCACGCTGAGCGTCGCCATCGCCGTCAAGGGGCAGATCACGTGGAAGTCGGAGGACGACTTCCACACGCCCGTGGGCGCCGGTCTGTCCATGGCCAGCGGGACCATCCTCTGCGCTGAGGTGGCCGGCTGGGAGAGCCACCTGTGCAGCACGCACATCTCCAACTTCTACGCCGACACGAAGTCGAGGCCGGAGGACCCGGACTGGGTTCCGCTCTCGCCTGCGACGTCCGATGCCTACTACCAGAAGCAGCTCGGGATCGTCGTGGACGTGGTGAAGAAGTTCCCGTCCGTGGTGCTCGGCGGCGACTTCAACACGAGCAACCAGGAGACGCTCCAGCCGCTCTACGGCCTGATGGCGGAATGCGACCAGAGGGCGTACCTGCCCAACGACGCCGTCAACGAGGCTACGAAGCTCACCCGGATCAACGGGAGGTCGAGGGCCGACGGGGGCTACCTCTCGTACGACATGACCTCGTCCAAGATCGACTACCTGTTCTCGACCGGTGGCTTCACCGGCTGCGACTCGCGGACCGATTTCGGCGACAGCACGGACTACCTGGTCGAGCACCAGCCGGAGTGCCAGTCGGTCGCCAGGAACTGCCAGCCCGGCGCCGACGCCTACTCCGACCACACCCCGGTGTACGGCTACACCCAGGGCGGCCCGGCCGTCTCCTGGAAGCTCGACGGCAGCGCCACGGCGACCACGGGCGGCTCGGCCGGGCTCACCGGCGCGAGCGGCGACGGCACGAGCGACTGGCGGACGGCCGAGCACGGCGGCGCCCTGTCCATGGACGGCCGGGTGGACGAGGCGATCTCCGCCGACGGTCCCGCCTTCGACACCGCCCACAGCTTCACCGTCTCCGCCTGGGCCAAGCTCGACGCCGACGCCGGCACCTCCGCCGTCCTGTCCCAGGACGGCAACCGGGTCAGCGGCATGATCCTCTTCTACAACGCGGGCGACAACTCCTGGCGCTTCGGCCTGCCCAGGGCCGACGCCGACGGCTGGAACATCGACCAGGCCGTCGCCCCCGGCGCGGTCAAGGGGCAGTGGACCAGGCTCACCGGCGTCTACGACTCCGCCGCCGGCAAGGCGAGCCTCTTCGTCGACGGCACGAAGAAGGCCGAGACCACGCACACCGCCAGGTGGCGCGCGGGCGGCCCCTTCGTCGTCGGCCGCGACCTCGTCAGCGGCGTCCGGAACGCCGGCTTCAAGGGGCACATCCAGCGGGCCGAGGCCTTCGACTACGCCCTGCGGGACGACCAGGTCGCCTCGTACTCCGGCACCATGGCGCGCCCCACCGGCAAGAGCATCGCGCTGCAGGACGCGCCGGGCCAGCTCTCCCAGGGCTGCCACCAGCATGCCGGCGGCCAGTTCGGGAACGCCTTCGGAACGGCCGCCGGCCTCACGCCGACGCTCACCGCGACGGTCCGGCACCCCGACCCGTCCAAGAACGTGTGGGCCGAGTTCTCCCTGTGGGACAACACCACCTCGACCCAGATCCTGAGCCTGGGCACGCCCGGATCGAAGAGCACCACGGTCAAGGGCCAGGGCACCGTCTCGCTCACCGTGCCGGCGCTCACCCCCGGCCACAGCTACGGCTGGCGCGTACGCACGGCCGACGACACCACCGACAACACGCCCGTGTCCGCCAACTGCCACTTCAAGGCACCCGCGGCCTGATCCCCGACAGCCGAACCCGCGTGCCCCGGCCGGACACCATCCGACCGGGGCACGCCCCGTTCCCGGCCCGGAATCCAGGGGCGCCCGTCGGAGTCGCAGCGACTCCGGCGTCGATCCACCGGCCGGCGGAAGCCGATCCGGCCGATGGCCGAGCGACCGTCGACCGGGACGATGCGGGCCCGCCCGGAGAGGGGCCGCGTGGAGCAGCCGGTGCTGCTGAAACCATGCCGCGGTCGCGAGTCCGGATGACCGCGGCACGGCTTCACCGGCAGATCAGGGTGTCCAGGGCGCGGCCAGTGTCCAGCTGCTGTCCGCGGTGAGGGTCTGGGGCCGGTCGAACCCGTCGCCGGGGCCGCTGCCCGAGGCGATGTGGACCGCTGATGCGTAGTGGCGCAGGAACGAACCGGGGCGGTTGAACGACTCGAAGGTGACGCCCGTCGCTCCGACCCCGGCCCGCGCGCAGAAAGTGGCGTCGTCGCGGAAGAGGGCCGTTCCGTCGTTGGGGGAGATGCGGACCCGGCTGTCGGCGTGCCGGAGGAACTGGCCGGGCTGGTTCACCGACTCGAAGGAGTAGCACGAGGAGTCGGCCAGTCCGCGACGCAGCGTGAAGGTCGCGTCCTGCTTGAGCACCGGTCCGCTACCGGCGTCGACGACCTCGGTGGAGGCGAGGCTGTCGACGTGTCGCAGATACCGGTCGGTGTGTCCCCACGTGGCGACCCGAAGGGACCGGCGTACGTCGACGGGGAGGAGGACCGAGCTGCGCCACAGTGCCGGTTCGCCGGTGGTCCAGGAGGCATCGGCGGTGAAGCCGACCGCGGTGTCCCAGGCGTTGGTGCCGCCGCTGCGGGCGAGGTACACGCTGTCGGCGTAGTGCCGCAGATAGTGCCCGGGGAAGTTGACCGACTCGTAGGAGGTGCCTGTCCCGGTCAAACCGGGGCGGGCGCACCAGGTGGCGTCCGCGGAGAAGCTTCCGCCGGTGTCGGAGTCGATGCGGACCCGGCCTGCGGCGTGGCGAAGGTAGCGGCCCGGGTGGTTCACCGACTCGAACGAGTAGCAGTGCGCGTCGGCGAGGCCGGCGACCGTCCGGAAGGACGCGTCCTGTCGGGCACCGTCCGGGGAGGCGCCGGTCAGCACATCGGTGCGGGCGACGGAGTCGGCGTGGCGCAGGTAGCGGTCCGTGTGGCCCGGGGTGGTGACCCTGAAGGACCGGACGTGTCCCAGGGTGTGGCTGCCGTTGTTGAGGTTGAGGGAGGCCGCCAGGAGCTGCGCGTGCGCGGCACGTACGAGACCGGTGTCGACCTTCTGGACACGCCGGTCGTAGGTGAACAGGCCGTTGACCTCGCCCTCGACGTCGGTGATCTCGGTGTAGACGGCGGCCGAGACGCCCTTGGTGGTCATCAGCTGCTGGACGTCGCGGACCATCCCCGTGTACCGGTCGTTGAGGTGCTCGCTGCTGAAGACCTGCTCGTACGGGGAGCCGCTGCCGGGGTTGTACTCGTGGCCGGGGACGCGTAGCCCGATTCCCCCGAACTCTCCCAGGACGGACACCCGGGTGTCCGACGGGCGCGGCGCGTCGGGGCCGGTGTAGACGTGCCAGTCCATGATGTCACCCGTGCCGGGATCGCCCTTGGAGACGCAGCAGTTGTAGCCGCTGTGCGCGTTCATCAGCCTGGTCGGGTCGTAGGCCTTCAGCTCGGTCGTGATGCGCCGCGTGGCGTTGGGGTCCCACTCGCCCCAGCCCTCGTTGAACGGGACGTAGGTGACCACGGCCGGTGAGAACCGGTGCTCGTCGATGATCTCGCGCGCTTCCGTCTCCAGCTGTGCGACCTGGGCCGGCGTCCGGCTCTGGTCGAAGGCGGGGGTGGACGGGATGTCCTGCCAGACGAGCAGTCCCAGCCGGTCGGCGTGGTAGTACCAACGCGCCGGCTCCACCTTGATGTGCTTGCGCACCATGTTGAAGCCGAGATCCTTGTGCTTCTGCAGGTCGAAGCGGAGAGCCTCGTCGGTCGGGGCCGTGTAGAGACCGTCGGGCCAGTAGCCCTGGTCCAACGTCCCTACCTGGAAGACGAATTGGCCGTTCAGCGTGGGGCGCAGCACCCCGTTCAGCTTCTTGGTACCCACCTCGCGCATGCCGAAGTAGCTGCTGACGGCATCGACGCCCGCGCCGGTGGAGTCGCGCAGGGTGACCCTGAGGTCGTAGAGGAAGGGGTCGTCGGGCGACCAGAGCCGGGGGTTCGGGACGGGAACGGCGAACTCGCCGAACCCGCCCGAAGCGGTCCCCACGACCTGGGAGCCCGACAGGGCCTCGACGCGGACGCTGTGCCCGCTGACGTCGCCCCGGGTGAAGACCCGGACGCGTGCGGTGCCGGTCGCGAGATCAGGGCGGATGTCGACCGAGTAGATCGAGGACGAAGGTGTCGGCTCCAGCCAGACGGTCTGCCAGATGCCGGAGACAGGTGTGTAGAAGATCCCGCTCGGGTTGTTCGTCTGTTTGCCCAGCGGTTGCTTCTCGCCGCGCCCGTCGGTCGGATCGTACACGCGGACGATCAGCTCATTGGCTCCCCCGCGCAGCTGGGGGGTGATGTCCACCTCGAACCGGTCGTAGCCGCCCTTGTGCGTGGTGACCTGGGTTCCGTTGACCCAGACGGTGGCCTCGTGGTCCACCGCGCCGAAGTGCAGCTGCACGCGCTGGCCTGCCCAGTCCTGGGGGACGGTGAAGGAGCGCTTGTAGAACATCAGGTCCCGGTTGTCGCTCCGCATGATGCCGGAGAGGGCCGACTCGACGGGGTAGGGGACAAGGATCCGCTCGGGCAGCGTCTGCCCGGTCGGAGGGGCAGCACGGCGGTCGACGTTGCCGGCGGCGTCGGTGGGTGGATTGAGGAACTCCCATTCACCGTTCAGTGACTGCCACTTCTGACGGGTCATCTGGGGTCTGGGGTACTCCGGCAGCGGATTCGTGGTGGACACCTGGGAGGTCCACGGTGTGGTCAGCCGGGGTGGCTTCGGGGTGACGTCGGCGACCGAGATGCCGGTGAGGCCGGCCAGAGAGACACCTCCGGCGGCCATCAGCACGGCCACCACGAAGGTCAGGATGCGACGCATCGATCTCCTCCTGTGCGCGGGACGGCGCGCGGATTCCCGGCACGCGGTCGGCGATACGGAGTGCGTGCGGGAGCCCGTGCAGAGAGAGGGCAACGAGGTGATGCGGTACGTGAGCCGGGCGCGACCACCGAACAGCAGTCGGGGAGCGCTCCCACTCGGCGGAACGTAGCACGGAACAACACTCCACCGAAATGGCTCAGTTACCATCAGATTTCAACGCGCTGATCGTTGGATCATGTGCAGTTGAATGACTGATGCCAGTCGAATGCGTCGATTGCTCCGTTTTGACCAGAAGGTGTGCAGCCGAGAGTGACGCCCGCGTGAGCCTCGCTCACGTCTGCGGCGATCAGGCTCGGGCCTGCTTCGACATCCTGTCCGTCGCCTCGGGACATGCCCTCCGCGCCACGATGTCACCCCCTGTTATTTACTAGGACGTCCTACTATCCCTAAGGTATGAGCTCCAGCGCAGGTTCCGGAGGGCCCCATGAGCGATCTTCACCGTCCCGAAAACCCCGTACGTCTCGTCACGGCTTCCGCGCTGTTCGACGGCCACGACGCCTCGATCAACATCATGCGGAGGATCTTCCAGTCGCAGGGCGTCGAGGTGATCCACCTCGGGCACAACCGATCGGTCAAGGAGGTCGTCGACGCAGCTCTGGAGGAGGACGCGCACGGCGTGGCGGTCTCGTCCTACCAGGGCGGACACGTGGAGTACTTCGAGTACCTCGTGGAGTCACTGCGCGCCCAGGGCGCGGACCACGTCCGTGTCGTCGGTGGAGGCGGGGGCGTGATCGTCCCGGAGGAGATCTCCCGGCTGCGGGGGAGCGGGGTCACCATCTTCTCCCCCGAGGACGGGCAGCGGCTGGGCCTCGCCGGGATGGTCAACTCGGTCGTCGCGGACTGTGACTTCGACCTGTGGGACACCAAGCACGCAGACGTCGGCGGAGTACTCGCTGGCGACCGCTTCGCCATCGCCCGCGCCATCACCGGCGCCGAGCTCGGCAAGCTCCCGACCGCCTTTCTCCAGGAGCTCCGGACCACCTCCGCCGCCCGGACCGTGCCGGTCCTCGGTATCACCGGCACGGGTGGCTCGGGCAAGTCGTCGCTCACCGACGAGCTGGTGCGCCGGATCCGCGTCGACCAGGAGGACAAGCTGCGCATCGCGGTCATCGCCGTCGACCCCACGCGCCGCCGCGGAGGCGGCGCGCTGCTCGGCGACCGGATCCGCATGAACTCCCTCGACGGAAGCCAGGTCTTCTTCCGAAGCCTGGCCACCCGCGGCAGCCGCGAAGTGCCCCAGCACCTCTCGGACGTGATCGACGTCGTGAAGGCCGCAGGCTTCGACCTGGTCATCGTCGAGACCCCTGGCATCGGCCAGGGTGACGCGGCGATCGTGCCGTTCGTCGACACCTCCTTGTACGTGATGACGCCCGAGTTCGGAGCCGCCTCCCAGTTGGAGAAGATCGACATGCTCGACTTCGCCGACGTCGTGGCCATCAACAAGTTCGAGCGGCGCGGCGCCCGCGACGCCATGCGCGACGTCGCTCGCCAGCTCATCCGCAACCGTGAGGCGTTCACGAAGCGGCCTGAGGACATGCCCGTGTACGGCACCTCCGCAGCCACCTTCAACGACGACGGCGTCACCGCTCTCTACCAGCACCTGAAGACCCTCCTGGCCGGCAAGGGCCTGGCCCTGACCCCCGGAACCCTGCCGGCCGTCGACGTCCGGCACTCCTCGGGCATCCGCCAGGTCGTGCCCTCGGACCGGGTGCGCTACCTCGCCGAGATCACCGAAACCGTCCGCCAGTACCACTCCGAGACCCTCGACCTGGCCGAAGCCGCCCGCCGGGTTCAGCGCCTGGCCGCCGTCCGCGACGAACTCGTCGGAGTCGGCTCCGACGACACCGCCGTGTCGTCCCTGCTTGCCGACGCCCGCAAGCGACTCCCTCACGATGTGACCGAACAGCTCGAGGGATGGCCCGCCCTCGTCGCCTCCTACACCCAGGACGAACTGGTGGTGAAGGTACGCGACCGGGAGATCCGCACGCAGCTCGTCCGCGAGTCACTCTCCGGCAACAAGATCCCCCGCGTCGCTCTGCCCCGCTACGCCGACCACGGCGAACTCGTGCGGTTCTGGCGGGCGGAGAACCTCCCCGGGCACTTCCCCTTCACGGCGGGAGTCTTCCCCTTCAAGCGGGACGGGGAGGATCCCGCCCGCATGTTCGCCGGCGAGGGAGATCCCTTCCGTACCAACCGCCGTTTCCAGCTGCTCTCCGAAGGCCAGCCTGCCACCCGCCTGTCCACGGCCTTCGACTCCGTCACCCTGTACGGCCGCGACCCCGACGAGCGCCCCGACATCTACGGCAAGGTCGGCACCTCCGGCGTCTCGGTCGCCACGCTCGACGACATGAAGGCCCTCTTCGACGGCTTCGACCTGGTCGCGCCCACGACGTCGGTCTCCATGACCATCAACGGGCCCGCCCCCACCATCCTGGCGTTCTTCCTCAACACCGCGATCGACCAGCAGCTGGACGGTTTCCGCACCGCCAACGGCCGCGAGCCCGACGTCGACGAGGCGGCCGAGCTGCGCGCCAAGGCCCTCGCCCACGTGCGTGGCACCGTGCAGGCGGACATCCTCAAGGAGGACCAGGGACAGAACACCTGCTTGTTCTCGACCGAGTTCTCCCTGCGGATGATGGCGGACGTGCAGGAATGGTTCATCCAGAACCAGGTCCGCAACTTCTACTCGGTCTCCATTTCCGGCTACCACATCGCCGAAGCCGGCGCGAACCCCATCAGCCAGCTGGCCTTCACGCTCGCCAACGGGTTCACGTACGTCGAGGCGTACCTCGCCCGGGGCATGAACATCGACGACTTCGCCCCGAACCTCTCCTTCTTCTTCTCCAACGGTATGGACCCCGAGTACTCCGTACTCGGCCGCGTGGCCCGACGCATCTGGGCCGTCGCCATGAAGGAGAAGTACGGAGCCAACGAACGCTCCCAGAAGCTGAAGTACCACGTGCAGACCTCGGGCCGCTCGCTGCACGCCCAGGAGATGGACTTCAACGACATCCGCACCACGCTGCAGGCACTCATCGCCATCTACGACAACTGCAACAGTCTCCACACCAACGCCTACGACGAGGCCGTCACCACCCCTACCGAGGAGTCCGTCCGCCGGGCCCTGGCCATCCAGCTCATCATCAACCGTGAGTGGGGCCTGGCGATGAACGAGAACCCCCTCCAGGGGTCCTACATCATCGACGAGCTCACCGACCTGGTCGAGCGGGCCGTCCTCACCGAGTTCGAACGGATCAGCGAGCGCGGCGGTGTCCTCGGCGCCATGGAGACCGGCTACCAGCGCGGCCGCATCCAGGACGAATCGATGCTCTACGAGCAGCGCAAGCACGACGGCACCCTGCCGCTCATCGGCGTCAACACCTTCCGCAACCCGCACGCCGACGACGCCGAACCCGTCGCCATCGAGCTGGCCCGGGCCACGGAGGAGGAGAAGCAGTCGCAGCTGGACCGCGTACAGGGCTACCAGTCCGCCCACCACGAGCCCGCCCACGAGGCCCTGGCCGCTCTCAAGACCGCCGCGATGGAGGGACGCAACGTCTTCGCCGTACTCATGGAAGCCGCCCGTGTCTGCTCGCTCCAGCAGGTCACCGACGCCTTCTTCGAGGTCGGCGGCCAGTACCGGCGCAACGTCTGACCTCACCCGCAGCCCGGCGGACGAGCGTCGCGACACGATGCGGAATCCATGACGGGGCACCCGGCGGACACAGACCGCGGTCGAGGACCGGGTCTGTGCCGCGGGACGCCCCGTCCTGCACCGGCCTGCCTTGCACATCAGGCTGAAGCGTGGTGCGGAGCTGGGCGGCGGTCAGCCGACGGTTTCACCGAGGTGCGCGCGAGGGTGAGCGTGCGCCTTCGGTGACGCCGATCTGCGGCCCGACCGGGCGAACGTGTCGGTCCGTAGGAGCACGGCGTACGCCTGGGAGCTGTTGTACGGCCGTGTCCACACCTCCGCCCTCCTTGCCCGAGTCGCCGCCGGCCCATGGCCCACGTACCGTGGAAGACATCTGGTCCCTCCAGTCGTGCCCGGCGGAACTCGCCCTGTGGAACCACGATGACCTGTGCGAGTGGCCCCGTCATGGAAGCACGACCCTGGCTGCGAGGAAGGGGCGGTCGTGACCGCGCTTCTCGACTACCGGAGCAACAGGATCGTCGAGCTGATGGGGCAACCCGCCGATCACCGTGACGCGGACTGGCTGAAGGAGTCCCTCCAACAGGCCGTCATGCTGGAACTGGCCACTCTTCCGCCCTACTTGTGCGGGCTCTGGTCCATCGAGGACCCCGACCGGGACGGCGACGTGTCCGAGGCGATCCGGCGGATCGTCTTCGACGAGATGTCCCATCTCGCCCTGGCCGGCAACATGCTCACCACCATCGGCGGTGCCCCGCGGCTCGCCGACGCGAGGGCGGTGCCGACGTATCCGGGCCCGCTGCCCGGAGGTGTACGGCCCGGCCTGACCGTCTTTCTGAGCGGACTGACGAAGGAGTCGTTGGACCTCTACTCGCGGATCGAGGCGCCCGACGACCCGCTCGCCGAGTCCCGCGCCTCCACCTCGATCGGCGACTTCTACACGGCGATCCTCGACGTGTTCCGTACCCACGCGGACCTGATCACGGGCGCACGGCAGCTCACCCGGAACCTGTCCCACCACGGGCAGGGCAACGACGTCGTGGCACTCACCGGCCTCCCTCAGGTGACCGCCGCCATCGAGGTCATCAAGGAACAGGGCGAGGGCACCTCGGGCTCGCCCCTGAACCCGCATCCGGGCGAGCCGGGCGAGCCGGCCCACTACTACGTCTTCCGCGAGATCTTCCACGGCCGCAAGCTCGTCAGGACCGCCGAGATGCCGGACCGATGGGAGTTCACGGGCGACGAGATCCCCATGCCCCGCGCCCTGCCGATGGCCCCCGTTCCCGCAGGCGGTTGGGGCACCTCGGGATCTGCGGTCGTCGACGCCGGGACGCGGGAACTCCTCGACGCCGTCAACCACTCGTACAGCGAGATGCTGCGCCTGTTGGAGGGGGCCTGGAAGGCGGAACTGCCGGCGAAGGCGAAGGAGCTGCTGACGAAGGCGATCGGCACGATGTTCGCCCTGCAGGGACCGGCACGCACCCTGATGGAGCGGCCGCTGCCCGACGGAAGCGGCCGGACCTTCGGCCCGGAATTCCGGTACACCGACGCCTAGGGAGGCGCGCGCCCGTCGAGCGCCAATGCGCTGTACGCGAGCTGCTACGCCTCCCCATGCGCCTCTACGCGCCCCCGAGCGGCATCAGGGTCGTAGTGCACCCCCTGGACGTTGCCCAGGGGGCTGTCAGTGAGATGTACGGTCGCCGCCCCGCGCCCTGGACCGAGTCGGACGTAGCGGTCGTCGCGCTCGCGCGCTGCCCTGAGCTTTTTTCGAAGAATCATGAAACATCTCCCGTGGCTCGGCGCGTCAAAAGGGTGAGAGCACGTTCGACACCGACTCACTGCGAGGAATCCCTTCATGAACCCTTCCCTGCCCCGTGCGGCCACCGCCGTCGCGGTCGGCCTCGCCTCGTTCGTCGCCGTCGCCGCGGCCCCCGCCGCAGCGGAGACCCAGAACTGGCGGAACGTCAGCCCGGCACACAGCGAGGGCAGCGCGCTGTTCGACGTCGAGACCGCCGGCGGCGCGACCTGGGCCGTCGGCAAGCACAACGACGCGACCACCCGTCCCTTCGCTCCGGTCGCTCTGCGCTGGACCGGTACCCGCTGGCAGGCGCCCCCGCAGCCCGCCGAGCACGGTCGTCTGGAGGACCTCGCGGTCGGCGCGCCCGACCAGGTGTGGGCCGTGGGCACCCGCCACGAAGCCGTCGGTGAGGACGACTGGGACCAGGGGCGTGCGCTGCTCCAGCACTGGAACGGCAAGGTCTGGAGCGCGGTCGAGCTGCCCTTTCCGAAGGGGGCGGACGGCACGTCGCTGTCGGCCGTCGACGTGGACGCGCGCGGTGCGGTCTGGGTGCACGGCGGATACACCGACGCGACCGGCGAGTACCAGCCGGCCCTGTTCCGGGGCAGGGCGGACGGCAGCGGCGGCTGGACCCGGCTGCCGGCCGACACCGGGCTCAACTGGGTCTCCCAGCTGGAGGTCGGCCCCGGCGGGGTCGTCCTCGCCATCGGTGACGGCGTCTCGCGGTTCGACGGCACGTCGTGGACGAAGCAGCAGCTGCCGAGCGGACTCGACGGCGCCATGTACGACGGCATCGAGCGGCGCTCGGCGAACGAGATCTGGGCCGTCGGGCACATGCGCGACGAGAACCTGTGGCGCCGTCCTGTCGTCGTGCGTTTCGACGGTCGGGTCTGGTCCACCGTCCGCACGCCCGCCGAGACGGGCCAGCTGTTCGACATCGCCTTCGACGGCTCCGGGCGCCCGGTGATCGTGGGGGAGACCATGAATCCCGACGTCAACCCGGCCGGGAACTACGTCCTGACGCTCGGACCCGACGGTGTGCTCAAGCGCACGGAGAACCCGCGCGGAGCCGGGTTCCTCTACGGCGCCGCGGCCGACGAGGCGGGTCGGGTCTGGACGGTCGGCGGCGCCGCGGGGGCGGAGGGCGGGATCTCCCCGTCCGCGTACGCGGGCATCCGCCGCTGACCCGTCACACCGGGGGAGCCTGGCGGAGCCCATCCGGCCCGTGGACGGCAGCGACGGCGTGCGGAGGTGCCGTGTGCTGAGCGTCATCGGGCCGGACGGCCCCGGGTCGGGGCGGTCCGTCCCGAGGTTCTCGACCTGTCTCATCACACCGAATCGGTGACGCCAGAGGCTGCAGCTGCACACGACATGTTCCGGAGAGCGAGAGCCGCTCCGCCTGCCGCCTGGGGAAGGCCGCTTCCGTGGCGCGGCGGCCACCGAACCGAGTGATCACGATCGACGTGCACCGCCCGACGACGGTGTACGTCAGTGGTCGACCTAGCGACGCCATGCCCGTCGCGCGCCTCGGGACGGGTCGCTCGGGGCGGCCGGATCGAGGGTGAGTTCCCACTGGTGCCTGCTTCTGTCGATGGTGACCAGAATGGGCCCGCTGGGCAGATCGACCTTCTCCCGGACCCGGCGACCGTTCCACTCGTACACGAGCCGCTTGGCAGGGCTCCGCAGGTCACTGGGGGTGTCGCCCCAGTGGTAGTGCATCTGGAACCAGCCCTTGTGCGGGTCCTCCGCCCGGACCTTCAACTCGGCAGCGGGTCCGGTGCGGACGAAGACCTCGCGTCCGCTGCCCGCGATGGTGCCGACCTCCAGCGGAAGGGCCGCCGACAGGGGCAGGACGGTGAGCTGCCATGCCCCGGAGTTGCGTACCTTCAGTGTGACCGGACCGCCCTTGCGGTTGGGCACCATCAGGGTTCGACCGTAGTGATCGGGCAGGTCGGCCAGGAAGACATCGTCCTCGCGGCCGGGCATCTTGACGGAGATGAAGTTGTACTCCTCCGTCCTCGCCTCCAGGATCACCGGCTCCCCGTTGGGCGGAAACGGCAGGTCCACGGTGACCGTCTTCGCACCCTTGCCGCGATAGACGCGTGGCTCGAACGTGAAGAAGTCGGCCGCCCAGGACAGGGGCTCGAACGATGTGCCGACGGCGGGCGCCCCACCGGCGTAGGCGGGCACGACCCCGGCAGGCTCAGAAGAAGGCGATACGGCGGAGGTGGGGTACGTCGCGGAATCGCCCGCGCCCGGCTGGCCGGGCCCGGACGACCCCTGGTCCGCCCTGTACACATCCGGCCCCGGCACCGACGGCGCCCCGGGAGCCGCCAGGCCGGAGCCCGTCTTGCCCACCCCGGCGAGCGGCACGGGGCCGGGAACGGAAGGCACGGCCGGCGACGCCGGAGGGACCACCGGCGCCGGGGGAGACACCGCCGGCACCGCCCCCGTGCCCCCGACATCCTGCGCCAGACCCGCGAGCCCGTCCTCATAGCCCTGCCCCACCGCGCGGAACCGCCATGCCCGATCGCGCAGGTACAGCTCGCCCAGCACGAACGCGGTCTCGGCGGTGGCGTCCGTGACCGAGTACTGCGCGACGATGGTTCCGTCGAACGTGCTCAACTGGGCGTAGAGACCGTGGACCTGTCCGAAGGTCCCGTCCGCGCAGGTTCCCACTATCAGTACCCGCTGGACATCGGGTTCGACGCGGAGCAGGTCCACCTCGAGCCACTCGGCGAGCTGTCCGGCGCCCTGCCCCGTGCCGACGTGCCGAACGGCGCCCGAGGGGTGGACGGGCCGGTCGTGGAAGACGATGTCGGCCTCGCCGCGCACCGCTCCGGCCGAGTCGAGCAGAACGGCCGCGGCTGACACGATCGGCGCCCCTGGCGTCGACGGTCGGCCCACGGCAACACGCAGTGGGACGGTGGGAACGGGCGCGTTCGCACCCTTGATCATGTGCGTCATACGGCACATGGTGACAGTGGAGGAGACATCGGGAGAAGATCCCCGGTGCGGAACACGCCATTCCACCAGGGGACTTCGTCAAGGTCAGTGGATTCGCACGGATTCTGTTCCGGCAGCGGACCGGCCTCCTCTGGCGGGATCTGCCTGTCTGCTTCGGTGGCTGCAAGACGGTTCACGATCGCATCGCAGGTGGTCGGCGGACGGCACGTGGGAGAGGATCCTGCGGGCCGTCCAGGCCGACGCTGATGCCGGGGCCGGATCGACTGGAGCACGGTCAGCGTCGATTCCACGACGTGCCTGGGCCGGCGCCTCGTTCGGAGCGTCGGGACCTGGGCAGTGGGGGCGCGGTTCGCTGAGTACGCGCGCCTCGACAGCCCTGACGTCCTGAGACGAGCTGTCGACTCGGTCTACCAGGATGGGCGGGTGTCGCGGCGTGCTTCCGGGGTCTGCTCGGGCAGAGGCCTGCCTTGGTCGGTGCGCAGCAGCCTGCCCGGGTCGACTTCGAAGTCCTCAGTGGGAGGTGCCGGCTGGTGGAAGCGCTCGGTGCGCGGAATGGTGACTTCCATCAGCCGGCCCTCCTGCATCATCCATAGCCCGAAGCAGTCGTCGTCCTGGTCGCGAAGCAGAACCTGCACCGTATGCGGATGCGGCCAGGCCAGCGATTCCAGGTGCCTGAGCAGGCCCTTGCGGTGGTGCACTTTGTCGAGCTCCAGGGCCCACCCGAACTCGTAGCCCCAGTGCCCTGCTATCGGGACGAATCGGCCTTGCCACGTGCGTTCCGGGTCGTCCTGGGTCAGCGGTTCCATCACCTCGTCCGACCAGCGGGCGAGCACGATGACCTCGGCGTCTCTACTCATGCCGGAGTATCACCGCACCCGCCTGATCCACCGCAACCGAATTCCTGAATCGGCCGACGCAGGCAGGCGTGGGCGGATCGGCGACGAGCTCTCAGTGCCGGTGAGCCCGTCGACGGCGCCCTCGGAGAAGCTCATCTGCGCCTGCGCCGCGGCCCTGATCACCTCACACGACCCATCGGACAGCCCCTGGATCCGCTGCTCGCCAACCCGCGCCGGGCAGTGAACCTACGTACTGGATTACGTAGTTCCACTGACGCATCCGGAGCGGAGCGTTGGGAGAATCGCGCCACGACCTGCCTGACGGAGTCGTGGCGTGACGCCGGGGAGCTTGCTGCCCCTACGGGGCAACTGCCGCCGGCGTACGACGGGTGGCGAACGCCGTCTGGTGACGAGAGCCCAGCTGAACATTGGAGAGTCCTCCGTTGGTTTCCAAGATTCGTGTCCTTCTGGGCATGCTCGTGCTCCTGGCGCTGGCCATCGGCGCCATCGCCCTGCTCGCAGCCGCGAAAGCCGATGCCGTCTGGTTCACGATCCTTCCTCTCGGCATCCTCTTCATCGGCGCGTCCGTCATCCGGTCGCTCGGATGGTTCAACAAGAAGGCCGGTGACTGACCCGGACGGCCCCCGGTCGGGCTCGATGGTCTCCGATCTCTCCCTCGTGTTGGTGACGGCGGTGGAGCCGACGGCATTCGGCGAGCCACGGCATGTTGATTCGCCGGTCCAGCGGTGCCGCCCTGGCTGCTGGGAGGTTTCGCTTCTGAGGCGGAAGTCGCGCAGGTCTTGCAATCCCGGTACTGATGCGACGGCCAACCGGGACCCAGCGCAGCTTGGAGTCGACGCGTCACCGTTCCCTGGGCGCAGGCCTCTCTGTCGAGGTGGGGCGTGTGTGACCGAAGCTGCAGGTCCCGATGCCGTACAAGGTGGCGTCCGTCCGGACCTGATGGTGGCAAGGCCCCAGAACCTCGTCGGCTGCGGTCATGACCAGGCCGGCTATGTGGTGCTCCCAGTCGTCCAGCGGATAGAGGACGGAACCCTCAGGAAGGTCGCCCTGAAACGTGAGGAAGACTTCATCCTCGTCCGTCTTCTCCACTCGGCGTACATGTGCCTTCGCCTTCTGTGCCGTGGGCTTGTCCGGGAAGGCGGACAGCACCTCGGCAGTCACGTCCAGCGGTTCCGGTTCCTCCGTCGGTTCGAGGAGGCCGCAACCGGAAAGGACGAGGGTCGCAGGAATCAGCGTCATGAGGCGTCGGAACAGCACCGCAAGATCCTATTGCTCTGGGCCGGAGGCTCCGCGGCAGTTCTCCGCATCGATTGATCTGCGGTCGCGCCCGTTTGCGGCCAGGGTGCTGCTCGGTCCGGCATTGCTCGACCCGCCACCTTGATCCAGCGACGCACACCGTGGCATGGCCGACAGCAGCCCGAGCACCAGCCGCCCGACCCGACGTCGGGGTTCGACCCGTGCGAACCGGCCCGCCATCCGGGCCGTCAGGCCCTCGAACGCCTCCTGCCGGCGGGCAGGGTCTACGTTGTGACCTTGCGGCCACCGCATGATCTTCAGTCCTCACACACCGGTGATCAACGGTGCTGCACCCGTCTCCACAGCGCGTCGGGGCCGCGCAGCGTCTGCCTGCCGTCATGTGTCTGGAGGACTTGTGCAACGTGGCGAAGTCTGGTGGGTCCAGTTCGACGAGCGGAGGTTGGTCGTACTGCTGTCGGGAGACGACGCGTCCGGGATCCGGGTGATGCAGGTCGTCGCTCCGGCGGGCGTCGACATCAGCGGTGTGGGCATCGAAGTGACGGTCGGCGCCGGTGAAGGACTGCCGTTCGAAGGCGTGCTGCGCCTCGCGTACCCGCGTCCAGGCTTCACCCCGTGCACGTGGCTGACCACCGTGTCCCGGGACGACCTGATGGAGCGGGCGGCCGTCCTGTCCTCCGTGAAGCTCAGCGAGATCGACGACGCCCTCCGACTCGCTGAACATGCGCAGGAGCGGACCCCGGCCACGGCCGCGAAGCTCAGCGAGATGGGGGATGCCCTCCGACTCGGTGAACTCGGGTAGACGGAGAAGGAGCCGACGCCCGCGACGGCGTGGGCGATCTCGGGCGGGAGGATCGACGCTTGCCACCTGCCGCCTCGCCGCCCCTCACCACCGAGATCACGATCTACGGCCGGAGTAGACACCCCGCGCGCATGATGAGGCGAGGTCTAATACCGTGTCCTACGTGGTGAGGCGGACGAGTCGCTTGTAGCAGCAGATGGCGGCGGCGAGGCCGAGAAAGGCCAGGTAGTTGCGGGGATGACGTTCGTAGCGGTGGTTGAGTCGGCGGTATCCGGTCAGCCAGGACATCGTCCGCTCGATCACCCATCGGCGGCGTCCGAGTCGTTCTGAGGACTC